>JAAAOR010000156.1 GCA_009908735.1 Spirochaetota bacterium | reverse complement strand
GCGTATTGGCGAATCCCGCAGCGGCGGCTCCATCGTCGATGGGGTGCACGATGCCGCGAACCTCCGCCACCGCCGGTACGGTCGCTTCCGCCTCACCCTCGACGGCGATGGAGAACGTGCGGGCCGCCTCCGGCGATTCAAGGCCGATCGACTGCTCCTCTCTTACAGCCAGCAGGAGAGGGAGGTAAACCGGCCCGCTCAGCGACATAGCGGTTGCAAGGTGGCGGTCCCCGTCCCGCACCGCCGCATCGAGTTCCTCCTCTATTCGCTGTCGAGATGCCAGAATTTCCTCGGCTAAATCGAAGAAATACAGCGGTGCCGAGTCCGCATCAAGGGCGCCGGCCTCCAGGGCCTCGCCGACATCGACGGCGTTGTTGCGAAGCGCGGTAAACTCCTCTTTAAGCGTTCGCGGCACCGTTTCGCTGTAGTCGTCGCCGTCAACCTCGAGAAGCCCCGGGTCGACGTACTCGATGTCGAGCACCACCGCCGCCGGAGAGAGCTCGCTCAGGCGCAGCAAATGATCACCCATTGCTCCGCGCCGCCACGGCCACTCACCCTGAGCCGAGACCGCACGGTCATCAATGTTGAGCAAAACGATACGCTCATCTTCCTCGATCTGCGGTCTAAAATGTAGTAGCTGGTCGTACCAACGGTTTTCCGCCGTTTGAAGAAGCGGCGTGTACTGCAACGCCGAAAAGACGCCGGCAAAGAACACGGGCACGATCAAGAAGAGAACGCCGGGAAGCGGGAAAAGTGAAAAACGTTTCATTGATCCTCAATCTTTTTTTGCCGTCATTTTTGTGGTATTCTAATCAGTATTATAAGGATAACATACCGACAAGGGGTACCGACCGTGACGAAAATATGGTTAGTTCTTGTGCTTACGGTGGTGCCGGTACTTACCGCAGCCGGCGCCGACCAGATGGAGGTCATAGCGGCAATGCAGACCGCTGAGGAGATTACCTACCGCGAGGGCGGTTTCGCCGTCCTAGTTGCGTCCGGGACGCTGCCACGCACCGCCTCGCCGGATGCAGCACTCAATCCGGAGCTTCGCAGGCGACTTGGGTGGGGTTCGCGGTCGGTTGACGAACCGCTCACGGTGGCGGAGTTCTCCTACCTAGTGGTGGAGGGGTTTGATATTCCCGCGGGCCTCATGTATCGGGTTGCTCCGAGCCCCCGGTATGCGGTGCGAGAGTTGCGCTTTCGGCGGATCCTGCTCGACCGTGTTGATGCAACCGACCACATCGCCGGTGTGCAGGCGCTACGGTTGATTGGAAACGCCATCGAATGGGAAGGGGGCCGGTCATGAGGCGCTGGATAACGCGACGGAGACCCAGGCTTATCCTGCCCGTGCTTGCTGTGCTTTTCGCCGGAACGCCGCATGTCATGGCCGCTGAGCTCGACATTGAGCTGTCGAGCGAGCTCGGAGCCGAGCACACCTCAGAGACGAACATATTCACCGAGACAACGGCCGATGCCTCGCTTTCGTGGGTTCTCTCGCCGGACAGCGACATCGAGTTCATGGGTGGGTATGGGTATCGCTACGACGAAGCGGATGATGATTCCGACGGCGAGTTCACTCCTGCACTCGACCGGGCACGGTTTCTCGCTCGGATTCCGGTCCCCACCGGCGACGGTGCCGTCGCTGAGTTAACCGCAGGAAGGTTCGGCCTTCGGGATACCAATGGACTGATCGTGGATACCCCCGCAGACGGACTCTCCGTTGGAATAGTAGCGCCGGTCGTTACGTTTCGAGTCCAATCGGCGTATACCGGGCTCCTCTTTCGCGATTCGACCGACGTACGACTGACCACCGGAGACGCGCTGGACGATGACAATTTGCTCGGGCCCGCCCATCTACTGGGGCGTTTGGAGGTGGCGTTTCCCGAGCTTCTCGGCCGACAGAGTATCATTATGGATGCTATAGGTCATCTTGACCTCCCCGAGCTTCCTTCGAGCGATCTCGACTCCTCGGATGCCGCCGACGGGTTTTACGGCAGCCTTACACTCACCGGACCGCTTTCCCGACGTGTGTTCTACACCGTGTACGGTATCGGGCGGGCCTCGCGCTATTTTGCCGACTCCGACGACAACGACGAAACCTATTCCACGCTCGGCGCGGCCGCGGGCGCGAGCCTGAGGGCGTTTGCGCCGCAGCTGGGCAAAAGCCGCGCGGAATTGCAGGTCGGCTGGGCCGGTGGTGAGCGCGGCTTCTCGCGCTTTTCCGCGAAGGAGAGCGGCACTTCCGGCCATTTTGCTCCGATAACCGAGCCGATGCTTGTCCGGTTCGCACCACTTGTGCTGTCAAACGTCGCTTTCGCCAAGCTCGACTACTCCGTGCAGCCGCTGGATCTCGGCGCCGGGCCCCGCGAGGGCATTCGCACGGGCGTATCCGTGGCCGCAGCGTCTCGGCCCTTCAAGGGTTCCGGCACGGTTGCCGGGCTCCCCCCCGACGCAGCCACCGGCTATGTCGGCACCGAAATTGGAACGACACTGGAAATTCGTCCCTTCTCCGATTTGAGATTTGCCGTTGAGGGTGATATCTTTTTCCCGAGTGATATACTCAAGGATGCGGGGGCTGTTGAAAACACCGATCCGCAGGGGCGACTGCTCGCCCGCATCCAGCTTTCGCTGTAACGGCGAAGGCACATACCGGTTGGAAGGAGGCTTCTGATGAAACGATACGTGATTCTTGTACTCTTGATCGCGCTGACGGTGCCCGCGTTTGCGGCCTTGGAAGCGCGTATCACGTCAATGGATGGAACTGTTCGCGTTTCCGCCGCAGACGGCGCATGGGAGCGTGCCGAAGAGGGTATGGTGCTTGCGGCCGGAGACCTCGTTGCGACGGGTTTTCGGGGGCGCGCCGTCATAACAATCGGACGTTCGGAGGTGGATGTATCGCCGCTCTCGCAGCTATCCATTGCCGAGCTTGCTGAGCGCGAGGACGTAGACCAGACGCAACTGTCGATGGGCTTTGGTAAGGTAAACGCGCGCGTGCGCAGCGCCGATGACCGGCGTAGCGACTTTAGCGTAACCAGTCCGGTATCCACGGCTTCCGTGCGCGGTACCGACTTCGTCTACGACGGCATTAGTCTGCAGGTAACGGAAGGGGACGTCGAGATTGAAAACCTCATCGGGCAGACGCACAGCGTTCGCGCCGGTCAGGAAAGCCGAGCCTACGCAAACGAGCCCATTGTCTCGGTCGAGACCTATCTTGCCGAAGAGGCGCTGCTTCAATAGGTCGTAACGCATCCCGCGGGATGCGCGCGCGACACCACTTAGCCGAGTGCTGCGGCAACCTGGCCCGGGAAATCGGTGATAATACCGTGAACACCGGCGTCGGCGAGCCGCAGCGCCCTCTCGGTATCATTTATCGTCCAGACAAATATCCATTTATTCCCGCGCTCAGCCATGCGGATGAAAGCTGGGGATACGACGCGAACCCGCCCCCAGTACTCCGGCACCATTAGAAAGCCGGGGTGACCGGGCATGAGTGGGCTTAGACCGGAGGCGGCGGCAACAACCATGCGGCGCACCTCCATGGGGTAGGCGCTTGCGTGAGCGTGCGGCTGCAGCCGTCGGAATCTTCGGGCAGTCGAGCAGGAGAAAGAGCCCACCACGGTACGGTCTGCGCGGTCAAAAGACGTGACAAGCTCTGCCACCAAACCCGCGAGGCCGGCATCGGCAGCCTTGATGTCGACGGATATCCACGCGCGGGGGTAGCGGTCGAAGACCTCGCTCAGCGCGGGAATGTGGAGACCCTGCGCGCGAAAAGGAAAGCTGCGCCCGTCCTCGCTCCAGGCATAGCCTGCATCGAGCTCGGCAAGCGCCGCGGCCGGGTATTCCGAAACGCTCCCGTGCCCGTCGGTCACGCGGTCGACCGCCGCGTCGTGGATGACAACGGGTACTCCATCGCTCGTGGCGCGGACGTCGAGCTCGAGAAACGAGCAGCCGAGGCCCACCGCGTGGTCGAACGCGGCCAGGGTGTTTTCCGGTCGAACGCCGCCTCCCCCGCGGTGCGCGACGACTGTCACTGCAGGCATAATGTGTACCCCCGCTCCGGATTGTCCAAAAAAAACCCGACACCGATCAGGTGCCGGGTTTTGATGGGCGGTACTGGATTTGAACCAGTGACATCCTGCTTGTAAGGCAGGCGCTCTCCCACTGAGCTAACCGCCCGAGCGGTGGTGACGCTACCATGCGGCCATGCGACTGTCAAGCTCGTGGATGTTTCCACGCCGAGTCGCTGTGTGCTATTATTCGCCCCGGCGAGACCAATGAAGCTTAGAAAACTCAGGAACATCGGCATCATGGCACACATCGATGCCGGGAAGACGACGACCACCGAGCGGATCCTCTTCTACACCGGCAAGCGTCACCGCATAGGCGAGGTAGACGACGGAGACGCGACTATGGACTGGATGACGCAGGAGCAAAACCGTGGCATCACCATCACTTCGGCAGCTACGACCTGCTTTTGGCGGGATCACCAGATCAACATCATCGACACGCCGGGACACGTGGATTTCACCGCTGAGGTTGAGCGTTCGCTGCGGGTGCTCGACGGCGCGGTGGCCATTTTCGACGCGGTCGGCGGCGTGGAGCCGCAGTCCGAGACGGTCTGGCACCAGGCGGACACCTACAACATCCCCCGTCTTGCCTACGTAAACAAGATGGACCGCATCGGCGCGGACTTCTTCGCGGTCCTCGAGGAGATGAAAGAGAAGCTCGGTGCCAACCCCGTCATCCTGTCCATCCCCATCGGGAAGGAGCAGGGCTTCGAGGGCACGATCGATCTCCTCTCCATGCAGGAGCTCCACTGGGACCACGAGACCTTCGGCTCGGAGATGGACACCGCACCGATCCGCGAGGAGTACCGCGAGACCGCCGCGCAATGGCGGGACACGATGATAGACGCACTCAGCGCCTATTCCGATGAGCTCACCGAGCTCTACCTCAACGGTGAAGAGATCCCCACCGACACCATCAACCACGTTATCCGCGACAAGACCCTGGATCGCAGCATTGTGCCGACCTTCTGTGGCGCGAGCCTCAAGAACGTGGGAGTGCAGCCGCTCCTCGACGCCGTGGTTAACTACCTGCCGGCTCCCGAAGAGATCGAGCCCGAGGAAGGTATTCACGCGAAGAAGGAGCACAAGGTTCCCGTCGAGCGCACGTCCGACGGCCCGCCTGTGGGTTTGGTCTTTAAGATACAATCCGAGCGCGAGGCAGGCGATCTGTGCTTCGTTCGCCTGTACTCCGGCTCGGTAAAGGCCGGTTCCACGGTCTATAACGCCGACAAGAAAAAGCGCGAGCGGGTACACCGCCTCCTGCGCATGCCTGCCAACCGCACGGAGGCCGTCGACAGCGTAGAGGCCGGAGACATCGCCGTATTCATCGGGTTTAAACACGCCCAAACCGGCGACACCATCGGGAGCGAGGGGTTTCCCGTCATTCTCGAGCGCATGCACTTTCCCGAGCCCGTGATTTCGGTTGCTATCGAGCCGGAGACCCTTTCCCAGCGGGACAAGCTGAAAGACGTGCTCATCATCCTCGCAAAAGAGGACCCTACCTTCTTCAGTTACGAGAACGAAGACACCGGTGAGCTGATCATCTCCGGCATGGGTGAGTTGCATCTCGACGTGCTGGTCACGCGTATCATTGACGACTACAAAGTCGGTGCGCGGGTCGGCCAGCCCCAGGTTACCTATCGCGAGTCGATCAACCAGACGCTCGAGCACCGTGAGACCTACCATCGCGTTCTCGGCGGTAAGGAAAACAACGCCGAGATTACACTGCGGGTCGAGCCACTCGAGCGCGGCAGCGGAAACAACTTCACAAACGAGGTATCGAAAAACGATCTGCCGGAGGAGCTCATCGATGCGGTACGGCGCGGCGTGGAGGCGGCTTTCACCTCCGGCATCGTCTTCGGCTACCCGACGATCGACATCGGCGTGACGCTGGTAGGCGCCAAATACGACGAGCTCACCTCGACCTCGCTTGCCTTCGAGGCCGCCGGATCCATGGGCTTTGATAACGCCTGTAGCGCCGCCGGACCCATCCTCCTCGAACCCGTCATGCGTGTCGACGTCATGTGCCCCGCCGATTTTCTCGGCGATGTCATCAACGGTATCACCATGCGCGGCGGGGTCGTCCAGGGTGTGGAGTCGCGGCCCGCGATGGAACACATTCGCGCAGAAGCCCCACTCAAGCAGATGTTCGGATACTCTACCTCGCTTCGCAGCATCACCCAGGGCCGCGGAAATTACGCGATGGAGTTCTCGCACTTCGCACAGACCTCCGAGAAGCAATCCGGGTAGCTCGTAAGCCCCTACGACACGTGGGTATCGACGGCTCATAACTCTTGCTTGACAACGGGATAATGGCGCGCCTATAGTGACGGTTAAAATACGATTAACGCGAATCCTGCCCGCTTAAGGAGAAAGCTGATGAGCACATCCACGGATTCCATTCGCAACGTTGCCGTCGTCGGTCACGGCAGCACCGGTAAGACTGCCTTCGTCGAGCACCTGCTCTTCACC
This sequence comes from Spirochaetota bacterium, assembly GCA_009908735.1. Next base: position 8,709 of record JAAAOR010000156.1, on the reverse strand, counting down.
GGCGGCACGATCTCCAAGCCGGAGACGGTCGAGTCCGGAAAGACCGTCAGCGACTACACCGAAGAGGAGGTTGCGAACAGGCAATCCGTGCACGCCACCCTCAGCAATATCCAGTGGAAAGACTGTAAGGTAAATATCATGGACACGCCGGGCGCCTCCGACTTCGTGGGCGAGGTGGTGGCGGCACTGCGGGTCTGCGAGTCCGCCGCCGTGATGGTGGCCGCCCGTGCCGGTGTGCAGATTGAGACTATCAAAATCTGGCGAAGGCTTGACGCACGGAACAAGCCGCGCATCGTTTTCGTCAACAAGCTCGACGAAGACATGGCCGACTTCTCCAAGACCCTCGCCGACCTCAACGAGAAGTTTGAAACAAGCTTCGTGCCGGTCACGATACCGATGGGCAGCGCCTCCGATTTTCAGGGCATCATCGATCTCGTCGAGATGAAAGCCTACCCCGTACCGGGCGACGCAGCTAAAGAGAAGGCCTCCGATATTCCCGAAGAGTTCAAGGAACAGGCCGAAGCGGCCCGAGCCGCTCTGCTCGAGTCCGCCGCAGAGGGCGATGATGACCTGCTGACCAAATACCTCGAGGAGGAGACGCTTACCGATGACGAGGTGAGAACCGGCCTCGCCGAGGGCATGAGCGACAACAAAATCGTGCCGGTCGTGTGTGGCTCGGCAACGCGTACCGCCGGCCTGACAGCCTTTCTCGACGTGCTCACCCTTGCAGCCCCTTCACCTGCCCGCGTGAGCGAGGTCGCCGTGAGCGAGGACGGCGTCGAGGAAGAGTTTCCGATTTCCGCGGGCGGTCCCCTTGCGGCTCTGTGCTTCAAAACCCGCATCGACCAGTTCTCCGGCAAGCTTTCCTTCATCAAGGTAGTGGGCGGAACAATTTCCCACGAGAGCGACCTCTATAACTCCCGCGAGGGGAAAAAGGAGAAGCTCTCGAAGGCCTATACTTGTCAGGGTAAGAGAATCGAGGAAACACCGGAGCTCGTTGCCGGCGATATTGGTGTGCTCACCAAGATCGCCTCGGCAAAGGTCAACGACACCCTCTCGAGCCCCGACCATCCGGTGACGATCAAGCCACTTCAACTGCCGCAGCCGGTTCACGCGGTCGCCATCGAAGTCTCCGACCGAAAGGCGGAGGACCGACTCGCGGAGATGCTGCATCGGGCACAGGAGGAAGACCTTACCTTCACCGTTGAGCAGAACGAGGAAACAAAGGAGACCGTTATTTCCGGCATGGGTGAGCTCCACCTCAACATGATCCTCGACAAGATCAAACAAAGCCAGAAAATCGAGGTCGAGACAAAACTTCCCAAGGTCGCCTACCGAGAGACAATTCAAAAGACGGGCGAGGCGAGCTACCGCCACAAAAAACAGTCCGGCGGACACGGGCAGTTCGGCGAGGTCGTCATAAAGATCTTTCCGCTCGAGCGCGGGCAGCAGTACTCCTTTGAGAACCTCATCCGGGGCATGGCCGTTTCCAAGGGCTACATTCCCGGTATTGAAAAGGGCCTACTGGAGGGCATGCAGGAGGGATTTGTCGCCGGTTACCCTGCTGTCGACATCGGCGTTCAGCTACTCGACGGGAAGGAGCACCCGGTGGACTCCTCGGAGATGGCGTTCAAGATGGCCGCAAAGGGCGCGCTAAAGGAGGCCGTGCAGAAGGCCAAGCCCACGTTGCTGGAGCCGGTGATGCACCTCGAGGTTTTCATCGAAGAGCAGTACCTTGGCGACGTCCTCTCCGACCTGACCGCGCGGCGTGGCCGTGTGCAGGGACAGGAACAGATCAGCGGGGGGTTCATCGTCATCAAGGCCCAGGTTCCGCAGGCGGAACTGTTGCACTACGCCATCGATTTGCGCTCCATCACCTCCGGCACCGGCGGCTTCGAGATGGCTTTCAGCCACTACGACCCGATTTCCGGGCGTATCGCCGACGACGTCATAAAGCAGGCGGAGGCGGAGAAAGCAGAGGCCTGACGCGCGCCCTACCGCCGCTCGGCCATGGGCACGTAGGCGTGCCGGCCCAGCACGTTTTTGTACGCGGGACGCATGATACGCCCGCCGCTAACAATTTCTTCGATGCGGTGGGCCGACCAGCCCGCAATCCGAGCCACGGCAAATATCGGTACGTAGAGGTCGCGAGGTATGTTGAGCATGTCGTAGACGAGGCCGGAGTAAAAATCGACGTTTGCGGCTATGGCATCGGTGCGCCCGCGCAACTCGCGAAGCACGACGGGTGTAAGCTCCTCTACCCGCTCGTAGAGCGCAAGCTGCTCACTGTAACCCTTCGCCGCGGCAAGCTCCCTGGCCTTCGCCTTTAGAAGAACTGCCCGCGGGTCGGACAGCGTGTACACCGCGTGGCCCATGCCGTAGATAAGACCGGTTTCGTCGCCCGCCTGCTTTTTCGCGATACGGGAGAGGTACGCCTTGATCTCCTCATCGTCGTCCCACTTCCCGACCCCGCTCATGACCTCTTCCATCATCGTGGCCACACGCCCACTCGCGCCACCGTGCTTTGGCCCTTTGAGGGAGTTGCAGGCGGTGGAGATAGCCGAGTAGGTGTCGGTGCCGGCAGAGGAGACCACGTGCACCGAGAACGAGGAGTTGTTACCGCCGCCATGCTCGGCGTGCAGCACGAGAGCGAGGTCGAGAGTCTCGGCCTCGAGCGCGGAGTAGTCACGGTTGGGGCGTACGAGCTGTAGAAGGTTCTCCGCGGTAGAGAGCTCCGGCTCCGGCGCGTGGATGTAGAGGCTTTCGTCATGATAGTAGTGGCGCTTTGCCTGGTATCCGTAAGCCGCCAGCGTTGGAAAGCGCCCGATGAGCTCTACACTCTGCCGGAGCACGTTTCGCACCGAGATGTCCTCGGCGTTATCATCGTAGGAGTACGCAGCAAGCACCGACCGAGCCAGCTTGTTCATGATGTCCGAGCTCGGCGCCCGGAGGATCATGTCCTCAGTGAATCCGCTCGGCAACGCTCGGTTCTCACCCAGCACGGAGCGGAAATCCGACAACTCCGTTTCTCCCGGGAGCTCACCGAAGAGAAGGAGGTAGACGACCTCTTCGAAGCCGAATCGTCCGTCCTTCTGAAACCCATCGACGATCTCAGAGACGTCTACGCCGCGATAGCTCAATCGTCCCTCGACCGGGATTCTTTCCAGCTCATCGATAATATAGCCGTGAACGTCGCCGATCTCGGTGAGGCCGATGAGCACGCCGGTGCCGTCTTCGTTTCGAAGACCGCGCTTGGTTTTGTACCGCTTGTACTCTTCGGGGCTTATGATATTCTGATTTTCAGCCAGCGGTGCGTGCGTGTCGAGAAATTGGACGCTATGATCGCTCATATTGACCCTCGCTTAGTTTGCGCCAGCCTACACTACCGGAGAGTCTTCGTGAAGTAGAGCTCGTGAATCCGATGGGCCTTTGCACGCCCCTTCTCTTCGAAGGGGGTACTCGGCCTCCAGTCCTGCCGGTGTGCGAATCCGTCGTAGAGATTATCGAAATTCGAAGCCGCCTCGAAGATTTCGAGCATCTGATGGGCGTAGTCTTCCCAGTCGGTGACCAGATAAACGTAGGCGCCGGGACGCAACACGCGCGCGAGGAAGGGCGGGAAACCGGGCTGCACAAGCCGGCGCTTATGATGCCGCTTCTTCGGCCAGGGGTCGGGAAAGAAGATGTGACATCCGTCGAGCGTCTCGTCGGGAATCATGTCCCTGATGACCTCTATAGCGTCGTGATGCACGAGGCGGAGGTTCGAGATTGCCCGCTTTTCGATCTGGCGTAGCACCCGCGCGACCCCCGGTTTGTGCACCTCGACACCTATATAGTTCACCTCCGGTTGACGCTCTGCAAGCTCGACTGTCGCGTAGCCCATCCCGAAGCCGATTTCCAGGATGAGGGGTGCCGAGGGTCTCTCGAAGGCCTCGCGGATGTCGCCCCTTGAAGGCTCATACGGCACGCAGTAACGCGGGCAAAGCCTGCGGTAGGCTTCCCGGCGCTGCGGACTCATATTTGTGTTTCGAATAACGTAGGTGCGCACCTCGCCCGGCGCCCGGGAGTCGTTCTGGGGCATGAAACTATCCTCGTGATTCGTGAAGGAATGATTCGACTTCGGCGACTGTTTCCATGGAAAGCAGTGTCTGCGCCACGCGCTGCGAGCCGTCCACTGATTTGCCGGGGAGGGCATGCCTCATGGAGGGCACCTGTGCCGGCTCAACACTGAATACCCGAAAGCCGACACCGAGCAAGAAATCGAGCAGCGCCGGGTCGGCGGCAGCGTCTCCGCACATCGAAACGGGAGTCCCCTGCTCCGCAGCGGCGTGTGATATACGCGCGAGGGCCCGCAGCACTGCCGGGTGGTGATTCTTGTACATAAACCCGATGCGCTCGTTCGTGCGATCCACTGCAAGCATGTACATCACCAGATCGTTCGTCCCGACCGAGAGAAAGTCTGCGTGGCGGCTCAGGCCCTCTATCACCTCGACCGCGGCAGGAAGCTCCACCATCGCACCAAGCCAGGGCTCCTCGTTGTGCGGCACCCCCTCCGCCGAGAGGTCGGAGAGACAGCTGTGGAGAATTTCCCGTGAGGCGAGAAACTCGTCCACCGAAGAAACGAGCGGCAACAGGATCTTCAGGGTAACGTCACGACCGGCGCGCAGCATGGCGCGCAATTGATCGCGAAACAGGGCCTCGTTGCCGAGCGAAAAGCGGATCCCTCGGTAGCCGAGGAAGGGGTTCGACTCGGCAAGCTCGGGCTGCGCGAGCACCTTGTCACCGCCGATATCGAGGGTGCGGAGGACGGCGGCGCGCTTTCCCATCGTGCCGATGACCCGCCGATAGATGCGGTATTGCTCGTCCTCGCTGGGAAAGTCGTTTCGCACCAGAAAGGGAAACTCACTGCGGTAAAGCCCAATACTCTCCGCCTTGTAGCGCCGTGCAGTCTTTACGTCGTGGGAAATATTTATGTTGGCCTGAATCTCTACACGCACGCCGTCTTCGGTGTAACTTTGCTCCGGAAGTGCGTCGACGTCTACCGGCTCGCTTCGGGCACGCAGATTCGCGGTGAACGCTTGCTGGACGCCTTCGTCGGGTGAGACGTAGACGGTTCCCTGATAGGCATCGACGATGAGCAGCGTCTCCTCCGGTAGCTCGAACACCCGCTCGTCACGGATGAGTACCACCGGTAAACCGAAGCTGCGCGAAAGAATAGAAATGTGAGCGGTTACCCCGCCGTCCATCAGAATGACGCCCTCGGCGTGCTGGGCGGCAATCTTCAGGAGCTCCGACGGAAAGAGTTCGGAGGCGATAACGATCTGATTGCGGTAATCACCGGCCTCCTCTTGCGCCCCGCTGAGGTTTCGGATGATGCGGTGGCCGAGATCCTTTACATCCTGCGTCTTTTCCCGGAGCCGGGCGTTGTCACTTGCTGCGAAGATGTCTACATATTCATTCACCACCTTCACGACGGCGGGCTCCGCATGCATGCCACCCTCGATTTCCCGGCGCATGCGCCCGACGAACTCCTCGTCGCGCAGCATGAGAAGATGTGAACTGAAAATCAGCGAGGCAACGTCGGAGTAATCGTCCTCCACCTCCATCTGCAGCGCCTCGAGTTGCTCCTGCGAGAGCTTGAGTGCCCTCCGAAATCGGCTCACCCCCTCTTCGCCGAACTCGTGCTCGTGCTCGAAGAGGCGGAACTGAGCGTCGCGGCGCCCAAAGCTCACGGCTTTACCCGTACACAAGCCCACGGACACCGGCTTGCCGTTGATTACCGTGCCGTCCGGAACCTGTTTCTCCGGCGCGTGGGCGATGGGTTCGCCGTGGATCTCCATCAGGATTTCCACGTTTTCAAGCGTAGCCGCAAGCTGAGAGGCGATCGCCTGGATGGCGCGCGTGTCGTGTATATCGAAGTAGTCGGGCTTTCCGTGATGCAGCACCATCGCGCCGATGCGGGTCAAACCTCTCTTGATCGGAACGGCGAGCATCGACTCGTAGCGTTCCTCGTCGATATTTGGCACTGGCTTGTAGTAGGGACTGTCCTTCGATCGGCCTTCTCGGATAGGACGCAGCTCTTTCAGCGCGGTACCGGTGATGCCCTCCCCGAGGTGGAGTTTAAGTTTGCCCACCGAATCAGCGTTGAGCCCTCGCGTGGCGCGAAGGAAGAGAGTGTCGGCATTTTCGTCGTAGAGAAAGATCGAGCATGCATCGGCCTGCATGTGCGTCGCAATGAGGCCGACAACGTCGGAGAGAAAGCCCTCGAGACTGGTTTCCTTGCCGAACAAGCTCGCAAGCTCGGCTACGCTCCATATGAGCTCAATGTTATTCTTCTGCATAGGCATCGGACACTATAATAACCGAGCGATAGTGTAACATTGTTAAAGAAGGGACGAAAGTTTACTTCTGATGAACTCCGACTTTTCTTTCAAACCGACCGAGCCCGTCTCCATGCGCAGCACCTGCGGACGGTTGGGGTCGAGGCGCACCTTCCCGCCGCCGGCGCTGATGAGCTCGAGCACGCGGTCCGGCGAGACTACCGCAAGTTTGGAGAACTCTATCTCCACGTTGCCCTTGCGCTCTTTGAGGCTCGAAACGTAGAGCTTTTTGCAAATAATGCGGATTTCGGCAAGCGACAGGAGGCTGTTCACCTCGTCGGGCAGCGGCCCGAAGCGGTCCTCGAGCTCGCCCTGCACCGACTCGAGCTCTTCCTCGGTGCCGACCGCCGCGATCTTTTTGTACACCTCCATTTTCTCCGCCGGCTCGTTAATGTAGGCATCGGGGATATAGCCGGAGTACTCGAGCTCGAGGTAGGGCTCGGGAGGCCCCTCCTCTTCGCTTTCCTCGAGCTCGCGGATAGCCTCGTCGAGGAGCTTGAGGTACATGTCGAAACCGACCGAGAGGATATCGCCCGACTGTTCCCGGCCGAGCAGGTTCCCCGCCCCGCGAACCTCGAGGTCCTTGAGCGCGATCTTGAAGCCGGAGCCGAGCTCAGTGAAGTCCGAGATGACCTGCAGCCGTTTCATCGCAAGCTCCGAAAGCGCGCGCTTCTCCGGATAGAAAAGATAGGCGTAGGCGAGCCGCTCGGAGCGCCCCACCCGTCCGCGCAGCTGGTAGAGCTGGGAGATGCCGTACATGTCGGCCCGGTCTATGATAATGGTGTTGACGTTTGGGATGTCGATGCCATTCTCGACGATGGTAGTCGACACGAGGACGTGGAACCCGCCGTGCACGAAGCGATGCATGATGTCCTCGAGGTCGGTTGCACTCATCTTCCCGTGCGCGGTCTCGATCAGGACCTCCGGCAGGAGGCGCTGCAGGAAGAGTTTCACATGGTCGAGCGTCTCCACGCGGTTGTGGAGATAGTACACCTGCCCGCCCCGAGAGACCTCCCGCCTCACCGCCTCGGCGACTTGTTCCTCCGAGAACTCCTGGATGAAGGTCTCTATCGGACGCCGGTTGTGCGGGGGGGTGTTGAGCACCGACATGTCGCGAATCTTCAGAAGCGACATGTGAAGCGTCCGCGGGATGGGCGTTGCGGTGAGAGTGAGAGAGTCCACCGAGGCCTTCAGCTCCTTGAGGCGTTCCTTGTCCTTCACTCCGAAACGCTGCTCCTCGTCGATGATGATGAGCCCGAGGTTTCGGAAGTTGACGTCTTTCTGCAGCATGCGGTGGGTGCCGACAAGAATATCGACCTCGCCCCTGTCGAGGAGCTCGATAGTGGCCTTTTGCTTCTTCGTGGGCACGAAGCGGGAGAGCATCGCCGTCTGCACGGGGAACTTTTCCGTGCGCTCGCTGATCGTGTCGTAATGCTGCTCGGCAAGGATGGTCGTGGGTGCAAGAAACGCGACCTGCCTGCCTGCCGTGACGGCCTTGAAGGCCGCACGCATCGCCACCTCGGTCTTTCCGTAGCCAACATCTCCACAGATCATGCGGTCCATCGGAACCGGGCGCTCCATGTCCTGCTTGACGTCCTCAATACAGCGGAGCTGGTCCTCAGTCTCCTCGTACGGAAAGGTTGCCTCAAAGTCCATCTGCCACTCGGTGTCCTCGTTGAAGGCAAATCCCCTCGCCTTCTGCCGTTTGGAGTAGAGCTTCACCAGACGCTCGGCAAGGTCCTCCACGCTCTGCTTAACCTTGCTCTTGCGCTTTTCCCAGGACTTGCCACCGAGACGATCGAGGCGGGGGCTCTCGCCGCCGTGGCCAATATAGCGCTGCACGAGGTTTACTTGCTCGAGGGGGATAAACACCGACTCCTCCCCAGCGTACTCGAGCTGAATGTAGTCACGCTCGTTCCCGGCGGCGCTCATGCGCTGTATCCCCTTGAAGCGACCGATCCCGTAGTTTACGTGCACGACGTAATCGCCGGGACTGAGCTCGACGAAGGTATCGATCTCGCGGCTCTGCACACGCTTCACAGATCGCGGCGTGCGCTTGCGCCGCCCGAAAATTTCGTTCTCCTCGATAACGCAAATCTTCAAGTCGCCCGAGCTGAATCCCTGGGAGATGGCGTGGGGAAGCACCCGCGCGCTGGTATTCGAGAGCATGTGGGAAATGCGATTGGCTTGACTCTCGGTGTCGGCAAACACGAAGATCTCGTATCCGGCCTCTTCGAGCCCGGCGAGCTCCTCTTTGAGGAAGTCCACGTTCCCGAAGAACGACCGTGGCGGCGCGTAGGAAAACACCGCGTCTGCCCGGTCGGCCTGTTCC
>JAAAOR010000089.1 GCA_009908735.1 Spirochaetota bacterium | reverse complement strand
ACCTCGGATCTCCTTACCTCTACGTGGGCGTGAGGGAGGAAGTCGAGGGCTTCGAGATGGATCCGACCCTCGACACCTACGACTTCCGCCGACTGAGGCTCGAGTAACGCACGTGCAGCCTGGCGTGCCGACTCTCACCACGATTCTGCTCTATGCGTCGGTGGGCTTCGTGGTGCTGCTCGTGGTGTCGGCGATTGCGGCGCCGCTCATTGCACCATTCGATCCGGTCGCGCAGGACCTTGACGCGCGCCTCGTGGGGCCGGCGGAGGGCGGTCATCCCCTCGGCACCGACGACTTCGGTCGGGACGTCGCAAGCCGGCTGATCTACGGTTCTCGCTCCACGCTCGTGGTGGGTTTCACGTCCGTGGGCATCGCGCTTGCCTTCGGGCTCGTCATCGGCCTTGCCTCAGGGCTGTCGGAGGGGCTGATAGACAGCGCCCTGATGCTTCTCATGGATGCCGTCCTCTCGTTTCCCACGGTGCTCCTCGCCGTCACGGTGGTGAGCGTGTTCGGCTACGGGATCATGCAGGTGATGATGGCCGTGGGCGTGATCTTCACCCCGGTGTTCGCCCGACTCGTGCGGGCCGAGACCCTCGCCGTGAAGGCCGAGGAGTACGTCGAGGCCTCCCGTGCACTCGGCAGCCCTCTGCGACGGACTATCTCGATGCACATTCTCCCCAACGTGCTACCCAAGATCATAGTGCAGGCCTCCATCACCTTCGCCCTGGCGATAGTGATCGAGGCGTCGCTGTCCTTTCTTGGCCTCGGAACCCAGCCACCCAACCCGAGCTGGGGGCTGATGCTCAAGGATGCGCGGAACTATCTGCTGCGGGCGCCCTGGCTCGCCCTCTATCCGGGAATCGCGGTTGCGCTGACGGTGTTGAGTCTCAACATCATCGCAGACGCCCTCTCGGAGCGCTTCTCGGCGACCTCACGGGCAAAGCAGCGGCCCTACTTCCGTGCCCGATAGGTGCGACGCAGTTCCTCGACGATCTCCATCAGCGGAAATGGTGCCGCGCAGGTGCGGGGACAGGAGAGCATGCGCTCGTCGGAGAGATTGTGGTTCCCCACCAGAGCCTCCACCGACGGCTCCGACGCGTCGGCCTCGGCGTCGAAGAGGGGAACGCGCCCCGACCAGCCGGCCTCGATGCCGGTGAGCACCCGCTCCGCGCGGTCGGTCGCCTCCTCGTAGAGATCGTACAGCGAGTCGGTGCGCCGCTCGGTCTCGTCGCAGGGGTGGCACCACTCGGCGCCGGAGGCGTTGGCGAAATCATAACCTGTGGGCAGCTCCGGCGGGTGGAGGAGGGCGATGAGTGCCCGTTCGTGGCGCTCGGTCTCGGCATGGTCTATTGCCCGGCGCATTGCCGCGGCGCCTACCATGTTGGTGTACCCATAGAACCCCATGGAATCGAGGTAGGCGTTCTGCAGACGCTCGGGGAGTTCCTCGTCGCCGTCGGCGCGGTCGAAGGCTGCGAGGAATCCCGCGGTCATCATGGCCGTGATCTCGGGTGGGAGCGCCGGTCCGCAGTCCACGATCGCGCGGAAATCGATTTCACGCGGTTCGGTATTGCGAATACGGCGCACGAGGAGTACGTCCACGATGCGCTCGAAAAAGGCGTGGGCGCGCGGGAACACACGGCCGTCGGCGAGGTCGCTGAAGTAGTTGATGAAGGGGTGGAGCTTCCTGTCGAGCACCGCGTGTGCTGCGTAGCCGAGGACGAACATGCCCGCCTCCGAGCGAAGCGGCAGTGCCTGGTCGGTGGCAAAGCGGATCATTCCCGCAACCGATCGCCCGTAGTTCTTTCGATGCGAGAGCGAGCCGTAGAGCAGCCCCGAGGGCTTGCGGCGGCGATTGTGGTAGAACTGATCGGGGCCCTGCGCGCCGAGTGTGAGAAAGCTTTTGAGAAGCTGCGGCGGGTCTGCGAGATCGGGGAGCGCCCGCGCGACGCTGTCCTCGGTGTGGATCAGGTGGGCAAGATGCGACGGCATGTGGGCAAACAGTAGCAGCAACTCGGAAGCGGCGACAAGCCTGTCGGCACGGCCTGTGGGCAAAGCCCGGCGGTAACGTCTGCGATGGGCCGTTCTTCGTGTCCGCAGGCATTTACGCGGTGGCGGCATGTCGCTACACTTGAGTCTATGGAGCCCTACAAGATTCTTGTCGTCAATTGCGGAAGCTCGTCGCTGAAGTACGAAGTGTATGAGATGCCCTCGCGAGACAGCCTCGGAAAGGGCTCGGTGGAGCGCATCGGTGAGAAAAATGGTCGCCTCGAGCAGAGCTCGCAGAACGGCCGCATCGTCAAGGAACAGGAAATCCCCGACCACCAGGCTGCGGTCAAGCTCATGGGCGACGCCCTCATCAACGATCCTCAGGGGGTCGTCGGCTCCCTCGATGAGATCGTGGGCGTTGGGCATCGCGTGGTGCATGGCGGTGAGAAGTACGCCGAGTCCGTCATCATCGACGATGACGTGATCGCTGCGATCGAGGATAACATCGAGCTCGCACCCCTGCATAATCCGGTAAACCTCACCGGTATTCGAAACGTGCGGGACCTTCTCCCCGACGTTCCCCAGGTGGCGGTGTTCGATACTGCATTTCACCAGAGCCTCACCCCCTCGGCCTTTCTCTACGGGCTCCCCCGCGAGCTCTACGACCAGTACAAGATCCGCCGCTACGGGTTCCACGGTACCAGCCATCGCTTCGTCGCTTCGGAGGCGATGAAGTTCGCAAAGCGCTCGTTTGAAAACACCAACGTGATCTCCTGTCACCTCGGAAACGGCGCCTCGATAACGGCCATAAAGAATGGCCGGTCGATCGACACATCTATGGGTTTCACGCCGCTCGAGGGCCTGGTGATGGGGACGAGAAGCGGTGATCTTGATCCCGCCATCATCTTCTACCTCATGGAACGGGGATACACCGCCCCGCAGCTCAACGAGATGCTCAACAAGAAGAGCGGGCTCCTCGGCCTCTCGGGCATCTCCAACGACCTGCGAGACCTCGAAGAGGCCGCCGAACGCGGCAATCGCAACGCCCAGGACGCTCTCGACGTATATGCCTATCGCATCCGAAAGTACATTGGCGGATACTCGGCAAACATGGTAAAGACCGACCTCCTTGTGTTCACCGGTGGGATTGGGCAGTACGGCACCCGCATGCGCGAGCGCATCTGCAACCGCCTGGAGAACATCGGCATTGTAATGGACTACCGCAAGAACCTCGAAAACGGCCCGCGAATGGGCGTTATCTCCATGGACTACTCTCCGGTGACGATCCTCGTGATTCCTACAAACGAGGAGCTGCAGATCGCCATCGACACCTATGAGCTGGTCGAGCCCACGGAGTAGGCGTGCCGCGCGTCCTTACCACTGAAGATTTCATCACCGGCGTCCACTGCCTGAGGCAGTTGTGGTACCGCCTCAATGGGCCGGAGGCCGCGGGCGCGAAAGCGGAAGACTCGGCAGCCGACGGCCGGAACGGGTCGAGCCATGCTCGCGGCCGGGGCGCCGTTGCCGCAGCGCTGCATCAGGCCTATCAGGAAGATCAGCATCGCCGCCTCGCCTCCGTCGCCGGTTTCTCGGCGAAGCCCGAGGTGAGGGCGTGTGAGCTCACGCCGAAGTGGCGTGCTTCGGCCCGTGTCGACCACCTCCTGGGTTCGGCATCGGGCCAGGGCCTCCTCTTCCTGCGCCCGGCCACCTCCGTAAAGGACTCCTTCATCTGGGAAGCTGCTTTTGCCGATCATGTCGTTGCCCAAGCCGGCGCGGGCGGGGGAGACGTGATTCTCCGCTACCTGAGAAAGACCTACCGGCGCAGCCCTGGAGATGACTATGACGGGCTACTCATCGATGCTGATGTGACCCGTCGGGCGCGCGGCCGAAAGCTCGAGGTGAAGTCGCGACTGGAGCGGATGGTTGAGCTGCTCGACAGGGTGGAGCCCTGCAGGCGTCGTTCCTGTCCCGTGTGTGCGGCGGGAAAGAGCAAAGTTGAGCGCCTCGCCGAACTTGCCCCCGGCAGTGATCTCACGCCCGTCCAGGAGATCCATCTCGCCGCGCGAGCGAGCGGCTTGCCCCACGTCGACCGCCCTGCGATTGCCGCATTCCTCGAGGGCCTGGAGTACCCGCTGTCCTTCCTCGACTTCGAGGCCTACAGCGAGGCCGTGCCGTCTCTTCCCGGAACCGCCCCCTGGGAGCACGTTCCGGTGATCTACTCTCTTCACCGCCTGGAGCGCCCGGGCGCCGCCCCCGAACATCACGTCTACGCCGCCCCGCCCGGCCAGGACGGCCGTGCCGGGCTTTATCGTGACCTGCTGTCCCGGCTCGGGGAGCGCGGAAGCATCGTGGTGTACGGGAAGAGCTTCGAGCGGCGGATGCTCGAGCGCCTCGCCGCCGTCGCCCCAGTCCCAGCGCCGCCACTCGAGAGCATCATCCCACGTCTCGCGGATATCTCGCGCATCTTCGCGCGGGCTGAGTACTATGATCCGGGGCAGCAGGGGAGTGCGTCGTTAAAGGCGGTCTACCACGCCATGATCGGTGGTGATTACCGGGACCTCGAGGTTGCCGACGGGAGGGATGCAAATGTGCTCTACTACTTTCTCAGACATGGATTTCCCGCTGGAGAGGAGATAGACGGCGAGGCCGCTCTGGAGGACCTGATGCGCTATTGCGCCCTAGATTCTAAGGCGCTTGTCCACATCGTCGAACACCTTTCGTCGGTAATGTAGGACGTCACGTAAAACGCGGCGCTCAGGGACGCCGCCATGGGCGGGTAAGAGACGACGGCGGCCCGGGGTTCCGGACCACCGCCGCCGGCGGATTATCTGCGAGTTACGGTAAAGTTATCGAAGCTTGCCGCGAGTGCGTTTGTCCGAAGACTAACGTAGTCACCGTCGAGCATGTCGGGATCGACATTGAAATAGAAGCGGATCGGCGCCGTGGGGTCCTTCACGCCGATCTCACCGGTGCGCGTGTTCACGCGGATGCTCACCGGGATGTCTCGACGCAGATACGGGTTGAGGTCCGACACGGCAAACCGCCGCCCGGACATTTCCTCGAGAGCGCGGGCGACGTCGATACTGGCGCGCGAGTCGCCGAAGAGCCGACGCATTTCGCGGCTTCTCATCAGATCCATAGTAACGTTGTTGCTGCTCTCATAAACCTGCGCGCGAAAGCCATAGTGCACCCCTTCGGAGCGTCGCGTTTCAGGTCGTGTATCGAGATTCAGCCAGAGCAGATAGCTCTCGCCGTTGCCCCATGCTTTACCGCGGAGCGGCGGATCGGTGACACCGAGATGGACGCCGAAGCCCGCGTGATAACGGCCGGATTCGTAATCGGCCATGCTGCGGTAACCGCCGTCTACATAGCGGATCGTGAAATCGATCTGATAGACCCCGTCCTGGGGCACTTCCCTGTCGATCCGCGCCATCCCGACCGCAGTGCTCTCCTGCACGAGCCGTCCGCGCTCAACGCTCCAGTCGCCGTAACCGGGGACCCACGCTCCCATGCGCGCGAAGCTATCCTCTACGACGGTAGTCTGGGCGAACAGTACAAACGGTAGGCACAGCAGTGCTACCACGAGTACGAGTTTTCGCATGTTTCCTCCTCCTGTTCGGGTTGAAACCAACGTGTGCACCCCAAAGCGATGCACATCCCACCGTACATCAGTGTAAGGCCACTTTCCGGTACGTGCAACTTAGTTTTGTGTTAGGAAGAGTGTTCCATTTTTAGTGTTAACGTAGGTTTGTCACATATCTCCGTTGGCCCGTAGTACTGTATGGCTCCCGGGTAGCGATAGGAGGTCTTGATTGCCCACTCGGCCCGGTGTGCGGCAAAGGTCCGAAACGGCGTATCGGAGAGCTCAACGAGGGCTTTCTTTATGACCGGCTTCAGTTGACCTGCCCGCTGCTCGAGGTTCATGAACATCGTCAGCGGCACTCCGGCGGGCTCCCACTCTTCCGCGGGGCCTGCGAGATTCTGCACCGATGTAACATACCCGGTGAGTCCACTCGCGATAAGCGCACAGGCGGTGTAGCCGAGAGTGTAGCAGTAATCCGCGTCAAAGTTGGAGGGGAAGGCGCAGCGGCCCTCGTAGCCGAAGAAATGGCGCATTGCGCTGAACTTCCCGTTGAACCGTCCGGTGGCCTTCATCTCGTTGAGGCGGGACTCGACCATGTCGATCAGGAGTTTTTCCGTCTCGATGCGGGAGACCTGCACATTGCCGTGCGGGTCCCGATCCATGAGCAGCTGCCGCTGGATCTCGTTGGGAAGCGAGGAGAACACATGGGACGCGTCGCGGGAGAGCTTTCGGTTGATCCACTCCGACTGATCTTCGTAGGTGTGAAGCGTCTGGAAGTACGCCGCGTCGTGGGCAAGGATGCGATTGAGCTCGGAGATCATGCCTTTCATCTCCGGAATGAACTCGATGAGCCCCTCGGGCACGAGGAAAATGCCGAAGTTCTCGCCGTTCTTAGAGCGCGTGACGACCTGCTCAACGATGCGGTCGACGATGCCGTCGAGGGTTTGCTGCTTCTCCGCCACCTCTTCGGAGATGATGCAGCCGTTGGGATGAGTCTGCAACGCACATTCGAGGGCGATGTGTGAGGCCGAGCGCCCCATGAGCTTGATGAAGTGCCAATACTTCCGCGCCGAGCTCGCGTCGCGGGCGATGTTCCCGATGAGCTCGGCGTAGGTCTTGGTAGCGGTATCGAATCCGAACGAGGTCTCGATGTAGTCGTTTTTCAGGTCCCGGTCGATCGTCTTGGGAACGCCGATAACGCGTACATCGGCGTTTTTGGAGCGGAAGTACTCGGCGAGCAGGGCCGCATTGGTGTTGGAGTCGTCCCCGCCGATGATTACCACCGCATCTAGCTCGTGCTTCGTGCAGACCGCGAGGGCGGTGTCGAATTGATCCTCCGTCTCGATCTTGGTGCGGCCGGACCCGATCATGTCGAAACCGCCTGTGTTGCGGTACTCGGCAACGAACTTGGGGGTGAGCTCAATCACCTGATCCTCGAGAATGCCGCTGGGCCCGCCGAGGAAGCCGTAAAGCCGGGACTGCGGATTGGCGCTTTTCAGCGCATCGAGGAGGCCGACTATGACGTTGTGTCCACCCGCGGCCTGGCCTCCCGAGAGTACCACGCCCACCTTGAGCGGTTTGATATCCTGTGCCGAATCGGCCACGGCGAACCGTGCGATGGGGGCGCCGTAGGTCAGGGGAAACGCCTGCTTCAACCCGCTCTGGTCGCTCGGCGCCTCGGTGGCTTCGCCGAGCTCCACTGTAATATTGGTGAGCTGGTGTTTGAGCACCGGTGGAAGTTTAGGTTGATAATCATATCGTGCGTTTTGAAGTGGGGATCGTTCCATTGATCTGCTCCTTAAGATGATCGTAAAGATGCGCGGCGCGTTATTCAATCCATCGCGCTGTCCATTGCGCCGTTCGTCCGTCTGCCGGGACTGTATCGCTTCGAGACTATCGATATAGATATATAGAAATGTTCTGTTTGCTCTTGACTACATAGAGTTTATGGTATAAAAAGAGACAGTAATCTTACAAAAGGAAGAAATCCTACGGAGGAAGAATGAAACACCTTGGAGTTTTGTTGCTCCTGCTCGTGAGCGTCCTGGCATTCACCGCGTGTGAGTCTGCGGGTGATGACCCTGAAGCGGGGGCCGACGGCGGGGCCGGAGCTGAAGCTGCGTCGGAGAGTCAGGAAGTCTCGGGCGACGCGATTCCAGTCGAGAACGCTTTCATGTATCGCCATGTGGACGGCCATCAAGAGGAACGACAGTTTCCGGCATTCGTAATGTTCGAGTATGAGCAGTTGGAAACGGTGAAGTATCAGGTCGGCTTCATTGCGTGCACCTGTCGCGGCCCGGAGGTTAACTACTGGTCGGTGGCGTATGTTGAGATCAACAAGGCTGATAACACGATCGCCAACTATTCCATGGATGACGACACCGGCGGCAAGTATACGGCAGGTCTCTATGGTGACAGCGTCAAGTCCTGGGACGGCACGCCTGTGCAGGAGCTCTTTTACGAAGAGTTTATTCCGGAATACATCATGGGCGCATCCGAAGAGGAGATCGACGCCTACGAAACGATGCACGGCGAGGTCGATACCTTTACCGGTGCAACTGTGACTCCCAACAATAACATGCAAATGTTAAAGGGACTCATGGATTATCACAGAGAAAACTACAGTTAAGAGCTGTAGCCCGAGATAAAAGACTATTAGGGGGAATAAGAGATGAAACGTTTTGGATACGTAACGCTGGCTGTATTGGCCGCGGTATTGGTGCTGGGATGCGCTCCCTCGGAAGATGGCGCGATGGAGCTCAGCGGCGATGAAGAGATCACCATGGAGACGGTTGATCAGTATCTCGATGCCGACGCTCGGTTTGTCGACCTGCGCGATTTCTCGGATATGTTCAACGGCGGCTACATAGCCGGGTTTGAGGTCGTTCCCTTCTTTCAGTACCTGGAAGGGCGCGCTCTGCAGCGTAACAACGGCTGGGAGTTCTCCGAGGCGGACATCGTGAGCGCCGCCATGCTGGAAAACATTTTCGGTCCCAAAGAAGAAGCGGTTGTGCTCATGTGCGGTTCCGGCGCTCGGGCGGGGTACACCAAGGATGCTTTGGAGTCCCTTGGGTACACCACGGTCTACAACGCAGGAGGCATCAGAGACTACGATGGTGAGCACAAGGTTCTCGGCGACGGAAGCTACGCCGGCGCTCGGGCAATCACTGAAGAGGTTACCATGGCCAACATCGACTCCTATCTCGGTCGTCCCGGTGCAAAGTACGTTGACCTACGCAATGTCGAAGACAAGTATCAGGGTGGCTACATTGATGGATTCGAGGTTGTCTCCTTTTTCCAGTACCTCGATGGTGATGCCCTCGTGCGAAACGACGGCTGGAACTTCTCGGAGGAAGACATCGAGTCTGCTGCAAAACTGGAGAACATCTTTGGAGCCAAAGACCGCGAGGTGTTTGTAATGTGCGGTTCCGGCACCCGGTCGGGTTATGTAAAAGAAGCACTTGAAGCGCTGGGGTATGAAAAGGTGTACAACGTCGGTGGAATTCGGGACTATGACGGTGACAATCGGATTCTCGGCGACGAGGGCGCCGAATTGTCCATCTGAGGCCGTCATAACCTAACAGCCGATTATTCGCGATCACAGACCGGCAGGCATTCCGTCTGCCGGTTTTTTTCAATCCGTTGCGCTTTCCGCGAGCCTGCAGACACCGGTTCCGCGCACGGTGAGCTCGGTCACCGCCGCAGGGCCGAGGACGGCGGCCATGGTTGCCCGGTATGCGCTTGCGCGGGAAATCGGCACATAGGTCTGTATCGTGCCGGCGAACCCGCCTCCGTGGACCCTCGTCGCCCCTTCGATCCGCGGGGGGTGCGCGAAACGATCCGGGCGCTCGAGGAACTCCTCGCTCAGCGCGAGGGCGAGGGCAATTCCCTGTCGCCGGGGCGTGGCCGGAGAGTAGCAATTCTGCAGAAACCTCCAGGACGATCGGCCCGACTCGCCTACCTCGGCAAGGAATCCGGCGATATCGCCGCCGGTTAGCATGCGGCTCTGGCGAAGCACCCGCTCGTTCTCCTGAAAGAAGTGGAACGCTCGAAGGACCGCGCGGTCGCCGGCCGCCTCGCGAAGCTCAGGGATGCGCCGGCGGAACGCTCCGTAGTCGACCTCCCGGAGCCGCTCGACGCCGAACGGCCGGGCAACTGCAGCCATCTCGGTGACGATTGCCGCGTAGTCGTCGGTGAGGTCTGCATGATCCTCGCCGGAGTCCACCGCGAAGAGCTGATACCCGTGATCCTGAAAGCTCACCGGTATCAGCTCCACCTGCGGCGCATCCTCGTTCCGAAAGTCGATGGCTACGACGCCGCCGCTCGCGCAGGCGATCTGATCCATGAGCCCCGAGGGCTTGCCGAAAAATCGGTTCTCCGCATGCCGGCCGGCAAGAGCAAGCTCGAGAGCGCTGAGCCGATCGCCGTTATAGAGAGCGGAGAAAATCTCGGCGACAAGTACCTCGAACGCCGCCGATGAGCTCAGACCCGACCCGGCCCCGACGCGGCTCGCGACTACCGCGCTGAAGCCGCCCGCCACGTACCCCGCCGCCTTTAGGTATGCCGCCACCCCCCGAATGAGGGCCTCAGGGCTGCCGTGCTCCCGCTCGTCGGGCTCGAGCACGCCAAGATCGACCCGAATGAGCGCCTTATACCCCTCCGACACGATCTCCACCAGATCGTCCTCGCGCGCGGAAACAGCGGCTACGGTGTCGAGCGACACGCTCGCAGCGAGAACACGTCCCGCGTTGTGGTCGGTGTGGTTGCCGCCGAGCTCCGTGCGGCCCGGTGCCGAGAACAGGTGGACGTGCTCGCCGCCGAAGTGACGGCCGAGCTCCTCAGCGAGGTTGGCAAGCCGAGGTCTCTCCTCGCGGTAGGTGTCGGGATACACCGCCGCGAGCGCGCGATCGTATCGTCCCCCACGGATGCTTTCGGCGAAATGTACTGCCATACCCATAATGGCGCAACATTATCATAGGGCCTCACGACGGGAAAGCTCTTCCACTTCGTTGACGGCCGGGTAGGCCGCCGCTACACTGACGCACATGGCGATTCTTCGGATGGTCAACTCGATCCGGCCCTATGCCTGGGGTTCCGCCACGGAGATCCCCCGGTTGGCGGGTATCGAAAATCCGCAGGGCGAACCCATGGCCGAGATGTGGATGGGGGCTCATCCCGGCGCCCCTTCCACGGTGCGTCTCGATGGAGAGTCGCATCCTCTTCCCGACTACCTCTCCCTCGACCGTGAGAGTGGCCTCGGTCCTGAAGTCGCCCGGCGGTTCGATGGCCGCCTCCCCTTTCTTTTGAAGATTCTCGCCGCCGCGCGGCCGCTCTCCATTCAGGCCCATCCCGACCTCGAGCAGGCACGGGCGGGCTTTGCTCGGGAGAATAAGGCCGGTATTCCGCTTGATGCGTTCGAGCGGAACTATCGCGATGATAACCACAAACCCGAGCTCATCCGCGCACTCACCCCTTTCTCCGCCCTGCGCGGGTTTCGCTCCTTCGCGGAAATCGCGGAGGAGTTTTCCAGTCCCGAGTTTTCAGACGCCGGATCGTCGCGCCCGGCATCGACGGATGACGTCCCCCGGGCCCGGGGAGAGGCAATGTCCGCCCTCGCTGCGGCGGTCACCGAGCTTCGGGCGTCGCCCGGGGAGGAAGCACTGCGGCGTGTTTTCTCCGCACTCATGGGCACCGATGCGGCGGCCGTGGCCGAGGCTGCGCTGCTGCGCGCGCGAAATGCCGGGGGGCGGGAGCGTGGCGCCCCCGGCAATGCCGGGACCGGAAACGGCGACGACGCGGCGCAGCCGCGATCCCGATACGACTGGGTGTTGCGCCTCGCACAGGAGTACGGCGCCGACCGCGGCATTGCAGCACCCCTCTACCTCAACTGCCTCGAGCTTGAGCCCGGCGAGGCCATGTTCCTGCCCGCGGGGACGCTTCACGCCTATCTCGAGGGCACGGGGATCGAGATCATGGCGAGCTCCGACAATGTGCTCCGCGGCGGTCTCACGACGAAGCACGTAGACGTACGCGAGTTGATTCGGACGCTGCTCTTCGCCCCCGACGAGCCCGAGATCCAGCGCGCAGACCCTGACGCTCCACCGGGACGATGGCACCGGTATGCGACCCCTGCCCCCGAGTTCGCCCTCGAGGAGACCCGCGTGGACGGCACGGCCGAGCGCCCGCGACCCGCCGCGGCGCCGGAGGTGGTGCTTGCGCTCGAGGGCTCGATCCGGCTCGAGGACCACGCCGGCGGCTGCGTGGTCCTCGAGGGCGGGGAGTCTGCCTTCGTCACCGCCGATGCCGGGAGCTACACGCTCCGAGGCTCGGCCCGCGTGTTTGTTGCCACCGTGCCGCTCGAGACCGCACGGGGGTTGGACGCAACCCCTGAGGCTGACGCAACCCCCGAAGCCGACGCCATGCCGGGGGCGGGGCGATGATGATCTGGGTGGATGCGGACTCCTGCCCGAGGCGAGTTCGTGATATCATCATTCGCGCGTCGGATCGCCGCGGTGTGCCGGCGCGCTTCGTTTCGCGGCAGGATGTCGGGGTGCGCAGCGCCGGCGAAGTGGAGAGCATGGTGAGTGATGAGGACGCCGACGAGGTCATTGTCTCGCGCGCCGAAGATGGTGACATTGCGATCACCCGAGACATCCCGCTTGCCTCGCGACTGGTCGAGCGCTCGGTGGTCGTGCTTAACACCCGCGGCGAGGTGTATACGCGGGAGAATGTCCGCGAGCGGCTTTCGGAACGCGATTTCATGTACGAGCTGCGCAGTGCAGCATCGTTTACCGAGCCGGGGAAGCGTTACGGCACACGGGAGGTGACGGCATTCGCAAACGCCTTCGACCGCGAACTGGAAAAACGTTTGAAGAAAAACGCTTGAAATAGAGACTGTATCGGTATTAAATTACCGGTAATGGTAAAGGTGAGTAACACAATCAACATGAGGTGTCGCACATGAGGACGACTCAAGTAACCGACGGTGTGTTCCGTCTATCCGCAAACGTCGACAACATTCTGTTCGAGGGTATGTGGCCCATCCCGAACGGCATCGCAATGAACTCCTACGTCGTCAAAGGCGAGAAAGCCGCGATTATCGACGGGGTGTGCACCTGGGAAGGGGTGCCAGAGGAGCTCTTTGAGCAGCTCGACCAGATGAAGGTCAAACTCGAGGACATCGACTACGTAATCATCAACCACATGGAACCGGATCACTCCGGTTGGCTCGAGCCCTTTTCCGAGCTGCGTGGCGACGACAACTTCGAGATCCTCTGTACGCAACGGGCGGTGCCGCTCCTCGAGAGCTTCTACGGCATCACCAAAAATGTTCGCCCTGTGAAGTCCGGGGACACGCTGGACCTCGGTGACGGGAGAGTGCTGGCTTTCGAGGAGATTCCGAACGTGCACTGGCCCGAGACCATGGCAACCTACGATACCAAAACCAAAACGCTCTTTCCCTGCGATGCCTTCGGCTCCTTCGGCAGCGTGGCCGACGATGCCCCCTATGACGACCAGCTCGACCAGAGCCAGATCGACTTCTTCGAGCGTGAGGCCTCCCGCTACTACGCCGACATTGTTGCCGCCTTCTCGATGCCGACAAAGAAGGCCATCGACAAGGTGGAGTCACTGCCGGTGGACATCATCGCCCCCGGGCACGGCATCGTCTGGCGCGAGAATCCTCAGAAAATCGTCGACGACTACAAGCGCTACGCGAGCTACTCGAAGGGCCCGGCAAAGCCCGAGGTGACGGTGATCTGGGGAAGCATGTACGGCAACACCGAGCAGGGCGTACAGCCGGTCGTCGAAGGCCTCGAGAGCGAGGGCGTCAAAGTCCATGTGCACGAGGTTCCGGAGACCGACGCCGGGTTCGTCCTGCAATCGGTGTGGGAGTCCTCCGGTGTAGTGCTCGGTATGCCGACCTACGAGTACAAGATGTTTCCCGCGATGGCGGCCGTGGTCGACGAGATAGGCAAAAAGAAAGCCTTCAACCGCAAAGCATTCAGCTTCGGCTCCTACGGCTGGTCCGGAGGCGCTCAGAAGGAGCTACAGGAAATCGTGGAGCGAAACAAGATGAAGTGGGATTTCCTCGAGCCGGTGGAGTTCAAGGGTAGGCCCACCAACGAGGAGAAAGAGGTCCTCAAGCAGCGCGGGAAAGAGCTGGCGGTCAAAGTCAAAGAGTGGTGCGAGGTATAGGGGATCGAGGAGCCTATTGCCGCCCCCGGCAACAGCGCCCCCGGAAAGCCTGGGGCCCGGCGGTAATCGCGGGCCCGCCCGTCGCGGCTAAAACGCCGCGTTATTCGGCGTTCGCGGAAACGGAATGACGTCGCGGATGTTCTGCATTCCGGTGACGTACTGAACGAGCCGCTCGAAGCCGAGTCCGAAGCCCGAATGCGGTGTTCCGCCGAACTTTCTGAGCTCCAGATACCACCAGTAGTTCTCCGGCGCCAGGCCCATCTCGGCGATCCGCCGTTCCAGCACGTCGTAGCGATCCTCGCGCTCGCTCCCACCGATGATCTCCCCGAGACGCGGGACGAGCACGTCCATGGCGCGGACGGTTCGCTCATCCTCGTTGAGCTTCATGTAGAAAGCCTTTATCTCTTTGGGATAGTCGGTGACGATGAGCGGCTCCTTATAGACGACCTCGGTGAGGTACTTCTCGTGCTCCGACTGCAGGTCGTTTCCCCAGCTCACCGGGTACTCGAACTCCACATTCGAGCCCTGGAGCTGCTCCACGGCTTCGTCGTAGAGGATGCGTCGGAAGGGCGAGTCCACGACGTGCCGGAGGCTCTCGAGGAGGCCCGGGTGGATACGCTTGTCGAAGAAGGCCATGTCTTCGGCGCAATGCTTGAGGACGTGACTCAGGATGTGGCGGACGAACTCCTCGGCGAGATCCATGTTGCAGGTGATGTCGCAGAACGCCACCTCCGGCTCTACCATCCAAAACTCCGCAAGATGGCGGCTCGTATTGGAGTTCTCCGCGCGAAAGGTCGGCCCGAAGGTGTAGACCTGCTCGAGGGCAAGGGCGTAGACCTCGGCGTTGAGCTGGCCGCTGACAGTGAGATACGCGGGGCGCCCGAAGAAGTCTTGCTCGTAGGCAACTTCGGCGTCCTTCGAGCGGGCGAGGGCCTCGAGGGGAATGGTGGTGACCTGGAAGAGCTCGCCCGCGCCCTCGGTGTCGCTTGCGGTGATGATGGGCGTATGAACGTAGAGGAAGCCACGGTCTTGGAAAAAGCCGTGGATCGCAGTGCTCAGCGCGTTCCGCACGCGTGCCACGGCTCCGAAGGTATTCGTACGTGGACGGAGGTGTGCGATTTCCCTCAGATACTCAAAGGAGTGTCGCTTTTTCTGAAGGGGGTAGCTGTCGGCGGGGGCCTCGCCGATGACCTCGAGAGCCGTGCCGTGGAGCTCCACCGATTGCTCTTTTCCGGGTGAGGCTTCGACGGTGCCGGTGACGCGCACGCTCGCGCCGGTCTGTGCCCTGTCGAGCTCGGCGAGAGGGGCGTTCTCTCCACGATCGAAAATCACCTGAACATTCGACAGGCAAGACCCGTCGTTCAACTCGAAAAAAGTGACGTTCTTCGTGTCGCGCTTCGTACGTACCCAGCCGTGTACGGTCACGGTCTGCTGTTGCGGTTGCAGCTCGAGTATGTCACGTACCCGTGGGTCCGACATTCTTCCTCCTCTATCCACGTATTTCCTACACTT
>JAAAOR010000075.1 GCA_009908735.1 Spirochaetota bacterium | reverse complement strand
CGCAGATGTAGGTGTGTTACCATTTTACATTCGGCCCAAGTGGACGCGGAAGATCCATATGTATTCTGAAAAGATCATCCACGACAACATGAAGGTTCCCCGATTCAAGTCCAAGGCAGTTAATAAGTAGGGGCATAATCGTCCAATTATAAGAGTTAGAGATATGCGTATTGTTATTCTTCCACTGCTCGCTGCGACTTTCTTGGTCGTATCGTGTACTCCGGAGATGATCACGGGACAAAGTAGCCAACCTGTTCCGAAGTTGAGCGAATACATACTAGATCGTTCGGACTATGCGTATGGATCAGACCCAATTCCCGCAAATGGTGTGTACGTCCGTGTGAAAATGAGAGAAGACAGTGCTCCGATTGACCCATTTAGCGAGTTTTCTCGGTTTGCCTATCGTTTCTCCGATAACGGCGTATACCAGTACGTTGCCGTCTCTTCAAGATATCCATCTGCGGGTGAGTTTAACCAGCCTACTGAATCCTTCTATGGAATTTATGGCGTAAGTGAAGGTGGCAATATAAGAATGGAGCATTACAGTAGAATAGATAGGACTTTCAAAAGAAATCTGGGTGTTGTGCGCACAGATACGATAGAAATCACTCACCGTCAGTACGTAAGGAGCGGTTTAAAAAAAGAACTACGCTACAGGTTAGTTCGGACGGATGTTGAGTTCATCGACCAAATACCGCTTTCATATCCTGGAGAACCCGCATACTAAATACAGCTACATGGTTCAGCACCCGGTCGTATTCCCAGAGTGGTCTTAGCCACGGAGACGGTCTGGTCGTTTCAGCTTTCAGACGCATCAGTCATGCACGTCGAAGGGCCATGACGCGGTCGTGTATCTCTGGATTTCCGATAATACCTTCGTTCTATAGCCCCCCTGTTTGGTCTGTGCTTGGACCGTGCCATTTGACACAACATATCGCTACCGTTTCATCAGGTTGGCGTGTTGCTCGCCGGGATGGTGCGGCGGTGCGGGCGCGTTAGCGCGGCGGCTAAGGAAGAATCGGGAGCAGGGATCCTTCCTTGATACGGGACTTGACGTCGTTCCAGAAGTCCGCGGTGAAGAGGTCGACATGGACTTCCTCGAAGGCACTTACGACCTCGTCGGTCACGCCCATCGTAACCCGGATTCCTCGGGGAAGACGTCGTCGGGGCCCACGTAGAACCACGCGTCCGCCGATAGCTCGTCCATGTATCTTTGCGCTTCCGGCTTCGAGCGGAAGTTGTAGTCGGTCACGAAGCCGAGCTCGTCGACGAAGCGCCCGTGCCGCGTCACCCCGAAGTTTTTGAGCAGCAGTTTGCCGGGGAAAACGTTCGTGCGCTCGAGATCCTTGATCGCGTTGCCGTAGTCGGTGAGCGCGCTCCGCGACCTTCGACCCATTCCAGTGTGGCTCATCGACGCGAATATCCCAAGTGTTCGTCGGAGATACAGAACGCTACAGAGCGCTGACCACGCGCGCCAGTTACTGCTCTCGAACGGCTGCGGGAGCTCGGCGTGCAGGCCGGCATGTCCGATCATCTTGTGAGCGAGACTCTCCGCGCCCACACTGTGTGCTGGGATTCTAACTCGCCGACTGTTCCAGCCCCCGAAACGTCGCTGCGGGAGCCTGGTCAAGCGAAAATGTGCGATCACATCCGATATCCGACGCCGAGCAGAAGCGTCCATCCAGACAAGTCAACGTCGGACGCTACGGATGCCGTCTCCCCGCTGGAAAGGCGAGTGGAGACGTTCAGCGATGAAACGCTTCCGACGCGATATCCAGCTTCGAACGAGGCGTAAATCGGTCCAAGCGGATACGTCGTTACCAGACTCGCTTCTGCCGCATATCCCCATCGAGAGCCAGCGAGCGAAAAGTCTCTCGTCAATGGACTGCCGGTTACCTGGTCCACCCTCGTGAAATAGTCCAGCGTATTTTCTACGAGTGCAGGGCCCCCTTGTATCTGCACGTACGGCCGGATATCACGACCGGTAAGAAGGGCTGTGCGTGCAGTGAACATCAAGAGAGTTGTAGAGACCGAGGCATCGCGGTAAATTCTTCCATTTGCATCTGCATACCTTGAGTATGCGTTCGTCCGACTATGCCGAACGGTGGCGCCGGTCTCAGTAGCTCGTATACCTGTCTTCCACAATACGCGAGCTCCGAAGGCTTCATTACTGGGAAACGCTGTTTGTGTCGAGAGCCCTACAGATTCTGCTTCGATGATTGAATCGTAGAGGTCACTGAACTCCCCCACAGCCACGCTCTGGTAGCCAGCGTGGATTTCGACGGCCCACGCACGAGTTGAAGGTTGCGCCCGTACTGAGGTCTCTACCAAGCCATGTAAGACACAGCTGAGAAAAAGCAGAACCAAATAGCGTAAATAGGATGACGTCATGATCAGTCAGCCGTAGAGATACTCCAGAGAGAGGTTTCGTCGGAGAAGATGAGCCATGCTTCATCTTCACTCACAGCCCGGAATGGCGCAGCGACGCGCCAGGACGGTCCAGCCTGTGTGAGGTCGGCATCGTATTGTACGATGGTTGGCGTGCTCGGGAAATTGATGTCCTGCGAATCGACCGCTACGTAGTGATGCTGATCTGTTGTGTACACCAAGCGTCCTCCCTGGGGGACGGAAATAGCCCCAATATCTTCGGCTGAACGTGCCCTGTACTTCCGGTAGGTCCGCTGAGTCGAACCCACGGAAACGTATAAATCTTGAGATCCTGGTTCGAAGCCAACCAGATGCGGACGATCTGCAGGAAAGCTACGGTCGAGCTCTTGAAATGCCTCATTACCAACGTCGATCGCTAATATCGCGCTGCTCCCCTGAATGTATCCCCGATTGGACGTTACAGCGTACAGGGTCGACGCATCCGGGCTGAGCCGCGCATGGGTGAATGTGTGACCGTCGGGTAGGTCCAGTTCGTTGAGGATCTCCCCGGTCAAACCATCCACATCTAGAAGTTTGTTGTCACCTGTACCAATAAATACTCGACCGTCCGGACCTGTCGCCACACGGGACTCGACCGTTCGGTTCGGGAAAGAGATCGGAAGCTGCTCCGGCGTTCCGGTTGTGAGCGGTACGGCGTTGACCGGGGTCAGAACCTGGCTGGAGTTTCTATCAAAAGCTCTGCTTCGAATATAGAAGCGATCGCCGTTTAGACTAAAGCACATGTCTACGGGTTCGAGATCGGTACCGGGCAGCAATTCCGGTGTCAAGGCTTCGCGTTTGCGTTTAAGCGTGGCCAAATCGAACGCGCGAACGGATCCATACGTGAGGGAATAGACTTCGTCCGTGCCGGGCCGAAGCCGAGGAGGAATGGCCGGGTAATATGGTTCTGCCTGCTGTTGTGCACGGCGCGTCGTACCGAAGATCGTCGCAACAGCGTCACTTCGAGTTGTTTCGACACCGTTCGAGGTCAGAACACGGTACGTGGCCTCCGCTCCATACACGGGCGGCAAATCGTCAACGATAGATGTCGTAGACCGATCATAGAGGGTGTCGATCGACTGAAAACCGTACGGCCCTTCCGAATATCGCTGTACGATATAAGCATAAAAGTTTTCGTCCGTTGACGCGCTCCAGCTTACCTGCCACTCCCGCTCCGCAGCACGTGCCTCCACGTCGACCGGAGTCGGGGGCGATTGGTCGAACACGAGCGTATCGACGAACATCGTTGGCAACTCACGCAGCAGCGAAAGTGCGCCCGTTTCCTCACGGGCATATCTCACTCCGAGGGCCACTTCATGCTCGCCGTCGCTAAAACGACGCGTCTCGAGCTCCACTCGGTCCGTTAACGGTCCTGCTTTCTGTTCCAGGCGGCCATCGACGTAAAGATTTAGCCCAACAATTTCTCGACCGAGCGAGTCGGGCGGCACCGAAATTGACACCTTCCCAGCAATCGCATCGCGTTCGCTTAGAGCGCCGAAGCTTGTTTCGATCGTGCGCTGTTCCGGCACCCGAGCATCGCGGGCAGGATCTGGTGCTGCCACGTCGCAAGAAGTAGCGGCGACGACACACGCAGCAATGAGAAGAAGCCAGTACGGAGCAGTCGGATTCGACATTAGGGCTCGCGATACGTGATCGTAAGGTTATGGAATCGTTGCTGCTAATGCCGGTCTGCGCCGGTCCAGGTACTTCCTTCTAGACAGTCAGCAGCTGATCCCGTACACGACTATTATAAAAAGAACCTTGGTTTTCCAGCGTGAACTTATATTTACTGTTTTTTCTGAGCACATACTTCATTGGTGCCGCATCGAGTATCAAGTGTGGGCTTCCCCGACATTCGGGACTTTATCGGGGTAACTCCACTGGTTGTTGGGTGCTAGGTGTTGCTTTGACACGGTGGGACTCGGCTCGTCGCACGGGAGAGCAGGGAACCGGGACAGAGGGGCCTCTGGTGATGCTGCGACCCGGCACGTCCTCCAGACGGCCCCACCAGATCGTGATTCACGGTGCGAGGTGATGGGGCGGGGCAGCCACGCGCGTTCAGCGGAGCAGCCACGCGCATTCGTGCGCGGGCCGAATGCCTTTCAGCCCGCCGGGTCGTCGCATCCGCTCGGCGAGATGCAGGTCGTACCGGTCGCCATAATACTGCCGGAGGTGCGTTTCCTCGACCGAGAACGGTGGCCCGTCCATCCGGTCTGGATCGTACTCGAACGTAATGACGAGTTGAGGCGCCGAGATTGCGAGCTCTGCGACGTGCCTGGCGTAGCGAGGGCGAAGGTCACCGGGTAGGGCCACGAGCGCAGCCCGGTCGTAAACCGCGTCGACCGCGCCGATCATCGCCCGCGTCACGTCGAACACGTTGCCGACGAACATGTCGATGCGTTCCGCACGGTAGTGAGCAATGTCCCCGCGCTCGGTCACGTCTGGCGTGAGGTTGAGATCCGCGAACAGCTGCTCGATGGCCGTTTGGCTGAGTTCAGCCCCGGTAATTGCGTAGTCGTTCGACAAAAGCCACGCGGCGTCTCGGGTTTTTCCGCAAAGCGGGAGGAAGACGCGGCTGCCCGGCGCGAGGGACAGCGTCTCGAAGTGCCGGACCAGAAGCGTGTTGGGCGTGCCCTCGTGGAACCCGATGGTTTCCGTCGCCCACCGGTCGTGCCAGAACTGTTCGTCTTTGGGGGACAAACCTGTTGTTTCCATCCCGCCTTGCCGCCACGAGGCGTTGGCTAGTGAGGGGAACGTACCCGATGCGATGGTTCGTCCCGCTGGATGTTCCGATCGCCGATCCACTCATAGAGGCTATCGGGGATCCATAAGAATCGCCTTAAACCTTGAAGCGATGCCGTAGCGACCCGCCGTACCCTTGTCGCTGTGGCCGCCTGGACGTTTGGCCACTCTGCCGTGCACCAGCGCCGCGCACCAGCGCGTGAACTCTCGCAAGGCTCGAATGCTCAACAGGACGTCGGTTGTAGATGGTTTGTGGATCGGATTCTGTGCGATGTCGCATCCTCGGGCCTCCGCTTCGTCCCGGTCGCTGCCCGCATCCGCCGCCCTTCAACTTTCATAGCCTCACCCTCTCACATCCTCACCCTCTCACCCCTACATCCCCCCACACCGCTTCTCCCCGTCACCGAGCGCACACGCGACTCACCGATCCGCGTGACCCCCCCGGCCCATCTTGGGCATTGCCTTCATCCGAACACGAGCAACCGGGCGCGAATTCGCCGCACAGGACGCGTCGAGCGGTGATGCGCCGCGCGCTCTCTTCCGTGAGAAACGCAGGTGCCCCCTATGAGCCCGACGGCCCTCTTTCACACGGTATGTGGACTTCTCGCCCTCGCGGCCGGCGCCGTCGTCGTGGGCGCACGGAAAGGAACCCGGTTCCATCGGGTCGTGGGATGGATCTACGTGGGCAGCATGGCGCTCCTCTGCGCGACATCGTTTCTGATTTACGAGTTGTTCGAGAGCTTCGGGCGCTTCCACGCGGCGGCGGTTGTCAGTTCCAACTCGATCGTGGGCGGAATCGTGGCTCCTCTTTTTCGGTCGTACATCGGCGAGGCCTGGCTGGAGGTGCACTACAATTTCATGCTGTGGTCATACGTGGGCCTCGTGATGGCGACCGGCTCTCACTTTTTCGAAGTCCTCGGCCCGTGGTTCTCGACCTACACGCCGCTGAACGGCCTTGGAAGCCTCCTTGCCACCACTACCGTCTGCTGGATTCTGCCAGCCGCGATCGGGGCGTACTTCATCTACGCTCGCAAGAGCACGATCCTGTCGCGCGTCCGGCCCCTCGTTCGAGAGCCCGCGTGCCCAGGGTTGGAGTAGGGCAACGGAGGCGTCTCTCGGCGCGGCATTATCATTCCATTTCACAACCGTAATGCTGGTTTAACATGCTTTCACGGCGTAGCAGCTAAGATTCACCGTGGCTGGTAGCACGTGGTCCGTGCATCGGGGTGCATCACACTTAGGTTGCCCCCGCGCAACGGCTGGCGGCTCCGGTCTCGCGTCTGCTTCTCTATCTGCCGTGACTGCAATGCGCAACCTCCCTCTTCCTCTCTCCGGCCCGGCTGCTATCGGCCGGGTCCTGCGTCTCGTTACATCGCGGATCGCTGCCCTATCGCGGGTCGCTGCCGCCCTGTGGGCCATCGCCCTGGGGACCGTCGCACTGTGTGTTGTCGCGGTGCCGGCGGCGCAGGGACAGTCGCCGGGCACCCTCGCCGGCACGGTGACCGACGCGGAGGAGGGCAACCCGCTCGAGGGCGTGAGCGTGGCGATCGTGGAACTGCAGCGGGGCGATGCGACGGGGCGCAACGGGCGGTTCCGGATCGAGGACGTTCCGGCAGGCACGTACGAACTGGTCGCGAGCTACATTGGGCGCGCGGAGGAGCGACGCCGCGTAACCGTCGAGGCAGGACAGACGACGCGCGTCGAGATCGCACTTCCCCGTCAAGAGACGGTGCTGGAGGAGGTTGTGGTGTCCTCCTCCCCGATCACGGGTTCGCAGGCGGCGGCCATCTCCCGGCAGCGCGCGGCTCCGGTCGTCACCAACGTCATCGCGTCGGACGTCGTCGGCAAGTTTCCCGATCAGAATGCGGCAGCGGCCCTCTCCCGCGTGCCGGGCATCGCCGTAGAGCGGGACCAGGGCCAGGCGCGCTACATCAACCTGCGCGGTACGCCCCGGCGCTGGACGACGCTCGCGTTCGACGGGATCAACGTGATCGGGTCGGAAGGCCGGATCGTTCGGTTCGACGAAATCCCTGCTCCGGTCATTCAGTCGATCGAGGTGACGAAGACCATTTCGCCCGACCTGCCGGCCGAGTCGGTGGCCGGACGCGTCAACGTGCAGACCGCCTCGGCCTTCGATCGCCCGGGCTTCCACGTCACGGCGGAGGCCGCCCCGGGCTACTTCGAGCTGGGCGAGGACCTGCAATACAACGCCTTCGCCCAGGTGTCGAATACCTGGGGAGATGCCTTCGGCCTCGTGGCCACGGCAACGCGGTACAAGCGCAACCAGGTGACGAATAACATCGAGAGCCAGTACGTCCCCGGGCCGAACGGCGGGCTCTTCCCCGCGACCGCCGACTACCGCGTGTACTATCTCGAACGGACCAACAACGCCTACAGCGGGCGCTTCGACTATCGCCCCGGCCCGGGCCACGAGCTCTTCGTCACCTCGACCTATGTCGAATTTAACGACGACGAGCAGCGCAACCAGTACATCTTCAACCTGAGCGATGCGCAGGCTGGCTTTCTCGAAGACGGGGCCACCCCCGATGAGGGCACGCTTCAGGGCGTTCCCATGCTCGGCGCGCTCGGCCCCGGGTACTATCGCAACAACACGTGGACGACGATCCTCGGCGGCAACAGCCGGTTGGACCGGTGGTCGGTAGAGTACCGGACGAGCTACACGCGGACCAACGCGAGCCTCAATCTTCCGCTCATGATTCCGGTGAACGCTCTTCCCCCGCTCGCGGTGCAGTACGATTACACCGACCCCAACTTTCCAGAGGTCAATCTGTCGAGCCTGGACGGGGAGCCGCTGAGCAGACTGCCCCAGACCGATCCGGAAGACGACCTCGCATTTTTGAACCGGGGCGAGGATGAGGCGGACGCCTACTCCGGGCAACTCGACCTCCGCCGCGGATGGTCGTTCCGGGGCGTTCCGTCCGAGGTGCAGTTCGGCGGGAAGGTCGACGTTCGCGACAAGAGCGGCTTCGTTTCGAACGCGGCCCAGGTTCCGATCGGGCCGCTATCCGCCGCTGCCGACCTGCCGACGACCGACTACGGCGCGTTTCTCCAGGACGAGGACCTGGTCAGTGACTTTCCGTTTCCGAATCGCTACAACGTGCAGCGCTTCGATGTCTTCGACCTCCAGGACGAACTCAACCGCCGCCTCGCTCAGCTGGAGCAGGCCGGGCTGTACGATCCGAGCAGCACCATCCCCGAGGAGAACCGTTTCGACGTGCAGGAGACGATCTATGCCGGCTACGCGATGAACCAGTGGGAGACCTCCTGGGGCGAGGTGCTCGCAGGCGTTCGTCTCGAGCATGCCACCTACGGGAGCGAGGGCGTTCGTGTGATCGGGGACGAGGCCGAGCCGGTCGACGCGTCCACGGACGAAACGCTGCTCTTCCCGAGCCTGCACGTCAACGTCGACCTCACGGACGACGTAAAGCTGCGCGTGGCGGGCACCCGCACCGTAAGCCGGGCCGACTTCGCACAGCGCCGCCCGAGCATCGCCATCGACGACGTAAACCGCGCCATCGCGGGGGGCAACCCGACGATCGGCTCCGAACGGTCGTGGGGCGCCGACCTGCGGCTGGAGTACTACCTTCCGCGCACGGGCATCGTGTCGATCGCAGGCTTTGGCAAGTGGGTGCGCGACCCCTTGTTCACCACGACGACGCGCGTCCCGGACGATCGCTTTGATGCCGGCGGGACCGACCGGACCGGATACGTCTACTCCACAACGCAAAACGGAGAGGACGGGCGCGTCTACGGCGTCGAGGCCAACTATTTTCAGCAGTGGTCCTTCCTTCCCGGGCCGCTCGCTGGATTCGGCCTGCAGGCCAACGCAACGCTTCTCGACAGCGAGTTCACGACGCCGACCCCCGCCAGCGGGGAGGTGCGCACGGTGCGGTTTCCGGGGACGTCGGACGCGGTGTACAACGTTTCCCTCTTCTTCGAACGGTACGGCTTCTCCGCCCGGGTGAACTACCAGTGGCGCGACGACTGGATCGATAGCATCGACCCGGCCGACGGACGCCTCGATGCGTTCTGGGACGATGAAGAGCGCCTCAGCATCTCGGCGCGCTACGCGATCACCGAGCAGTTCACCGTGTTCGCCGACGCCAACAATCTCACGGACGAACTCGGCCGGCGCTACCAGGGATTCGAGGATCGCCCCCTGGAAGTCGAGGGCTTCGGACGCCGGTACCTCCTTGGCGTCCGGGTCGACCTCTGAAGGACACGGCCCCGGACGGTATCCGCTCCGGACGGAATCTGCTCCGAACAGGCGCAACGACGCATTCATGGTTCTCTCTTCCCACACGCTCAGGCATCCTGGCATGATCTCCTTCTTCACCACCCGACTGTATGCGGCTGCGCTCCCCGCCGTCGTGGCCGCCATCGTGAGCGTATTCGTCTCCTGCGCCTCCCCTTCTGCCGAACGCACGGCGGCGACCGACCCTCCGTCCGGAGCGCTTGCGAGCGTGTCCTCCACACCCGTGGTCTCGGCAGAGCCGCCGCGCCGCAGGTCTCCGGAACGTGCAGCAACGGCCG
Source organism: Spirochaetota bacterium (assembly GCA_009908735.1). The sequence continues at coordinate 5,585 of JAAAOR010000075.1, read as the reverse complement.
AGACCTCGGGAGCGGGTTCGCTCGAAGGCGCGCCGCCCGTCCCCCTGGTGCCCGCCCCCTTGCCGTCGGCTGCGCCGAGCCCGTATCCGGACCGCATCGTACTGACATGGTCGCAGGACCCGTCGTCCTCGCTCAGCGTCTCCTGGCGGACGAACACGAGCGTGCGGGAGTCCGTGGCACAGATTGCCGTCGCGAAGGCCGAGCCGTCGTTCTCCCGGGCCGCCCGCACGGTCTCGGCTGACACGGAGACCTTTCCCTCACACCGGCTCACCGGGGAGACCGTCGAGGCTCACTACCACACGGTGACCTTCGGGGGACTCGAGCCCGGGACGCAGTACGCCTATCGCGTCGGAGACGGGACGCACTGGAGCGAGTGGTTCCACGCGCGAACGGGCAGCGCTGAGGCGGATCCGTTCTCGTTCATTTACTTCGGGGACGCGCAGAACGGCATCCGGTCGCAATGGTCCCGCGCCATCCGTGCAGCCTACACGCGGGCCCCCGAGGCTGCTTTTCTCGTGCATGCCGGGGACCTTGTGGACCGGGCGCATCGCAACGTCGAGTGGGGGCAATGGAGCGTGGCGGGCGGCTGGGTGCAGAGCATGCGTCCGAACATTGCGGTGCCCGGAAACCACGAGTACGACGTGGTGGGCGACGCGCGCATGATGGAGCAGACCCTGGCGCTCAAGGCCACCCGCGCAGACGATGGCAGCCGGCTGACGGGGGCCGTCGCGCTCCCTGGAGGGGACGAGGTGCCGTTCGAGGCCACGCGGGACGAGGAGGCGGGCGATGCCTGGGCGGGGGCGTGGAGCTACCAGATCGCCGGATCGGCCTATCAGGGCACGCTCCAACTCACGGGGAGCAGCGGCGCACTCGGAGGAGCTCTCGTCGACGACACCGGAACGCGGCGCGACCTGCGCGACCTGTCTGTTGCCGGCAATCGCCTGGAGGCCAGCTTTTCCGTCGAGATGCCTCAAGAAGGCCAGGAGGAGCTGTCGCTGCACTGGCGCCCGCAGTTCGCCCTCCCCGAAAACGGGCCGAAGGGGATGGAGGAGACGGTCTACTACCTCGACTACCAGGGCATGCGCGTCATCGCGCTCAACTCGAACCTGCGCGACTCGACCCGGCTGCGCCGCCAGACCGAGTGGCTGTCATCCGTACTCGAAGACACCGACGCGCGCTGGGTGGTCGCGACCTTTCACCATCCGCTCTTCTCGTCGAGTAAAGGGCGGGATAACCCGGCGCTCCGGGAGGCCTGGAAGCCCCTCTTCGACAAGCACCAGGTCGACCTCGTGATGCAGGGGCACGACCATACGTATGCCCGCGGGCACGCGCAGAATCTGGCGCAGGGCGTCAATGCCCGAACGCCGAGGTCCGGGGCCGTGTACGTGAACAGCGTGAGCGGGGCAAAGATGTACGAAGTCAAGGACGACCGGTGGCAGCGGTTCGACGACGTCGAGATGCAGCGCGGTGCGGAGAACACGCAGCTCTTCCAGGTCGTCCACGTCGAACGCGACACGATGAAGTACCGGTCGTACACCGTCACCGGAGACCTCTACGATGCCTTCGACCTGGTCAAGCGGCCGGGCAACGCCCCGAACGAACTCATCGAGCGTCCGACCGACGTACCCGAGGAGCGGACGCACGAGAACACCATTGCGTACGAGTAGGGAGCAGGAATCCGAGCGAGAGGGATCCGAGTTGGAGTGCAGGTGCGTCCGGGATGGCGAGCCGGAGCGTGGACGCAGGCACCCGTGAATCCGTTCGTCCCGGGCGAATCCCGACATGCAACCTGGGTTCCTCATGACCACCCCATCCGCATGACGCCCCGTTCCGGCACTTCTTCGCCCGGCACTTCTCCCCTCTGGTTTCTCGGCCCGCTTCTCGCGATCTACGGCGCGGCGTTCTACATCGTCGAGGTCCTGCCACAGGCGACGCGTCCGGATCTCGTTGCCGGAGGCCTCACGATCGACCTGGTCGTCCTCGTCCCGGCGCTGTTCTACGTGGTCCTCGTCCGCGGTCGCGGGTGGCCGTCCATTACGCTTGCGCCCGTCTTTCTCCTCAGCGTTCTCGCGGCCTTCTCGATTATTCCGGCCGAACACGACGCCGTGCTGCAGGCCATCGGGTACGGCGTGCCGGCGGTGGAGCTCGTGCTGCTAGGCTTCGTCGGGCACAAGGCGTGGCGGATCATCCGGGCGCGCCGGAAAGAAACGACCGAACCCGACCTCTACCGGCGGATGCGCGCCATCACGCGGGACGCGTTCGACGTGCCCGTCGTCGCACACGCGCTCGCCTACGAAGTCTCGGTCTTCCGATACGCCTTCTCCGGGCGCCGGTCGACGCGCCCCTCGCACGGGATGTCGTACCACAGCGAGTACACCGCCGTCTTCTGCGCCATCCTGATCGCCGCCGGGCTCGAGCTCATCGCCGGGCACGTATAGCTCAGCCTGTGGAGTTCGACGGCGGCCATCGTTCACCTCGTGCTCGGGACGTACGGGGTCGTCTTGTTCGTCGGCGACTACCGGGCGATGCTCCGGCGCCCGCACGAGCTTCGGCCGGACGTCCTCCGGCTGCACTGCGGCCTCCGGTGGGAGGTCGAGGTGCCGTGGTCGGACGTGGACGCCGTATGCGGAACCCGCCGCGCCCCCACCGGCGACGACACCTATCTGAGCACGGTGCCGATCGGCGGCCCGCAGTACGTCGTCAGCTTTCGCCATCCCGTCGAGGCCATCGGACCCTACGGCCTCACGCGGACGGTGACCTCCGCCGGGCTCCAGGTCGACGATGCCCGCACGTTCTCGTCCTTCAGGTCCTCCAGGAAGACGCGGTGGGTGGGTTTGTCCGGGAAGGGGACGTAGTTCTTTCCCTGTCGGGCAAAGTCCGCATACAGGTCGATGCAGAAGCCGATATCGACCACGATGAGAAAGGGCGGCCAGCCGTCCTCATCCGGAAGCGCCCGAGCATACCGGCGCGCCTGGTTCTTCGCCTTCGTCATAGCCTGCTCCCACGAGCGCTTGCCACGCCGACCGGTGCCGATCGTCCGCTTGGGCTCACGTACGCCCAGCTTTTCGCCTTCCGTTAGCTCTGGCGGATTGGAGCCCTGCTTGGCCTCCAAGACGAAACAGCCTTTCTTGTAGAGGTCGATGTAGCCGCGCTGCCCGTCTTGCGAGGCCGTCCGGTCGACGCGCCGTTCAAGGACATAGGTGTTCTTCTCGGGAATCGAGCCCGAGACGTCTGGCGGGTTCACCTCCAACACGTCTCGGCAGAGCTCGATGAGAAACTGCTGCGCGTTCGCCTGCTCATCCGCCTGCGAAGCTCGCCATTTCTTGATAAACGCCGAAACGGTCATAAACGAGGAAAAACCAATCAGTCAAGAAAATAGAGCCGAAGGCGAGCCCGAGATCACCATCGGCGAAGACCCTTCACGGGGTACATCCTCTGATGAGAAGTCATCGAGCGACATATCTTGCTTTTTCAACTCCGCGCGAAGCGCACGATACATCTCCATGGACAGCATCGCCGCCTCGGGTTCGTTGTTACGCTGCACGCAGATGGCTGGCACATCCTCGAGCACCGACAAGACATCTGCAGTTTCCGTGCGAAGTTCAGTGACGGTCGCAATGGCGGATAGGCCTTCCGTGTTATACATCGAGGATTACATATTAGAGAAGGCACGAATGAGAGCAATGCCCTCGGAGAAAAAGGCATGTTACGCCACACCGAAGGGACACCCTCACGTCACAGCTTCTGAAAAGATTCTAACGAGCGCATACAGGCAAATGAATCACACATCTTCTGGCACTCCACAGAGTCGAGTTCGCCTTAATTCACCTTTAACCGGCTGAATTCAGGCCTTTATTCAGGCATATGGATCGCGTAAGGTCGGCGCGGGTCCGTAAGTCATCCAGCGATTGAAGGCGCCACGTCTCCCGCTCGCCGTGGGTCTGATGGACAATCGTACAGGTGAACCGGCTCCAGAAATTCGTTGGATGCGGCGCATACACGGGCGGGGCGAACCAGAATCAATGAGGACGACCACAGGCTTACACATGCTCCGCACACATTCAGCGTGTGACCATGTGCGGGATCCGGAGACGTTGCATTTTGCTGGGTGGTCTCGGTTACTCCTCGAATATACCTCCGCGCCTCTCTTTGTAGATCCGATGCACCAGAGGCATCCTGAGGCGTTCTCCTCGCGTGTAAAGCACTTCGAGGTATCGCGATAACGAGCGTGAACCGTAGTCACTGTAATTCGCCTTTACACCTGTACGTTTGCTGACTTCACCAAAGTGAAGGTCTGCACCCGCTAGATTCCTCCGGATTCTCTTGTCGATATTCGTGCGGGCATCACCTCAGCGGACATCGGACGTGTGCGTCCTCAACGTTTCATGGGCCGCATCCGCCGCAGAGAGCATCTCGTCCATCATGCTCACGAAATGCTCGTAGAACGCCAGCTTCGACGCGCGAGGCTGCTTATCGAACACGCCGCGGCTCATCTTTCCCAGGTCCTCGTGCACCGCGTCGAGGAGCGTATAGAAAGTAACGACCCGCTCGGGAGCTGGCTCCGGTAACGCTCCGATCTCTGAGGCGAGCGCATCGTAGATCCGGTCGTACCGCCGTTCATCAAAGTCTTTGCTGAACGTAATCGGGACGTCGCTGGATGTCCATCTCGCGAGCCGCTCTTGATGCAGGGCGAGATACCCACGCGTTTCGTAAAGACGGAGCACGGAACCAATCTCTCCTCGAAAAGCCGATGCGACGTTCCGACGCCGCTTCCTATCCGCCCGAACCGTCGCCCAGATAGAGGGAAGGGCAACGAGGAGTCCGCCGAGGAGCGCACTCAAGAGCGGCGTTGCGACATCTGACCAGAGAGGATCCATATCGAGGGGTCAACGGAAACCGTCGAACTGGAAAACGGGAGACGTAGAAGCAGAGATAGCCGACCGCTTCGCACACAGAATAACCAGGGCGCGCGGAAGAAGCAGGCGCATACAGTTTGAGGTTCTGTATGACGCTTCTAAATGACGCTGCCCGCTTCGTTTGTGTACGTGGACGATGACCCAGCAACTCCAGGAGCTGATTTCGGCCAAATAAACGTGACCATTGAAAAATAGAGACTAGGCGATCGTATCGTGCCCGAACACAAGCCAAGATCGCCATGAAGACATCCAAGTTTACCGAGCCGCAGATCATCTACGCGCCCCGTCAGGCCGAGCCCGGAACGAAGGTCGCCAAAGTCTACCGTAAGATGGGTATCAGCGAGGCCATCTTCCATAAATGGCGGACGAAGTATGGAGGGCTCGGCACCTCCGAGCTCCGTCGCTTCAAGCAACTATTAGCGGAGAACCGGCAGCTGAAGAAGCTGGTCGCGGGTCTCTCCCTGAATAAGCAAATGCTTCAAGAGGTCATCAAAAAAAGATGGAAGACCGGCTCAGCGGCGCGTCCTTGCGGAGTACCTTATCGATGCATACCGTATCTCTGCCCGGCGCGCATGCCGCGTGGTCATGCTGGCCCGGTCAACCTTCAACTACACGCCGCGCCCCCGCAATGACGACGCGCTGGTCGCCCGCATCCGGGAGATCGCTCTC
>JAAAOR010000040.1 GCA_009908735.1 Spirochaetota bacterium | reverse complement strand
GGAAAAAGAACCTGCTGAGGGAGGTTGATGCCGGCCCGGCCCCCGACGAGGTGTACGAGAACCTCACCGAAACTCTCCCCTGATCTTCGCGCCGACGGCGCCGATCTACTGTTCGGCGCCGTCTTCCTCATCCGTGTCGGCGCCATCGCTGCCGTTGTCATCCGGCTCGACGAGGCCGTACTCCACAAGGAGGCTCGTGGCCTGGGTGCGAGAAAGCAGATTCTCCTGCTCGAGGAGTTCTGCTGCGCGCTCCTCGTCATCAAAGCCCGCCTCGAGCGCCGCGGTTAGATTTTCGATTCCCGCAAGCGGCTCCTCGACTGCGGTGAGCTGCAGCTCCGCCTCGCCGAACAGGGCACGCGCGTTGTCCGCCTCACGGGCGAGTACCCGATCGTACACTGCGAGGGCCCGCGCGAAATACCGCGCCTCGGCGTAGATGCGGGCAACGCTCAACAGCCGATCGGTCTGTGCCGCGGGCGCCTCGTCGGCATACTCCGAGAGTATCGAGACAGCCGTCTCCGTCTCCCCGAGCAGGTGGAGCACTCGGCCGTAGTTAAAGATCACATCGAGGTCGTCGGGATCGACTTCCCATGCTCGCTGGAGTAGCGCTCGGGCACGCGCGGCATCTTCAAGGTGTAAATGTACCAGCGCTGCGCTGTAGAGCGCGGAGATGCGATAGGGCGATTCTGCGAGGACCTCGTCGTAGAGCCGGGCGGCGGCGTCATAGCGTTCCTGCTCTGAGTAGGCGTAGGCAAGCGACTCGAGAATGAGAACATTTTCCGTCTCACCGGCCCGCAACTCCTCGAGCACGGGGATTGCGTCGGAGGAGGCGCCGGCCTCGATGTAGGCCCGGGCCAGGTTGAAGGTTGCCGGCGCGAGGTCGGGTTCGAGGGCAAGGGCCTCACTGTAATACTCCGCGGCACGCTCGTACTCTTCGAGATCGTAAAAGGCGTTGCCGAGGTTGAAGTATTCCTCCGCGAGGTCGACACGTCGCACGTAGGACTGACAGCCCGCGAGCAGCCCGACGAAAAAGAGGAGTAAAAGTAACTCAACGGCCGAGAACCGTCGACTCGATTTCGTGGACCTGTGCGCGGTAGAGGTTTGCAATGGTGGCTCCATAGTCGGCGATGAGCTGAATAATATCACGCGGACGCTCGGAGGTGTCCGTGCCGTTGAGGCGGTCCCCCGCATCGCCGAGCCCAGGGAGAATGTAGGCGGATTCGTTGAGAGAGGGGTCCATCCACAGCGTGTAGACGGTTGCGTTCTTTATTGCTCGCGTGATGCGGAGGGTCCCCTTGAGAGCTGAAATCACGTTGAAAAACTTGACCGAGCGGGGTTCCACGCCCTGGTTTCTCAAGTAATTGATGATCGTGACGAGGCTCCCGCCGGTGGCATTCATCGGATCGGCAAAAATGAGGTCCTTCCCGTGAAGCGAGGCGAGGTCGTAGTAGCTTCTCTTGAGGTTGAGGATGTACTCCATGTCCCGTTCCTGCTTGCGATCATCTCGCTTAATGCTGAACAGGGCAAAGGGCGTGACGTAGCCGGTCGAGGAGTACTCCTGGATCTCCTTCGACATGATCATCGAGGGCAACAATGCGCCGCGCAGCATCACGCACATCGCGGTGTTCTCGAGCTCATCGTCGATATCGGGTATCTTGTGCACCGCGTAATTCTGCACCGGGGCATCGACGGGTGTCCTGACAAAAAGATGATTCTTGCGCTCGACGCCGGGGCCGGCGAATGCAAGGTTGAACAACAACTCATAGGCGCGCTGAATATAGTAGATAAACTCGCTCTGGCCGGTTGTGACATCACGCAGCTTCGCTATCAACCGCGAGGCCTCGCCGTGAACCTCACGCGGAGTTTCGAATGAGTAGACGCGCACCGACGGGTCCGCGGCAGTCATCTCGCGCATGCGCTCGCCCATCTCTCCGTAGAGCTCGATCAGCCGTTGTTTCTCATCGGTAATCCGCTTCTCGTTGCTCGAGGTTTCGAGCACGCGCGAAGCCTCGAGAGCGGTCGCGTAGAGCCCATCCATCTCGGCGATGTGCGCACGATCCTCCTCGATCAGGTAGCCGTCGAGATCCGATGCGGTAAGTACTACCTTGTCCATGGAACGAAAACCCTCCGACCCCACTATATCCGTGACTCGCCCCAGGCCTCAAGTTGCAATTGCGGGCGATTCGGGATAGGGTGGAGCTCAGGTTTGACAGCCTGAGAGGGAACCGTCGAAAGACAAACTTGTTGAAAGACAAACTTACTTATTGAGGAGCCAAGATGAAACGAAAAGTTGCTTTGTTCATGCTCGTCCTGTTAATAGGAGCTGCTGCCGCCGGCTTTGGCGCAACGTGGGGAGTCGGTGCATCGTTCGGTATTGACGCCATCGGAGGGCTTCCGAACCAGGCCATGCTCTCGGTGAAGTTCCCCCAACTTCCGATTCTCTGGGGCGTCGGCCTGCAGGTCGGCGAGGATCAGGCGAACCTCGGGTTGACCGCCGACTGGTGGCTCTACACGACCAATCTGTTCAGCTTCGTGAATCTCTACATCGGCCCC
>JAAAOR010000138.1 GCA_009908735.1 Spirochaetota bacterium | reverse complement strand
ATCGCTCGAAAGCGGCATCTGTCGCCGCTTCGTAGATGCGGATGGTCACCGTGGTACCGAGAATCAGCTGGGTGCGGGTCTCCGGCTCTTCGGGTGTATTGGAACAGCCGACAAGCGACGCGAGCGCGACCAAAACAACGGCAAGCCGCACGCCGCCGCCGGATAGTAATCTGTGCATAGGGGAAATATACGCAAGCGTCCCACGGTGCTGCAACCGCTCAGCCGACCGAATCCCGGGCGAAAACCAGGGTCCTCGCCTCGGAGCGATCCTGCCGGTAGGTGTAGCCGTCGAGGCGGAAGCGCTTCGCCTCCTCGAGACGCGTCGCCCGACTCCGGGCGAGATGGGATGCCATGAGGCCGCGTGCACGCTTTATCTGATTGCGGACCTGGCGGTAGGCGCCGTCTTTAAGCTCCTCAAACCGGCACTCGATAAGCGGCACAGGAAGCTGGTCGGCATTCACGGCCTGTACGTACTCCTTGGAGGCGAGGTTCAACACGGCCTCCGCGCCGACCTCGCGAGCCTGCTCTGCAACGACGGCGGTGACGCGATCGCGCCAGTAGTCAACGAGCTTGGTGCCCTCCGGCGGCTCGAGCCCCGCGCCCATATCCAGGCGGTAGGGCATGATGCCGTCGAGGGGCGCGAGCACGCCGTAGAGACCCGAGAGGATGAGAAAGCTCGACTGAGCGTGCTCGAGCTCCTCGGAGGTGAAACTCCAGGGATCCATGGCCTTATACACCGGTCCCGAAAAGGCGAAGAGGGCGGGGCGGCCGTCGGTTTCATGCCCGGCGGTGTCCCATCTCTGCATGCGGTCCCAGGCTATGGCAGCGGTTTTCTCCTTTACGCCGAAGAGGGCCGAGAGATCATCAACCGAGAGCCTCTTTAAACGATCCGCGACAGGGGCGGCGTCTTCGAGAAAGCGCGGGGTGCTGCGCGGAGATGCCGACGCGGGGGTCTGCCAATCGAGCGTTTTAGTAGGTGAGAGTAGAGCGAGCATAGTGACCACAAGATACTGCCTTGATTCGAATGCGCCCACCGGCGAAGATGAGACCATGAGTGATGTGGACGTAGTGGTTATCGGCGGGATAAACGCCGATGTGACGGGTCGGACGGCGGAGGAGCTGGTTCCCGGTACCTCGAATCCGGGGACGATTTCGATCACGCCCGGCGGAGCCGGGCGGAACATCGCCGAGGCACTTTCACGACTCGGTTTGCGATGCCGGCTTGTGGGTACCGTCGGAGACGACGAGTTCGGCGGGGCGGTGCTCGCGCGCAGCGCCGAAGCCGGGGTGGATGTCGCGGGCGTCGCTACCATCGCGGAGAAAACCGGCGTGTACCTCACCGTTGTCGACGAGGAGGGGAGGATGCACGCCGCGATCTCCGATATGCCGGGGGCCTCACGCACCGATGCCGCCTTCGTTTCCGCAGCGCTCAACGGTATCACAACTGCGGCGGCGGTGGTCGTCGACACCAATGTACCCACCGATGCAATTCGCGTGACACTCGAATGGGCCGCTGCGCACGGCGCGCTCAGCATCGTGCAGGTTGTGTCCGTGCCGAAGGTTCGGCGGCTCGTCGGGGTCGACGCCCGCGCCGACTGGATCATCATGAACGTTGACGAGTACGTCGCCTTTGCCGCAGCTTGCAGGGATCGAAGCGTCGTCCATGCCGACAATGCTCTGGTCACCCGTGGCTCGCAGGGTGTGGACCGGGTGTCTCTGTTGAGCGGGGACAGCGTTCCCTACCCGTCGTTTCCGGCGCGGGTCATCGATGAAAACGGTGCCGGTGACGCGTTTACGGCCGGCTTCTGCGCCGGCGTCACCGCCGGCGACGACATCGAGGCGGCGATACAGATGGGCGCGGCCGCCGCCACGCTTACCGTCGAGTCAGTGGGCACCGTACCCGCGGACCTCACGCTCGGCGCTATTCAGAAGTTTCCACGAGGGCGAGAATCATGAGGGACACAGAAGCGTTTGTGGACATGACGGAGGAGGCGGCGGACGCGCGCCGCGACGGAAGAGGCATCGTCGCGCTCGAGTCGACCATCATCGCGCATGGCATGCCCTACCCGCAGAACTTGGAGACCGCCCGCCTGCTTGAGCGCACCGTCCGGGAGACCGGGGCGACGCCGGCAACTATCGCGCTTATCGACGGGCGCATCAAGATAGGGCTCGGAGACGACGATCTCTCGCGTCTCGCCGAGGGCGAGGACGTCATCAAGGCGAGCAGACGCGACCTCGGCGTTGCCGTTGCCCGGCGGATGACCGCAGCAACGACGGTGGCCGGGACCATGATCTGTGCGTATCTCGGCGGAATCCGCGTATTTGCAACGGGCGGTATCGGCGGCGTTCACCGCGGCGGCGAGACGTCCTGGGACGTTTCGGCGGATCTGCAGGAGCTCTCCCACACCCCGGTCGCGGTGGTCTCCGCCGGGGCGAAAGCTATCCTCGATCTGCGACGCACCCTCGAGTACCTCGAGACGATGGGCGTACCGGTGATCGGCTACCGCACCGACCGTTTCCCCGCTTTCTATACACAGGACAGCGGCTATCCCGTCGACTACCGACTCGATGATGCCGCGGAGATCGCCGCCGCCCTCGCCGCCGGATGGCGGCTCGGGCTCGAGGGCGGCGCGGTGATCGCCAATCCAGTGCCGGAGGAGCACGCATCCCCGGCGGAAGACATCGCCCGCGCCATTGATTCGGCCCTCGAGGATGCCGAGCGCCGTGATGTGTCAGGCAAGGCGCTCACGCCGTTTTTACTCTCGCGCGTAGGTGAGCTCACCGAAGGTGAGAGCCTTCGAACCAACATCGCCCTTGCAAAGAACAATGCGACGCTTGCGGGAACGATCGCAACGGCACTGGCGGCAGGCTGACGCCGGCGCCGGCCGCACCGGTGGCGCGGCCCGCACAGGCGGCCGGTTGATATCAGCTCGCCGCTGCCGATAATAAGCAGAGGAGGGTGGATCATGGAACCGGCACCTACCGCACAGGTTGAACGCACCCAAAACGTTTGCTGCATTGGAGAGCTTCGCGAGCATTTCGAGACCTGTTTCGACACCGGTTGGTTTGCCGTACTCATCGAAGGCTCGCCGATACAGTTTACCGTCATCAAGGAGCTTCGTGCGACCCTTGCCCGCGACGCCATCTACCCCGAAGACGAGACCACGCTCCGCTACGGAGTGAGCCTGCTCGAGCAATTCATCGCCCAGCTTCGCCGATTTCTCCTTCCCGTACTACGCGAGCGGCTCGGAATTTCCCGCCTGCTCGCCCACCCGCCCCGTCTCTCGGCGCAGGAGTATGTCTACCGACAACTCGTTGCCCAGACCTTCCCCGCCAACCTCGACCGGCTCGAGGAACTCACCATCCGCCTCGCCGGCGAGCTTCGCGCCCGTTCGTCGTAGGAGGCCCACCGTTTCCGGCTGTCTTGACGACGGCAGTGTCTGTTGCTAAGATAAGAATCAGTCCTATTATGATGAAGAAAAAGGAGTCTCAGCAATGGAAAGTGGAACCATGCCTATGATGGGTCAGAAAGTACCGGAGATGGAAGTTGTCACCACTCACGGGAAAAAGAAGCTACCGGACGACTACAAAGGAAAATGGCTCGTGCTTTTCAGCCACCCCGGCGACTTCACGCCGGTGTGCACCACCGAATTCGTGTCCTTCCAGCGTCACTACGAGGAGTTCCGAAAGCTCAATACGGAGCTGCTCGGCCACAGCGTCGACCAGGTCTTTGCCCACATCAAATGGACAGAATGGATTGGTGAGAATCTCGATACTGAGATCGAGTTTCCCATCATTGCCGACGACCGCGGTGTGGTTGCGGACAAGCTCGGCCTCATTCACCCGGAAAAGGGAAGCAACACCGTTCGCGGAGTGTTCCTCATCGACCCGGACGGCGTCTTCCGTGCCATCCTCTACTATCCCCAGGAGATCGGCCGAAACATGGACGAGATCGTGCGCATGATCCGGGCGTTCCAGACGTCGGACGAGAACGGAGTCGCGGTTCCCGCAAACTGGCCGAACAACGAAATCATCAAAGACGAGGTAATCATTCCTCCGGCGCAGGACGTGGAGACTGCGAAGAAGCGCACCGGTCAGGACGGGTGTTTCGACTGGTGGTTCTGCCACAAAAAGCTGTAAGGAGCGCGTAGCGGGAGTCGCGGGGGCGGCGGCCGCCGCCGGGGCGGCCGGAGCTGCCCTCACGTTACCGACACCCGCCGGGTGCCATACCCGGGCCCCGCCCTCACCTCCCGAGAAACGCGAGCCAGCGCCGCCGCACGTCTTCGATCCGACGCACGTCGTCATCGGCGAGGTTCTCTAGGAACGGCGCAATCTCGGCGGCGCGACGGGAGAGTCTCGGCGAGCGGCCGACGTGGGACCAGCCGCCGGCGTCGGCGGCAGCGCCGCCCCGCGGCGAGCTCCCGGGGTGCCGGTAGTCGATCCGCTCGACGACGCGCGAGCGACGGCCGAGACCGCCGGCTACGGTTATGGGCACGAAGACGTCGAAGGCGTCGAAGGCGGCGAGCGTGGCTCCGTTGTCGGTGACGATTTGGTCGCGGGCCTCCTCGAGAGTGTCAGCGTGGAGATTTGCGAAGAGTCGCGCGCCGGCGAGGCCTCGCTCGAGGAACTCGCGCAGGTCCCCTCCCCAGATGTAGGCCTCGTAGGATGCGGGGCTTATTTCGTAGGCGACGACGCAGTCGCCGTCGGCGGCCTCCCGCCAGGCTTTGGCTCGACCCCTCTCACCAAGCCCAAACCCGTTTCCGGTATGCGTAACATGCAGCGATTCGCCGGGCGGCAGCATCGTTAGCAGTGCCCCCATGATCGCCGTCTTGCCGGCCCCGCCGGGACTGGCGCCGACGAGCACCGAGTCCCCAGCCTCGACACGGGCGGTAAGCACGGCGGCCTGCGCCACGGTGATGGTCTCGGCGTCGATGAGGTCCACCACGCTCAACATGCGCCCCCCTCGCTGGTTGCTTCGGTTCACGACCTCGAGTACGCGATCATCCATGGGCTACCATCCTGCCGTGCCGGCGCTGCCCTTGAATGGCCCTTCGAGGTTCGAGGTGATCCATCCGCCATAGTAACTGCCGGGCTGTGCCTGTACGGCCTCGTCGCCGACGTAGCAAGTGTCCATGAGCCCGGGATAGAAGGCGACGGCATCGGAGAGTTCCCGGTATGGAGCGGTGGGAGCAGGGTAGATCCAGGCTGCACCGGCTGCGCGAGTCTCCCCTGCCACAACGTCGAAGTAGGAGGCGCGCCCCTTGAACTCGCAGAACGATGACCCCCGGGTGGGCTCGAGCACGGACTCCTCGATATCGGCTCTAGGGATGTAGTACGTGGGCGGATGACTCGTCTCGAGCACCCGGAGCGCGCGCGTGGTGTCGGCGATGGTTCGCCCGGCGAAGACGACGCGGACGCGGTTGCGGCTTCTTTCCACCGCGGGTGGACGGGGGTAGCTCCAGACGGACTCTGTTCGGCCTTGGCGGCCGCGGTCTCCTTGGGACTTTGCCATGTGATTCTCCTCGAACGATCCGAATTGCCGCGCGGAACCGGCTGACGATCGGCGGCAGCTCCAGTTAAAATTGCAAGATATGAGTGGCAAGGCAAGGAAGAAGGTGCTTTTCGTGTGCACCGCCAATATGCAGCGCAGCCCGACTGCCGAGACGATGTACCGCGACGACCCTCGCTTCGAGGTTCGCTCGGCCGGTACGCATGCGCTTGCCGAAAGGCAGGTCTCCCGCGAGTTGGTCCGGTGGGCGGATCTCATCGTAGTCATGGAGGAGCGCCATGCCCGCGATATTGAGTCGGCATTCCGCGACGAATTGGATTCCACGCCGGTGATCGTGCTTGGTATTGCGGACGTCTACGGGTATATGGAAGACGCGTTGCAGAGAGAAATCCGGTCGCGGTTGGAGGCGGCGCTGCCGGGGTGAGCGCGTCGCCGCCAAACCGAAGGAATGCGATGTAAAATGCCACAGGAGGTGCTAAACTATAGACTGCAATGAGTGCGTGGGTCTACTTTCTGGGCAGTCACATTCCGCTTGATGACCGAGGCAGCTACACGATCGGCAGAGGCAGGAAATGTGAAATCCAGCTTCCCGACACCTCGGTGTCGCGTGAGCATGCGCGCATAACCCACGACGGAGCCGGGTTCGTCGTAGAGGACCTTGACAGTACCAACGGCACGCTTGTGAACGGCGCATCCGTTACCAAGCAGAGACTGAACGGCGGAGATAAGATCCGCGTCGGGCGCCTCCACCTCGAGTTTCAAATCCGTGAAGATAGCAACTCCTCCGAGACCCTCGATCCGAGCGACACCATCGTCCTCGAAGGAGAGATTGCGCGTCTCGTCGGCGAAGTCGATGACCCTGAGGTTGCCAAGCGCATCGCGGGATTGCAGGAGTTCGTATCGCGGAGCAAGCGGCGCCTCTCCGAGCTCGCGTTTCGAGATCATCTGACGGGGCTTTACAATCGCCGGAGCTTCGACGCGCGCCTGCGGGACGAGGTCGAACGCTCGGGCCGCTATCGCCGACCATTCAGCCTGCTGATGATCGACATCGATCACTTCAAAGCCTGCAACGACAAATACGGACACCAGAAAGGCGATGATGTTCTGCGGGGTGTGGTTCGCATCATAACCTCGAGCGTGCGGCAAAGTGATTTCACCGCTCGGTACGGCGGTGAGGAGATTGCGGTGATCCTCCCGGAGACGGGGGCGAAACAAGGTGAGCAGGTTGCCGAAAAGGTGCGCCGCGGGGTCGAAGAGCTGTCATCTGCCTATGCAGGACTCGCCGTGACCGTTAGTATAGGGGTATCGTGTTGCGGGGCGGGAGATTGTGACGGGGCGGCCCTGATACAATCAGCCGATTCGGCCCTTTACGAGGCAAAAGAGGGTGGGCGAAACCGCATGGTCATGCACTAATTCGAGTTACATCCCCGTTTACTTTGTATGACCACCGCGGTAGGATTGAGAAGCTGATACGTAACTTTTGAATCGATAAGTAACATAAGGAGTGGATATGCAGGATAGGACTCGCGTGATTGTCCTGGGCGCCGGCTATGCGGGAGTCGAGGCGGCCAAGCAGTTACACAAAATCTTTAAGCGTGACGATTCGGTGGAGATCACGCTGATCGACAGAAACCCCTACCACACTTTGATGACCGAGCTGCACGAGGTAGCCGGTTCGCGCACCGAGCCGGACTCGGTGCAGGTGAGCCTCGCAAAGATCTTCTCGGGTAAACGCGTGAACGTCGTGGTCGATGACATCAAGACCATTGATTTCGAGAATAACACCGCGATATCGGAAGATCACAAATACCCCTACGATTACATCATCATCGGCGCCGGTGGCGAGCCGGAGTTTTTCGATGTGCCCGGCGTGCAGGAGAACTCCTTCACATGCTGGTCTCTCGAGGACGCTATTCGCATTCGCGTTCAGGTCGAAGAGATGTTCCGCGAGGCGGCCAAAGAGCCGAATCCGATGAAGCGCCGACGGCTTCTGACTTTCGCCATTGCGGGTGGTGGGTTCACCGGTGTTGAGCTTGCGGGTGAGCTCCTCGAGCGCAAGGAAGAGCTCTGCCCGAAGTATCACATCGCCGAGGAAGAGGTCCGCATCATCATCATCGAGATGATGGACAGTATCCTCCCCATCTTCCCGGAGAAGCTCCAGAATAAGGCCACCACATACCTCAGGCGTCACGGCGCGGAGATTCTGTTGAACTCTCCGATAACCAAGGGAGAGCCGGGCAAGATTATCATCGCCGATGAGGAGACTCTCGAGGCTGAGACCTTCATCTGGACCGCCGGTATACACGGCTCTGAGTTTACTACCAAAATCGACCTCACCAAGGGCCAGTGCGCACGCGGCACCGAGACCGAAGCTTCGACCGTGGAAGGTATCCACGGTATGAAGGGCTGCTACTACGATGATGACGACCGCTACATCGTTGGCGAGCGTGGTCGCATTCAGGTCAACGAGCACATGCAGTCGGTGGACGTCGACAACGTCTACCTTGCCGGTGACATGATTTGGTTCATCTACAACGAGAAGCCGGTGCCGCAGATTGTCGAAAACGCTCTGCAAACCGGTGAGGTTGCCGCGAAGAATATTGCGAGTCGCATCAAGGACAAGCAGGAGCAGGAAACCTTCGAGCCTCAGTATCACGGCTTCATGGTGTCGGTCGGCGGTCGCTGGGGCGTGGCGCACGTCATGGGCGTCTCGATGACCGGCTTCTTCGCCATGGCGATGAAGCACCTGGTGAACTTCCACTACCTCTTCGGTGTTGCCGGTATCAACGCAGTCTGGGAATACATGCAGCACGAGTTCTTCACCATGAAGAACCGCCGCTCCTTCGTTGGCGGGCATCTTGCCTGGAAGATTCCCGTGTACTGGGCCCTGCCGCTGCGGCTGTGGCTTGGCGGAAAGTGGTTCTACGAAGGTGTGAAGAAAATCGGTGAGGGATGGCTGAATCCCGGTCCCGGCGGTCTTGCAGACGTCGACCCGGCCGCCATCAGCATGCCGGGGGTCAGCTTCGGCGAGGGCGATGCCGGCTCCGGTGCAAGCCCCGAATGGGAAGAGAACGGCGGAGGCTCCGAGGGCGGCGGCGCAGACGGCAACGGCGGGTCAGACGGTGACTCCGGCGCAAGCCCCGAGTGGGAGGGCGACGACTCCGGTCTCTTCGATGGACTCGACGGTGCCGGCGACTCGGCCGGCGAGGTGGCCGACGGCGCGAACTCGCTGATTCACACCGTGCAGGCCGACGGCGGCTCGAGTGCTTCCCCTGCGTGGGAAGGTGGCGAGGGTGCCGCCGAAGGCGCCGCACAAGCGGCCTCCGAATACGGCGAGCCGCTCATCGAAGCCATTGCTCCCTATACCTGGTTCGCGGAGACTGTGCTCAGCGCCTCTCCCCTGCTGGCCTTTCTCGCGCAGTCCAGCGTTGTTCTCGCTGAAGTGGCGATCGGGCTGGCCCTCATCGGCGGCTTGTTCACCTTCCTTGCGGCGGGTGTCTCCATCATCCTCAGCCTGATGTTCATTGCATCCGGATGGGGGAACCCGGAACTGTTGTGGTACATTTTCGCCTCCATCGTGATGCTCGGAGGAGCCGGGCGCGGTCTCGGCCTCGATCATTGGGTGATGCCTGCGCTTAAGCGCTGGTGGAACCGGCGGACGGTTGCGCACAAGCTGTACCTCTACACCGGTGAACCTCGCATCAAGAACTAGTACCTGAGAATAAGGGTGAAAAGCAGTGCGGCAAGCCGGCTGGGTGACCCTCAGCCGGCTTTTTTCGACAAAATAACCAATCCCTTCTGGAAAGATCATCCGGCGGTGGAACGTGACCTCGGGCGGGTGGCGAGCATCGTTCGTGAGAGTATACAGTCCGCCTCACCGCGTCTTCGGGATGCGCTCAGCGAGCTCGTGAGCCGGCGCGGGAAGATGCTGCGCCCCGCCTTCGTGGTGCTTGCCGCTCGCATGCAGCGCAGCGGGTCCCGCGGTATTCTGCGAGCGGGCGGCCGCGCCGTCGGGCCGACGCAGGAGTTGCCCGACAAGATCTACCGAATGGCGGCGGCGGTGGAAATCCTCCACCTGGCCACCCTGGTCCACGACGACATCGTTGACGATGCGGACGAGCGCCGTGGTGGGGTTGCTCTCCATCGTCTCTACGGCAGCCGGGATGCGGCGCTGATGGGCGACTACCTGTTCAGTACCTGCTTTTCTCTCGTCGCGGGCTACGGGACCATGGAGAATGCGCAGGTCATCGCCTCCGGTGTGTCGCGCATCTGCGAGGCGGAGATCGTGGAGGCGGAACCCTCGATTCCCGATGCAATATCCCTTCGCACCTATTTGCGGCGCATCGCGGGGAAGACGGCGCTTCTGTTTGCTCTGAGCTTCCACGTCGGCGGGAGTGAGAACGAAGTTGCCGCAGCCGACCTTCGCAGGCTTCGCCGGATCGGCTACGACATCGGCATGGGGTTTCAGATCATCGATGACATCCTAGACCTCACCGGCGACACCCTTCGCCTCGGGAAGCCTGCCGGGAACGATGTGAGGCACGGCATTCTCACCGCCCCCGTCATCTTCGCCCTCGAGCGGGACGAAGACCGTAAGCTGTGGTGGATGCTTTCGGCGGATACGCCGGATATTCCGGGGGTGGTTGCTGCGATCGAGGAGCGGGAAGGACTCGCACGGGCCCGCGCACTCGCGCGCCGCTACACCGACCGCGCACTTCGCGAGGCGGAGCATTTGCCCGAGGGCGAGGTCCGAGATACGCTGGTTTCCACCGCGCGCCGACTGCTCGAGCGCGACTACTGAGCGTCTGAGGGCCGGGGTCCCGGCTGAGCGCCCGCGCCTGCCCCATCCGAGCTCGTCGTTCCCTACAATTCGTACAGCATCCCCGCCGAACGATAGAGGTGGCTCGCGAGCCACCGTGACGGGTTCATGTGACGGTGGCTTTTCATGCGCATGGGTGAGTTCGCTATCAGCGCCCCGGACTGATGCAGATCCGGGGAGGCGAGGCTCATTCGGGCAACGACAATGCCCTCTCGGTAGTTGTGGTGCACGTAGTCGACGCTGCCGTCGTCGTAGGTACGGATAACGACACCGGCGTGGGTCAGTGTATCATTCCACGCCCCGTCGCCGTTTCGGTCGTAGGTGTTGTCCCAGAAGATCACATCGCCCGGGCTCGGCGAGTCCCCGGTGTACACGAGCTCGTGGGCGGCGGCAAGCTTGAAAAGCCGGGCCACCCCGTTTCCCGTATAGACGCTGAACTCCGCCTCGAGATCGATGCCCGCTCCGTAATAGGCTGCGAGGATGGTCCCCGTGCAGTCGTATCGGAACCGTCGCCCGTTTATCCGCAGGCTCCGTACGCCGACGAGGCTCCTCGCGCTCTCTACGACTCGCTGCTGCACGGGAGAGAGATCGTCGCCGCGTGCCTCCCCTGGCTGCGGGTGCGCCGCGGCGGCGCCCGTCCGTTCTGCGCCGAGGGAACCACCTCCGAAGGGCCGGGGGACGATGGACGCGCACGCCGTAAGCAGGAGTACCACCGCGATGGGGGCCGGCATGAGTCGCAAGAAGGTTCCGGTGCGGCCGGTGCCGGCGGACGCCGAATCGTGCATCGTCTGTCGAATGTAGCGTAAATCGATGAGAAAATCTAAGCCTCGGCAACGGCCGCCGCCCGCGCTACGTCGCGCGGTTTCGAGGCAGCCGGCGCACCGCGTAATCGAGGCCGACGATGAATACTTCGAAGGAATCACTTCTGGATGCCTTCGGCCGCTGGATACGGGCGCTTCGAAAGCGCGCTCGTGTCGACTCCAGAAGCGTCTTCTCGTCGCCGCCCTGGAAGAGCTTTGCCACCATGTGGCCGCCCGGCGCGAGGAGCTCATCCGCGAGCTCCAGGACGATCTCAACGAGCTCCGCCGAGCGTGCGCTGTCGAGGGTTCGGTTTCCCGTAGTCGAGGGAGCCGCATCGGATAGAATGACGTCGAACGGACCGAGCTCGCGCAACTCATCGCGCACCGCCTCATCGGTGACGTCCCCCTCGACGATGCGAACCGAGTCGGAGGGCGGGAGCTCGACGGGTTTCAGGTCGACGGCCACCACGGTTCCGCCCCGGCTCAGGCGCTCGAGGGCGTACTGTGTCCAACTCCCCGGCGCTGCGCCGACGTCGAGAACCCGTCGTGTACCGGAGAGCAGGTGGAGCTTCCGATCGATTTCCTGAAGCTTGTACACCGAGCGCGCCTTGTAGCCGTCCTTCTTCGCGCGCTGTGCGTAGTGGTCAGGCTTGTCCCTGCGTGCCATGGCCTCTCCTGCTCGCCCCTGGAAGGCCGTCGGCTCTTACGAGCCGGCGCGGTCGAACTCCGAGAAAAAGCGCTTGAGGGCAGTTGAAATGAAGGTGGGATGCTCGAGCGGCGCTACATGCCCGGTGTCGGGTACGCGCGCGGCCTGCGCCCCTTCTATTCGCAGCCCCATGCTGAGGACCAGATCGGGCCGGGCGTACTCGTCCATCTCTCCGGTGAGGAAGAGCATGGGATACGTTGAGGCATCGATGACATCGCGCGTGTCCGTCCGGGTCATCGTTGCGAGGATTGCGCCCTTGGCGCCGACCGGGTCGAGTTGTTCGGCCCGCTCCCGCAGCGCCTCGTATGGTGATCCTGCCTGGGTCATGCTCGATTCGGCAAAGAGGGTCGGGAAATACTGTTTGATGAAGTCCTTCATGCCCTCCCGTTCGATGTGACGCAGGAGCGTCGCCCACCACATGCGCTGATCGTCGGCGTCGCCGAAGCAGTGGCTGTTTATGAGGATGAGCCCGCGAACGCGGGAGGCGTCCCGCTGCGCGAGACGCAGGGCGACGTAGCCGCCGAGGTCATGGCCCACGAGGTAGGCGGACTTGATCTTCTTCGCTTTCAACACCGCCTCGAGATCGTCTGTCAGGGTCTCGATGGTGTACTGACCGGATCCGACCGGACTTTCTCCCGCGCCGCGCTGATCATAGATGATGCAGCGGTAGGTCTCCGAAAGCGCATCAACATGGTCCTTCCACATAGAAGAGGTGAACGGGAATCCGTGGAGGAAGACGACGGGGGTTCCTTTGGCAGGGCCTGCTTCATAAACTGCGAGATCCGTTTTCGCCATGACAAGGCTCAGGATACGGTGCGCGGGGCTTTCTTGCAAGCTGGTCGGCCGGCGCTGGTTGACCGGCACGGTCGTTCGCACTACCTTTAGCTCGTGGCAGAAACCTCTTTTCTTCGAAAGCGACTACCGTACCGCAACTTCAATGCGGCATTCATACTCATCGGGGTCAATCTGTTCGTCTTCTTCGTGACCCAGATTGCCCCCCAGACGATCCTCTACATCGCGATGAACCCCATGGCCGTCGTTGACCGGGGCCTCATCTGGCAACCCTTTACCTACATGTTTGCCCATGCGGGCGTCACGCATATCCTCTTCAACATGCTCGGGATCTTCTTTTTCGGGACCCAGGTCGAGGCTCGACTCGGTAGCTACGAGTTCCTCCTCTTCTACGGCATCACCGGCCTCCTTGCAGGCCTCTTCTCGCTCGGCTTCTACCTCATGACGGGCAATGTCGGAGTCATCCTGCTGGGCGCCTCCGGTGCGGTCTTCGCGGTGCTCCTGGCCTTCGCAACGCTCTTTCCGGATGCGGTGATCTTCCTCTTCGGCATCATCCCGATTCGCGCGCCCATCCTGGTGATCGGCTATACCTTCATCGAGCTGTTTTCCCAGATCGGCGGTGCGCGTGGCAACGTCGCGCACTTCACCCACCTTGCCGGGTTCTTTTTCGCCTTCCTCTACTTCGTCGTGCGGCTCCGCATCAACCCGATCCAGGTGTTCATCGAAGACATGCGCTCCTGAGCTCACCGGCGGTCGCTTTTTCGTCGATATTCTGAATACGATGGCTGCCCGCCGCACCCCGTGGATACTCCTGCTCCTCATCGCCGCTGCCGCCGCCCCTGCGCAGACCCAGCTTGATCGCAGTCCGCAGTATCTCACCGAGAGCTTCTGGGTCGACCTCGAACCTCCGGTCGCCCGCGAGCGCGAGCAGTATCCGCTCTCCGAGGAGGCCGCGGTACGCCTCATGCTCGAGGAGGCGCGCTACGTTTTCGGCGGGATGATCTACGGTTTTCGCTTCCGCTACGTTCCCTCAGATCGCCGGCGCGAGGTCGCCGAGGAGTTTGAGCTCGAGCCCATCGCTGAACTCCGATTCGGCGATCCGCGACTATCGGTGCTCTCGACCCGGGTTGAGGATGCGCGGCTTCATGGACGCTTCGAGTATCGCCTGGCGGATTTCCAGCGCTCCCGGCTTGCCGGCTGGCTCAGCGGCGATGTCCCGAGCGTGGGGGCCGAGGGAGAGGAGCCGATCTGGGCGGGGCACGATGCGCGCATCCCCGCCATCGAGGACGCGATGCGCCTCGCGGTGCGAGGGCTTCTGCAGACCATGACCGACAACAAGCCGCGGGAGGCGCGGGGAAGCCTCATCCTCCTCGGCTCACCACGCATCTATGTGCGAAGCGCCGCCTACAAGGCGCGTGTCGATATGAAGGTGAAGGTGGACGAGATCAGGCAATACACGGTGTATTGACGCCGGGGGCTCCGAGGTTATGCTCGGCGCCGCCGTATGCCGGCCTCCCCGCTAACCCAGCCCGGCGGCCGCAAAGGCGGCGCTACCCGAGCCCGACGGCCGCAAAGGCGGCGTTCACAGCCACGGCAAAGACGCCTCCAACTGCGATGCCCGCCACGATCTCAGAAACCGAATGCCCCACCATCTCCGAAAGCTTCGCCTGCTCTTCGGCCGGGAGCTGCCGCTGCAGCCGGTTGAGCACCTTCGCCTGCGTCTCCACGTGACCGCGCAGGCGGTGGGCATCGTAGATGACGATGGCGGAGAACACGAACGCTACGGCAAAGATCTCGGAGTCGAAGCCGCGCGCGATGCCGACTGAGACGGTAAGGGCGGTGACGAACGCCGAATGGGAGCTCGGCATGCCGCCGGCGGTTGTGAAGTAGTGCGGGGAGAAGCGGTGGTCGCGTATGGAGTACGCGACCACCTTGAAAATCTGACAGAGTATCTGGGCTGTCACCGCTACGAGGAGCGGCAGGGCGACGGGCATACGCGCTACCCTAAAGCCTACATGAGCCGAGCGCGGATTTCGGCGCTCACGTAGTCGAGTATGGCAACGGTGACCGCGATGAACCACACCGCGATTCCCGCGGCGCGGTAGTCGAGCAGCCTGATGTACTGCACGAGCAGGAACCCGATACCACCGCCTCCCACCAGCCCGATGACCGTGGACATGCGCACGTTGATATCCCAGCGGTAGATCGAAAAGCTGATGAAGGGTGATATCATCTGCGGAATCACCGCGAAGAAGATGGTCTGGATACGGTTTGCCCCGGTGGCCTGTACCGCCTCGATTGGGCCGTGGTCGATGCTCTCGATGGCCTCCGAGTAGAGCTTTCCGAGAGCCGCAATGGAGTGCAGCGTAAGCGCGACGATACCGGCAAAGGGCCCGAGGCCTACCCACACGACCGCAATAAGGGCCCAGATAAGGGGCTCTATGGAGCGGACGATGTTCATGAAGGTGCGGGCCACGTAGTAGACGACCATTCCCAGCGGAGAGAAGCTCATGATGTTCCGGGCGGCGAAGAATGCCATCGGAATGGCGAAGACGATGCCGAACATCGTGGCCATCATTCCCATGAAGATAGTCTCTATCATTCGTCCAATGGTCAGGCGAAGCGGCTGACTCGGGAGAGGCGGGCCGGTTTCGCTGACCTGGCGGGCCTCGACCCGGTGAATCTGCGCACCCGAAGAGCTTGGTGGCACGACCCGGTAAGGCATAGTGACGTCGATCTCGAAAGCTCCCTCGTCGTCGGTCATGACGGTGACGTATTCGCCGCTCATCCGAAGCTGGAACTCGTTGCCGATGTTGTCGACCCACCAGATCTTCGTCTCGGTGTTCGGCTCGAAATTGCGTCCCTCGAGCTCGAGCTCCGTGCCCGGGATTATTTTCCCCTCGGTGTC
>JAAAOR010000018.1 GCA_009908735.1 Spirochaetota bacterium | reverse complement strand
CTGAGCGGCTCGCGCTGGGCACGCACGCTCACGCATCGGAGCGCCGGCGAGTCGTATCAACATTTTCGGCACCAGTTTCCGAAGGTTGACACGACCGGAGGGATTCGGGAAGCTTGCCACGAGTTGCCATGATTCAGCCGAGCCAAAGCGTCCCCGTTGAAACACTGAAAGAGTTTGTTCTGGACGTCTTCCGTGGTCTGGGCGTCCCCGAGGTAGAGGCGACGATCTGCCGGGACATTATCATCGCTTCGGACCTCCGCGGAATCGATTCCCACGGGGTCGGTCGCCTCGCGATGTATCACGACCGAGTGCGCAACGGCATTCAGTCTCCGACCACGAACATCGAGGTCGTGAAGGAGACCGAGACGACTGCCACTCTCGATGGGCACCACGGCATGGGCCACGTCATCGCCTACCGGGCCATGAGAATCGCAATTGAGAAGGCACGCAGCCACGGCCTCGGCGCCGTTGCGGTGAGAAACTCCACGCATTACGGTTTCGCAGGGTACTACCCCATTATGGCGGCGCACGAAGACATGGTCGGACTGACAGTCACAAACGCCCGTCCCGGGGTAGCACCGACCTTCGGCGTGCAACCGATGATCGGAACGAACCCCGTTACCTTCAGCGCCCCGACGAATCTGCCGTTCCCCTTCGTGATCGACGCGGCAACCTCGATTACCCAACGCGGCAAGCTCGAGCACTTCCACCGGCGCGGCGAGAGCACCCCCGCGGGGCTGGCCATCAGCGCGGACGGGACGTCGCGGACGGACACCGGCCCACTTCTGAAGGACCTGGTCACCGGCGCGGCGGCCATGCTGCCACTCGGCGGCGTGGGAGAGCTCTACGGGGGACACAAGGGCTACGGTTATGGGACGATGGTGGAGATCCTCAGCGCCGCGTTCTCCGGAGGAAGCTACCTCTGGGACCTTGCCGGGTTTGACGAGGCGGGCACGGCACAGCCGTTCCGCCTGGGCCACTTCTTTCTGGCCATTGATATCGCCCACTTCATTGAGCCCGAGGAGTTCCGAAGAATCTCAACCGATATCTTGCGGAGGCTGCAGCAATCGAAAAAGGCGCCGGGACATGATCGCATCTACGTTGCGGGCGAGAAAGAATACGAGATCGAGCAACAACGCATTGCCGATGGTATCCCAATCAACGGGACCCTTCGCGCGACACTCCTGCGGGTCAAGAGCGAGCTGGGCATCCGCGGCTACGACTTTCTCTAAAAGTTGAATGTACAACCGTGTCATGCTACGCTTGTAAACATGACACGCTCGCTTCTCATCTATGGCTTTTCCTGGCTGGTCTTGACCATCTACGGTGGGGAGGTATGCCCATTTCTGGAATCGCTGACGATCTGGGAATGGGGGCTGACCCTGCTGATCGCGTTCACCCTCGCCTACGCGCTTCGCCTGCTCTTACTTCGGCGTCTCGGCGCGCCGCCGGACCCCGAGCGGATCGACTCCTACAACGGGGGGCGGCAGTTTCTGGTGGAGCTCATTCCCTTCCCCGCCCTCGGCATCGGCGTAGCGGTCTTTCACGAAGTGTACTACGACTTTCCCTTCGTAGAGAGTGGTATCGCGGCCGTGTTCGTGGGCGCCGCGCTGGTCGGTATCTTTGCTGCGGTGGATCTCAGCCTGGACGCCGAGCGCAGGCTCATACATGCACTCACCGCGGCCGGCCACAGCCTCAATCGCGGTAACCGCTTCGTCTCGCTGACGAGGAAGTTCGCCGTCCTGACCACCGTTCTCATGCTGGCCATGATGACGGTCGCCCTCATGGTAATCAGCCACGACCTCACCGATTCGGTCTCTTTCACGCAGGCGGTGGACGAGGAACGCGGGCGGACGGCCCTGCTTCTGCAGATGGGCTTTGTGATGCTCACCTTCCTCGTCATCATACTCGACCTTATATTCGCGTATTCGAGAAACCTCAAGCTGCTCTTCGAGAACGAGATTCGGGCTCTCGAAGCGGTTGATCGAGGATCGTTGAACGGGTTTGTACCTGTGGCGACGAACGACGAGTTCGCCATCATCGCCGAGTACACCAACGAGATGATCGAGAGTCTGCGCACCCGGACCGAAGAGCTCGAGCAAACGCAGGACGTGACTATTCTCTCGCTCGCGTCCCTCGCGGAGACGCGCGACAACGAAACCGGCGCACATCTGGTGCGCACCCAGCACTACATATGCATTCTCGCGATCGAGCTGCAGGAAACGTGGGAGTTGAGCGAGGCTGATATCGATCTTCTGTACAAGTCCGCTCCACTCCACGATATCGGCAAAGTCGGCATACCCGACGCAATACTCTTGAAACCCGGGCCCCTCACCGACGACGAATGGGTCGAGATGCGCAAACACCCGGAGTACGGGGCCCGGGCCCTTGCCGAGGCCGAGGCCCGTCTTGGGGGCAACTCATTTCTCAAGGTGGCGAGAGAGATCGCCGAGTCGCATCACGAGCGCTGGGAGGGCGGCGGATATCCGCTGGGCACCGCCGGTGAAGCCATCCCGCGCTCGGGGCGGCTCATGGCTATTGCCGACGTCTACGATGCGCTTATCTCACGACGGACCTACAAAAACGCGTTCTCGCACGAAAAGGCGCGGCAGATCATTGCCGAGGGTCGTGGCACCCATTTCGATCCCGTTGTAGTCGATGCCTTCCTGCGCCGGGAAGAAGAGTTTCGCCGAGTAGCGACGAAGGTTACCGACGAGACGCCGGTGGCGGAGATGCAAGTGTTTCGAACCGCGTCGTCGGTCTGACGGGGCCGCGGCAGCGGAATCGTTTCCCGCCCCGCTACTCCTCGCGCCGCGCCTTTGCCGCACGCTTGAGCAGTGCGATGTGCTTTGCCGGGTACACCCCGGTCGGACAGACCGCGCTGCATTTTAGGTGGCGATCACAGGACCAGGCCCCGCGCTCGACGTCCACGCTATCGAGGATCTCATCACGTCGTTCGGGATTTTTCTCCAACTCCCGGTTCCACGCGGCCAGTGCAGCAGGCCCCATCCAATTCGAGGTGACCGGACAAGCTGAAACGCAGAGCCCGCATTCGATGCAGTTCTCAAAGCGCTCGTAGGTCTCGATCTCCTCGGGGACGCGGGCGTCGGTGTTGTACTCGCTCGTGCGACGGTAGTCGGCATGGGCCGGAAAGTCGGCAAAGAGACTTCTCGGGTCGACCACGAGGTCTCCGACGTGCTCGAATTGCGGCAGGGGCCGCACCGTTACGGTATCCGCCTCGAGAGAAAAAACGTTCGTGGTGCAAGCGAGCAGTTTGTCTCCGTTTATGATCATGCCGCAGGTTCCGCAGGAGCCATGGTGGCATGAGTGGCGATACATCAGCGTCGAGTCGATGCGGGTGCGGATATACTCTAGACCATCGAGAACGGTGGTATAGCCGTCGCAGGGAACGTCGAACTCGTCCCGCCGCCCTCGCTCGCGCTGCTCGCGGGAAACGCGAAAGGTGAGCGTCTTGGTATCGGTATTCGCGGGCATTTTATGCTCCTTCATCGCGGTGCTTTCGCACACATAGATTTCTCACGCCAGACTCGGATTAAAAAAGGCGCGGTGGGGAAGCAACTCGGCATCCGCCGTCGTGCAGGGTGTGTCGTTTCCGACAATACGGCAGAGGGTGTCAACGGTTTTCTCCGCCATTGCCCGCAGCACGGTTGCCTTCCCGCCGGTGACGCTCATGAATCCGGGAACTCCATCCTCCGCCTCGTGGTTGATGCAGATAAAGTCGCGACTGAGCCCACGCCCATCGGAGCCTTCCGCACGCCCCGCGAGTGGGCGGACGGCCGACCATGCGGCGTGAAAACCGGCATCTCCAAAGGACGGCATCATCTCGTTGGCTTTGCCGATGAGAAACTCGATATCCTCGTGGCGTGCGAGAATGCTGTCGGGATCATCGGTTTGCCACTGGGTCGACCCAATGATGGAAAGCTTGCGCTGGGGCACGATAATATCACCGTCCCCTGCCGGGTGCAGCCGACTCACGACCATGTTGTTCAGGCGCTTCTTCACCGATACCATAGTACCGGGCGCCGGGGTAATCGGCACGTCGATATCCGCCATGGCACAGATCTGCCCGGCCCAGGCACCCGTTGCGTTAATCACAAAGTCAGCCTCGATATCGTACTCTCGCCGGGTGGCATGCTCGACAACCCGCGCCCCCGTCACGCGGCCCTGCGAACGATTGAGGCCGATAACCTCGGTGAAGTTCCGTATCGTTGCGCCGGCGGACTGTGCAGTGGCAAAGAAGTGAAGGGGCAGCCGCCACGCGTCGAGCGTACCGTCGGGCACCTGCACGGCGCGGGTAATGCCGGGGCTGAGAAACGGCTCCATCTCGAGGGCCTGTTCCACGGAAATGTCATGGGCGGGAATCGTCGCCTCGTTGCAGGCGGCGATGAACTCATCGCCGTAAGCTGCTTCCTCGTCGTCGACGGCAACGAAGAGTCCGTAGTTCATCTCGAGGGACTGCGGCGCAATCTTTTGGAGGATGCGGACCTCCTCCATGCACTCCCGCGCGATATCTCGGTCGCCGACCGCGTAGCGGGCGCCTGAGTGCAGCTGCCCGTGGTGGCGGCCGGTGGTGCCCGCCGTAAGCTCGCCACGCTCCACGAGTGTCGCCTTATACCCGCGTCGAGTAAGATCATGGATGATGGCGCCGCCGGTTCCGCCGCCGCCGATCACCAGTACGTGTTCGCCTGCCATGGCTTGAATCCTTCTACAGCTCTCAGGCTCGACCGAGAGCGCTGTGTCCTGTACCTTAGTGATACTGACAGACACACCGCACCTGCGGCAAGGGGGAAGCAGCCATGTCGTACACAGACCCGCGGAGCCGTATCCCGGCTCTCACCAACGCCATTCTCGACAAGTTCGACGAATGCGAGGCGGTGGATCACGTATGCACCTGCCCCCTGCCTCACCGGGAAACCGCGGGTGATCTTCTGACCCTCACCGAGCGCCTTCTCTTCCCCGGCTATTTCAATCGGAGGGCCGTGGACAAGGCCAACTTGCGCTTTCACCTCGGCCAGACCGCCAACGCCACCTACGACTTGCTCTCGGAGGAAATTGCGAAATGCATCCTCCACTCGCGCCGAAACGATCCTCACCCCGATCCCGAGCAGGCGCACGCAGAGGCAACCGAACATGCGCTCGACCTCCTCGAAAGCGTGCCACGGCTCATCGAGGTACTCGACGGCGATGTGGAAGCGGCCTACCTTGGAGACCCGGCGGCCACGGGCAACGACGAGATCATCATCGGGTATCCCGGGTTCCAGGCAATACTCGCCCACCGCGTTGCCCATCACCTCCATGAGCGAGGTGTACCGCTCCTGCCCCGCATCATGGCCGAGTTTGCCCATAGCGCGGCGGGTATCGACATTCATCCCGGGGCTCAGATCGGGCGGAATTTCTTCATCGATCACGGCACGGGCGTGGTCATCGGCGAGACCACGGAGATCGGCGACAACGTCAAGATCTATCAGGGGGTCACTCTGGGGGCGTTGAGCTTCCCCACCGATGAAGAGGGAAATCTCCACCGCGGCTTCAAGCGCCATCCTACCTTAGAAAACGACGTCGTGATCTACTCGAACGCCTCCATCCTCGGGCCGGTGACCATAGGACGCGGGTCGGCGATCGGCGGAAACGTGTTCCTCACCCACGACGTCGACCCATACAGCAAAGTCACCATCGAGAAGCCGGACAATCGGATTCGCCGGCACGCGCCGCGGTAGAACCGACGCCGCGGTAGAGCGGACGCAGCGCCTCAGGGCGCGTGGAACACGCCGGTAGAGAGGTAGCGGTCACCGCGGTCACAGACGATAGCCACGATGAGCGCGCGGTCGACCTCGCGGGCCAATCGCACCGCCGAATGGATAGAAGCTCCGGAAGAGATACCGGCAAAAATGCCTTCCTCGCGCGCAAGCCGACGCGCCATTTCCTCGGCCTCGGTCTGGGCGATATTCATGATGCGGTCAACGCGCTCGGGCTCGTAGATGGCCGGCAGGTAGTCCTCAGGCCAGGCGCGGCTTCCCGGAATCTTCGCCCCCTCGCCCGGCTGCACGCCCACAATCTGAATCCCGGGATTGCGCTCTTTGAGGTAGCGTCCGGTTCCCATGATGGTGCCGGTGGTACCCATGGAGGCCACGAAATGGGTGACCTCTCCGCCGGTATCACGCCAGACCTCCGGTCCCGTCGTTCCGTAGTGGGCGGCGGGATTGTCTGGGTTTCCGAACTGGTTGAGGATGCGTCCACGCCCCTCGGCCTCAAGCGACTTTGCCCGATCGATTGCCGCCTCCATGCCCCCGTCCTTGGGCGTGAGGATGAGCTCCGCGCCGTAGGCGGCCATGACGGCCTTGCGCTCCTCGGAGGCACTCTCGGGCATGATGAGCACCATATGGTAGCCGCGCATTGCCGCAACCATCGCAAGCGCAATACCGGTGTTGCCACTCGTCGCCTCGATGAGCGTGTCCCCGGGCGTTATGTCCCCGCGGCGCTCGGCCTCGGCGATCATCCCGTAGGCCGGCCGGTCTTTCACCGAACCTGCGGGGTTGTTCCCCTCGAGCTTCGCAAGCACGGTGCTCGTGCCGGTATCCTGCCTCTGCAAGCGCACGAGCGGCGTATCCCCGATCATCTCATCCATTGTTTTGTAGCTCATCGTCTTGCTCCCGCCTCGTGGTATCCGATGTCGCAGTGTGCCTTGTAGTCAGTGCGGCAGCCGAGGCCGCAGCACGCCGTAGGTTATCACACCCAGCAGCGCGCTTGCGATGACCAGGGCAATGACCGCGTAGCCGGCGCCCAGCAGGGCGTAGAGTGGCCCCGGGCAGGCACCGGTGAGCGCCCAGCCGAAGCCAAAGATGAAGCCGCCGGCCACGTTTCCGACACGGTTGAAGGGCTTCGGCGTCAGGTCTATCGCTGCACCGCCGGCTGCCTGCAGGCCGGAGATCCGTATGATCAGAACGCTTGCCGCTCCCACGGCAATTGCCGTTACGAGCACGCCGTACATATGGATGGAGTGAAAGTGAAACATCTCTTGGATGCGGAACCAGGAGATGACCTCGGCCTTGATGAGTACGACGCCGAAGTAGACGCCGATCAAGAAAAACTTCGTATATCTCGCCAGGTGTTTCATTGATGTACTCCTCAAGTATGAGAGCCTATAGCCTCATTAGCGCCGGCAGGACGAGATTCGAGACCAGAAGCCCGCCGAGAAAGAAGCTCACCGTCGCCACCAGGGACCCGAAGCTCAAAAGCGACAGCCCCATAATGGCGTGTCCTGAGGTGCAGCCGTTTCCGTATCTCGTGCCGAAACCAACGAGAAACCCGCCGCCGAGGAGCAGAATGAGGTTTCGCGGATCACCGAGACGCGAAAGCTCGAAGATCTCGGCCGGTTGCAGGGTCGAAAAATCGCTCAGGCCCCAGGCGAGAAACATCTGCCGGGCCTGCTCGCTTATCTCCGGCATCCGGTTTCCGTCGAGAAACACGACCGCCAGTGCCGCCCCGGCGATGACGCCGGCCACGAAGACGAGGCTCCATGCCTCGTTCTTCCAGTTGTACCTGAGATACGACACCCGAAGCCTCGGGAACGCCGCCGCACAGGCATGGCGGAACGAAGAGGAGACACCGAAGTGCTTGTTGCTCGAGAGGAGCAACAGCGGCACCATCAGTCCGAGCAGCGGTCCTGATATGTACCATGGCCAAGGTTGGCTCAAGAAATCGATCATGCGCAGACACTCCTGCATTTAAGTTGGAATAGATTAGCCCTTGAGTCA
The DNA here is from genome assembly GCA_009908735.1 of Spirochaetota bacterium. The sequence continues at coordinate 7,802 of JAAAOR010000018.1, read as the reverse complement.
ACTTTCCTTCTACGGTTCCAACGAATCGGGTGGTATCAATCTCCAATACCTCCTTTACAGCTTTCGATAATTCGGCTACTATAAACTCGTAAGCAAAAAAAGAATCGAAACGTGATTCTCCACCTTTTTCGGAAAGCCGGTTCCGCTGTCCGTTCTCCGTAGCAGGGCCACGCCCCGATATACAAGGATTCAAGCGTGCAGCACATCAAAGGTACTGTGGTTCTCGCAATTACACTCGTGCTCCTGTGGGTGCTGCTCGCCTACCCAGCGAGCCTGCAGGAGCTCGCAGCCGCCGTTATCGTGGCTATCCTGGTTTCTGTCGGAACTCCCGGCTCGGCCGGCGTGTTCTCCGAGCTCCGCCTCACACCGCGCGCCCTCATCATGGCGGTAGCCTACCTCGGCGTGTTCACCGTGGAGCTCATTAAGGCAAACCTGGACGTAGCCGCCCGCGTGGTGTCTCCGTCTCTGCCGATCCGGCCGGGTATCGTCAAGGTGCGAACGCGTCTTCGCTCCCGGCTCGGGCGCCTTGTGCTTGCGAACTCCATTACGCTCACCCCGGGAACGATCACCGTGGACACCGACGCCGACATGTTCTACATCCATTGGATTTCGGTCGAGGCGGAGGACCCCGAGGGGGCGACGCGGCGAATTGTCGGCAAGTTCGAGCGCTATCTGGAGGTGATCTGTGGTTGAGCTCCTGTTTACGATCGCCGGTGGTCTCGCCGCACTTGCCGGAGTACTGGCGTTTTTCAGGATAGTGGCCGGCCCGACGGCTGCCGACCGGATGGTAGGATTGGACGGTCTGACCGTCATCGCCATTTCGTTTCTGGCCTACCTCGCGGCGGCCGGCGGTCGCGTCATCTATCTCGATGTCGCGCTCGTGTACGGGCTCGTAAGCTTTCTCGGCGTGGTCGCGCTCGCGCGATATCTCGAGAGGGGGCTCTGATGGCGGCTCATCAGCTCATAGGAGCAATTATCAGCATGCTCGGCGGCGCGTTTCTCGTGCTTGCTTCGCTCGGGTTGATTCGCATGCCGGACGTCTACAACCGCATGCAGGCCGGGACCAAGGCAACGACTCTTGGAAGCATCCTCTTCCTTCTGGGGATCGGAGTGGCGTTTCCCGCGTGGCTCGGCCGCGTTGTCGTGCTCATCGCCTTTATCGCCGTTACCAACCCGATTTCCTCTCACGCGCTGATCCGGGCCGTCCATGCCGCGGGCATACCACTTGCCGACGGGACGGTGAAAGACGACCTCGAAGCCTCAACGGTGGAAGTTGAAACGGAGGAAGGCACAACATGATGACGATACTGTTGGTCGTCCTCGGACTCATTATGCTTGCCTCGGCCATTCTCGCGCTGCACCATCCGCAGCTCGTCGTGTCGGTGATTTTCGCCGGCGTGGTGAGCCTGACCGCCAGCGTGGTTTACGTGATGCTTTCGGCGCCCGACGTCGCAATGACCGAGGCGGCAATCGGCTCCGCGTTGACGACCGTGGTGTTTCTATACGCCCTCAGCCGCATACGGAGAGCCGGAGGTGATACCGATGGCACGTAAACTCTTTGGGGCCCTTGCAGTTGCAGGTCTCGCCGCGGTGCTGTTTCCGCTCGCCTTCGAGGTTGAGCCGTTTCGTGAGCTCTCGCCCCCGGCAGCGGACTACGCCGAGCGTACCGACGACGAGGTCGGGGCGGCGAATCTCGTCACCGCCGTAATCGTAACCTATCGCGGTCTCGACACGCTCGGCGAGGTTACAGTCCTCTTTATAGCGACGGCGGGGGTGGGATTTCTGCTCCGCCGGGCGGAAGCACACGAGCCGGGTGCGAGCCGGCCGACCGCCGATAGCGAGGACGAAATCGAGGGGCCGTCCGAGATTCTCGAGACGGGCGGCCGACTCCTGATCCCGGTAATCGTGACGTTCGGGGTCTTCATCTTCCTCCACGGGCATCTCTCCCCCGGCGGAGGGTTCCAGGGCGGGGTTATTCTTGCCTCGGCCGTATTGCTGTTTTTTCTGTCGCGCAAGCCGGCGGAGACAAACCACACGCTGCTGACGGTCGTGGAATCTCTTTCCGGCGGGTTTTACATTGTACTCGGCATTCTCGGTCTGGTGCTCGGCGCGGGTTTTCTCGACAACCGCATTCTCCCGCTTGGGGAGTTCGGATCGCTCTTCAGTGCCGGCGCGATCCCTGTCATCTACTCGCTGGTCGGGTTGAAGGTCGGCGCTGAGCTCAGCGGCATCCTCGCTGCGCTGCGCGGCAGAGACGGAGGCCACACATGATGCTTGTAACCGGGCTCGGGCTCCTGCTCGTGATGATAGGAGCCTGGGGCATGCTCACCCAGCGGAATCTAATCAGGATTATCATCGGCTTCTCGATCATCGACACGGGAATCCATGTGGTGATCGTATCGATCGGATACATCGAGGGCCGCACGGCACCCATTCTCGACGAGGCAGTCTCACGCGCCGCGGCGGCCGGCCGCGTGGTCGACCCCCTGCCGTCCGCCCTCGTCCTGACCGCCATCGTGATCGGTCTAGCCCTTACGGCGCTCATGCTCACCTACGCCGTTCGGCTCCATGACACCCGGCACTCGCTCAACATCGAGGACTACAAGGATTCGAGATGGTAAGTCCGATCTACCTGCTCGCCGTCGCGCTGCTCGCAGCTTTTCTTCTCGGGATAGTTGATCGTCTCTCCCGACGCATGAGTATTGCCGTAACCCTCGGAACCCTGGCGTGGATGACAATTCTTTCGGCAACGTGGCTCTATGCTACGGCCGGCGGTACGCCGCCCGCAGAGGTGCTGACGGCCGGATTCGAGCCGCCGCTGTCGATAAACCTCAGGATGGGACTCACCGAGGCGGCGGCTACATTCATTATCAATCTGGCCTTTCTCGGATCGGCTCTCCTGCTCGTTCGTCGCTTCGTTCATGACGGAATTGGGGCACAGGTCCTGCTGCTCATGATGGCGATGGGTGCGAACGGCATCGTCCTTACCCGCGACCTCTTCAACCTCTTCGTATTTATCGAGATCTCCGCGATCGCCACCTACGGTATGATCGCACTCGAGAACAGGGGACGGCCCCTCGCCGCCGGGTTCAAGTACATCATCGCCGGAGGCATCTCATCAGCCCTGCTACTGCTCGGGACTATTTTTCTCTACCGAGTGACGGGCACCCTCAACATCGACGGGATGATCGCTGCGGCTGGACCGGCCGGAAGCGTACCGGCCGCCGGGGCGGCCCTTTCGGCGGTATTCTTGGTCACGGTCGCGGTTCTCATCGAGCTCAAGACCTTCCCCGCCAACGGATGGGCCCTCGACGTCTACGAGACGGCGCATCCGGCGGTGGCGTCCGCCATCTCGGCGGGGACAGCCACGGCGATGGTTCTCGCCCTCGACAAGCTGCTTCCGTTGATGCCGCCCTCCCTCCTGTCACTTCTCGCGGGAGTCGGATTTCTCGGTTTCGCCGCTTCAAATCTGATCGGGATGCGGCAGACGGACATTCGTCGAATGCTCGGCTACTCCTCCGTCGCGCAAATCGGTCTCGTCTCCGGAATCCTGGCGGCGGGGGCGGCGGCCGGCACGCTCCGGGCTACCGTGATGCTCGCCGCCGGCGCCGTTCTCATGAACCACGCACTCGCAAAGGCCGGACTATTCTGGATAACCGAGGTGGTCGGCGCGAGGCGCGCGAAAGCATTCGTGGCGCAACTGCGGGACCGCTACGGTCTCGCTCTCGTGACCGGCGCGCTGGTCGTGGCACTTGCCGGTCTCCCGCCGTTCGCGGGATTCTTCGGGAAGTGGCAGCTCATGATCGGACTCGCCGGTGCCTCTCGCTTCGGCTGGATAGCTGTAATCCTGGCCGGGTCGCTCTTCGAGGCGGGCTATCTCTTCCGCTTTCTTGGATCGGGGCTGGCCACAGGGACCCCGCCCGCGGCGCACAGGCCTTATTCCGGCCTCCTCACCGGACCACTTCTCGGTGTCCTCGTCGCGGCGGCGCTTTCGGCCGGGCTCGCGGCGGCATGGGCGATGGGTGAGCTCGAGCTTCCGGTTCTCGTGCCGGTCGCCGCGGGGCTCCTCGGCCTTGTCCTCGACTGGCTTCCCGGGCGTGTGAAGGCTGCCCTGCTGGTCGCAGGTTCGGCGGGCTACGCCATGTTCCTCTATCCGGTCCTCAGCCCTCTCGGCGAGCTCTTTGCCTACGTCATTCCCGTGGGCGCAGCCGTCATCGCATTCGCGACGTTACATCGAAGCGGACACTGCGCGGGTCTCTATCCCCTGCTTGCGGTGTTCATCACCGCCATGAGCTCCCTACTCGTGGCCACCAGCGCGCTATCGTTTCTTGTCGGCTTTGAGCTGATGACGTTGAGCTCTTACCTGCTGCTACTGAGACGACCGCAGGCCGAGGTTGCCGCAATTCGCTACCTTACCTTCTCCCTCGGTGGCGCCTTCCTGCTCATGGCCGGGCTCGCAACACTTGTTTCCCTCGGCAGCCGGTTCATCGTGCCCACGATCGGCTCGCCGGTGTTCGAAGGCGGGCCTGCGGCTATTGCCGGCGCCCTCGGCCTGGGAAACGGGCCGGCGGGCGGCGCCGTCATCGTCGGAGCCATGACAGCCGTGGCCCTGGGCTTTCTCGTGAAGCTCGGTGCGGCGGGAGTGCACATCTGGCTTCCCTCAACATACGCGGAGGCCGAAGGAGAGACCTCGGCGCTGTTTTCCGCGATCATGAGCAAGGTGCCGCTCTTAGGCCTCATGGTCGCCGTATTTGCCTTCGGTGCCGCCGTCGATGTCGGCGGCGTGTCCCGTATGGTCGGCACCGCATCGATGACCCTCCTGGCGTGGGTCGGTATGCTCACCGCCCTCTTCGGCGCGCTGCTTGCCGTCTTCCAGGAGGACGCGAAGTATCTCCTTGCTTACTCGAGCATGAGTCAGATTGGCTACATCGTCACGGCTCTTGCGCTCGCGACCCACATGGGATGGACCGCAGGAATCTATCTCACGCTGCTGCATTTCACGCTTAAGGGAATGCTCTTCCTTGCCATAGCCGGCGTCATTGTGCGGACGGGGCGCAGTCGTTTCCACGAGCTCGGCGGGTTGATACAGAACATGCCGCTCACGTTCGTCTCGGTGCTCATCGCGATCATCGGTGTCTCCGGCGTGCCCCCGCTGGCCGGTTTCGGCGGCAAATGGCTCATCTACTCGGCGCTTCTCGAGAGCGGAGAGTATCTCCTGGCCGCGATTGCATTTTTTGCGAGCACCGTTGCGTTTCTCTACCTGTTCAAGCTCATACACGCGGTATTCCTCGGCCAGAGGAAGGATGAGTTACGGGACACGAAAGAGGCGCCGGTAGTGTTTCTTCTCCCTCAGATGGCTCTGCTCCTCGCCGTGATGGCGGCGTCGATGTACCCGCAGGTCGTTTTGCAACCTATCACCGCCGCGCTCGCGCCATACTTTTCCGCCACACTTATCGTTGAGAACACCACCGTGCTTAGCACCCTCGGCTACTGGAACGGCAGCCTCGTGATGTATGTGACGATGGGTGCCTTCGCGCTGCCGCTGGTGTGGCTTCTCGCAGTCATACGGCGCCCCCGGCGAGTGGGCCAATTCAACATTGTCTACGCCGCCGAGCGCCCCGAAAGCCCGCAGACGACCCACTATGCCCACAATTTCTACGCCCACTACCACAGGGCCCTCGGCTTTCTCATAGCACCCGGCATTTTGGCGCTATGGCGTGGCGTTCGCGACACCGTCGCAGCGTCCGGCGCGGCGCTGAGGCGGCTGTACACGGGAAACGGACAGACCTACGCCGTGCATATACTGCTCTTCGTGGCCGTGCTCTACCTGATACTGGGAGGTATGTAGGTGACGCAATCAATTCTGCTGAGCATTCTTTACGCACTGCTCACGCTCTTCATCGTACTCAACTACGGGCTCCTGCTCGCCGGGGCGACCGCGCGTATTGTAGCTCGGGCGCACGGGCGCGTCGGTATACCGATCTGGCAGCCCTATATCGATATCATCAAGAACTACGCCAAACGGACATCCGTTTCCCACGGGGTGATGTTTTACCTCGGCCCGGTTTTCCGTCTTGCCGGCGGCATCGGCACGCTGATGTTCATTCCCGTCATCTACGGCTCGCCCGTATTCGGCAACTTCAGTTTTGCCGGCGATGTCCTGCTGGTGGTTTACTTCATCTTCTTCGGGCAGCTCGGTATGGCGCTCGGCGCGGGACAAGGCGGCCATCCCTACAGCGCGATGGGCGTGTCGCGCGGTCTTGCCCAGATGACGGCGTTTGAGGTCCCCTTCACCCTCTCGATCATTGCCCTCTCCATACAACACGGGACCCTCTCGATTACCGAAATTGTCGCCGCCCAGCAGGGCGGAATCGCGACCTGGGGTGTCGTCACGAACCCCCTTGCCACGACAGCGGCCATCATCGCGTTTCTCGGGATGACGATGCACAATCCGTTCAGCATCGTCACCGCGCCGCAGGAAATCGCGATCGGCCCGCCGACGGAGTATCAGAGCAGCTATCTCGGCCTATTGCAGACGAACCGCGCGATCTTCACCGCCGCGAAATTGGTTTTATACATGAACCTTTTTTTCGGCGGCGCCGGCAATCTTGGAATGATGATCATCAAGACATTCCTGATTTACATGGTGACGGTGATTATCGGTGCCGCGTTTCCGCGATTCCGGCCCGAACAATCAATCCGGTTCTTTCTGAAAATTCCGGCGGCCATCGGGCTCGCGGCCGTGGCACTCGCAGCCATTTAAGGAGCAATCTATGGGACAAAACGATACCATCACGAAAACCGAGCGGCACGAAGACGTGCCGACCCGTGACCTGGATCCCGCGGAATCGGGCTACTTCTGCGGCGACCGCCCGAAATCGGTGGCACCCTACCGCGGCATACTGGAGAAGTTCTTGAACTGGGCTCGGTCACAGAGCCTGTGGATTCTCGGGTTCGGCACCGGCTGCGGGGCCATCGAGTTGCAACCGCTCATGACGTCGCGCTTCGACGTGACGAGGTTCGGGATTCAGGGCCGCCCCACACCGCGAAACTCGTCGGTCTTTATCATCAGTGGCTATGTATCGCTGAAAACGCTCAAGCGCATCGTCCGGAGCTACGAGCAAATGCAGAATCCGAAGTACGTACTCGGGCTCGGAAGTTGCACAATTAACGGCGGCATGTACTGGGACAGCTACTACACCGTGAAGCGCCTCGATCATTACATCCCCGCGGATGTCTATATCGCGGGCTGCATGCCGCGGCCCGAGGCGATCCTTGCCGGCTTCGATAAACTCAAAGAGATGATCCGAAACGGCGAGGCCGAGGGCGCGAATGAGTACGCGGAAAATTTTGACTGGTACAAGGCAAATCAGAGGCGTGTCATCAAAGACTGGGACATGCCCGAGTACAACTGGTAGCACGAAATAATGAATAAAACCCTCGAAACAACGATCAGGCTCCTCTCGGACCGGTTCCATCTGATAGAATCCACCGTTATTCGGGATGATCTTGCCGCTCTGCGGGTCCCCCCCGACCGCGCCGTAGAGCTCGTTACCCACCTGCGCGACCGGGAACACTACACCCATCTCGTCTTCCTCACGGCGGTGGATCTTATTGAGGACGGGCTATTCCGACTAACGTATGTTCTCCACAACTATGACCTCGGGACGGATCTCGTCGTCGAGGCGGATATCGACCGCAGCGCAGCAGCTGCCGAGAGCATCCATCATCTCTGGGCCCAGGCCGCCACTTACGAGCGCGAGCTCCATGAAATGTTCGGCATCGACTTCCCGGGCAGCCCG
>JAAAOR010000060.1 GCA_009908735.1 Spirochaetota bacterium | reverse complement strand
TCCAGGAGGTCCGGCGATCGACCCTGCAGCTCATTCTTTCCACCCACCCGAACAGCTGCCTCACCTGCGCCCGCAACCAGACATGCGAGCTGCAAGACCTTGCGCACGAGTTCGGCGTTCGGGACATGCCGTTCGAGATGAACGTTCCAGAGCTGCCGCAGGACGACTCCACGCCCTCCATCGTGCTTAACCCGGAGAAGTGCGTCAAATGCGGTCGCTGCGTCAACGTCTGTCAGGACATGCAGAACGTCTATGCCCTTGAGTTTCTCGACCGCGGTCATGAGGTGCGTATGGCCCCGGCCGCCGATGTATCACTCAACGACAGCCCCTGCATCAAGTGCGGGCAGTGCTCGGCCCACTGCCCCGTCGGCGCCATCTTCGAGCGTGACGACACCTCGAGGGTACAGCGGGCGATTCGCGACGAGAAACTCAGAACCGTTGTGCAGATCGCCCCTGCGGTTCGTGTCTCTCTCGGCGAGGCATTCGACATGGAACCCGGTGAGCTCTCTACCGGCAAGATCTACGCCGCACTGCGCAGGCTCGGGTTCGACGTGGTTTTTGACACCAACTTCGGCGCCGACCTCACCATCATGGAGGAGGCCACCGAGTTCGTGCACCGCTTCACCGAAGAGGGGCACGGCCCCCTGCCTCAAATCACCACATGCTGCCCATCCTGGGTCGATTACATGGAGAAGTTCTATCCGGACATGATTCCGCATTTCTCCACGGCAAAGTCGCCCATGATGATGCTTGCGGCGATGACAAAGACCTACTACGCACAGCGACAGAATCTCGAGCCCGGGGATATCTATCACGTCTCGGTGATGCCCTGTACCTCCAAGAAGTACGAGATTATCCGCGATGAGAACATGTATTCCTCCGGTGTGCAGGACATCGATGCCTCGATAACCACGCGCGAGCTCGCGCGCATGATCAAGTCCGCCGGGATCAATTTTGCCGAGCTTCCCGACGAGGAGGCGGATAGTTGCCTGGGGCTGTACAGTGGCGCGGGCACCATCTTCGGGGCCACCGGCGGCGTCATGGAGGCGGCGCTTCGCACTGCATACTATACCGTAACCGGCACGGACCGCGAGAAGGTGGAGTTCAGCGAGGTACGTGGACTCGAGGGCGTGCGAGAAGCGACGATCGATATTCAAGGAACCGAAGTGCGCGTGGCGATCGCCCACTCGGTTTCCAACGTCAGCAAGGTGCTCGAGCGGGTAAAGGAAGCCCAAGCGAAGGGCGAGGAGCTCCCATACCACTTCATCGAGGTCATGGCCTGTCCCGGCGGATGCATCTCCGGCGGCGGTCAGCCCTACGGCACGACGAACGCGGTTCGCCGCAAGCGCATTAAGGGCCTTTACGCTGACGACTCCAAGCAGAAGATGCGGCAGTCCCACCACAACACTGCGATCAAGGAGCTCTACGAGAGCTTTCTCGGGGAGCCCCTCTCGGAGAGAGCTCACCAGTATCTGCACACGAGCTACACACCACGGCCCGTGTACAATAAGTAGCACCTGCGCGTATAATCGGGGGGATGGGTTCTTAGGGCCTGTCCCCTTTTTTTGTTGTGCGCCCGGCAGAGCGCACTGCTCGCGCGGAGTGCAGGATGGAACGAAGGCGGGATCAGCAACAACTCGATATCAGGATGCGACGCTACAGCGATCCCGCCGACCGGTCCGCGGCCATACGGATCTGGAACGAAGTAGGGTGGATCGAGGACGAGAAGCGGGAGCAGGAAGGCCTTGCGGTTTTTCTCTCCGGCGCCGATGCGTGGCTTGCGGAGCTGAGAAACTCCCCGGAATGCATGGTGGCCACGATGCCCGGCACGGTCATGTATCTGTCGCAGGAGATCCGTATGCGAGCGGTCATGGCGGTCTCCACCAGTCGCGTCGGGCGCAGGCAGGGGCTTGCCCGTCGCCTCACCGCGCACGCCCTCGCGAACGACGCGCGGGAGGGAGAGCTCGTATCCCTGCTCGGGATGTTCGATCAGGGTTTCTACGACCACCTCGGCTACGGTACCGGTGCCTACGAACGGTTTATCTCCTTCGACCCCGCCGCGCTGCGGGTGGAAGGACGCCCGTCGGTCCCCCATCGGCTGACGATGAAAGACGCCGCGCTCATTCACGAGAGCCGACTTCACCGAATGCGCATCCACGGCTCCTGTACGATTCTCCCGGAGGCGGCCAGCAGCGCTGAGATGATCCTCTGCAAGGGCGGGTTCGGGCTGGGCTACTTCAGCGAGGACGGCCGCCTCACCCATCATCTGTGGGCGGTGCCCAAGGGCGAAAACGGCCCCTATCGAGTAGAGTGGCTCGCCTACGAAACGCCGGAGCAGTTTCTCGAGCTCCTGCGTCTGATCAAGGGGCTCGGAGATCAGGTCTACTGCGTTCAGATGAAGGAACCCCGATGGGTGCATATGCAGGACTTGCTCGATCAGCCGTTCCGCAATCGCACCCGAACCAAACGCAGCGAGCTGGAGACGAGCTGGGAGAGCAGCGCCTACTGGCAGGTGCGGATACTCGACCTGGAGAAAGTGATGGCGGTAACATCAGTGCCGGATCGGGGACAAATTTCCTTCAATCTCCAGTTAGAAGATCCCATCGCGCGATATCTTCAGGATTCGGACGGGTGGAGCGGCACGGCCGGTACATACGTGGTCACCGTTGGCGAGGTTTCTCATGCACGTCCCGGACGCGAGAACGCGCTTCCGACGATGCATTCCACGGTCAACGCGTTTTCCCGGCTGTGGTTCGGAGCCGCCTCGCCGCTCTCGCTTGCGCTTACCGGTGAGCTCGATGCATCGTCCGAGCTTCTCGAGGAGCTCGGCTGGATCCTCTGTTTGCCGATTCCCTCTCTCGACTGGGTGTTTTGATGTCTGATATGCAGCAGTACTACGATATGCAGCGATACAACAAGAGCGGGGCCACTGCCCACGAGTCTGGCGAAGCACGGGAGTCCAACGATACCGGTGAGCCCTCCGACACCGGCAAGGTGGGCGAGATAGACTCCGAAGTGGAGCGCCTGGAAGCAGAGAACGCCGAGCTTCGGCGTAAGCTCACCGAAGCGGAAGAAACGACGGCCTGGCTCGAAGACCTGGTGAACAAGAATCAACACACGCTACTTCCCATCCGCCGCCAGTTCGACAGGGCGGTGGCGGGGCTCCTCGACCCCGAACGACGGTACGGACACTCCGGTAGCGTTGCCGTGGGTGTTCTCAGGCTTGATAACTCTTACGACCGGATCAAGGACACCCGCGACCGCGGTAAGGCGCTTCTTTTCAATACCGCTGACCGCTTGAAAGGCCTTTTGGGGGAGTATCTGTATCAATCCGACAGGCTCGACGAGTTTCTCTTTGCCCTGCCCGGCATACCAAATATCGACGCGGCGGAGCTCATGGCAACACGCATCGTGGATGCCGTCTCCCGGCCTCACGAGCCGCCGGCCAAAGACGTGGTGTTCGGATGCCACCTCGGGCTGTCGTTGAACACCGGGGGGCTTGCGAAAGAGGAGCTTCTGGGAAACGCCTACATCGCCCTCGCCGAGAGCGAGTCCGGACGCGGCCGCTATGTGATCTATGATGAGACGATCGGCAACCGCTATCGGGAGCGAGCCGAGATCGAGCGATCGCTTTCTAAGGTTTCTCAGACCGGGTTCGAGGATTTCCGCCTCGTGTACCAGCCCTTTATCGACAGAAATGGGCAGCTCGTGGGCGCCGAGGCACTTATCCGCTGGTTCCATCCTCAACTCGGTCCGCTCTCGCCTGTCCTGTTTATCCCGATCGCCGAAGAGACAGGCGAGATTCGCCTCCTCGGACAGTGGACGCTCTACAACGCCGCGCGTCAGCTTCGGGATTGGGCGAAAACCGGCCGGCGGGACCTGCACATGTCGGTGAATCTCTCCCCGGCGCAGTTCAAGCAGCAGGACCTCGTCGTGCGCATCGAAGGCATCCTCGATGCCCTCGGGCTCGACGGTCGCCATCTCAAGCTCGAGCTCACCGAGGGCGCCATCATGGCGGATCCGGAGGCGGCAATCCGTACGATGAAGATGCTCGATGAGCGAGGTGTACGGATCTCCATCGATGACTTCGGCACCGGCTATTCATCGCTCTCATACCTCAAGAGATTCCCGGTGCACACCCTCAAAATCGACCGCTCGTTTGTGGAGGACGTGACCACCAATCAGAGTAACCAGGAAATTGTGCGCGCCATTATCGCGATGGCTCGCAGCCTTCGCATCGAGTCTCTTGCCGAGGGCGTGGAGACGCCGGAGCAGCGTGATTTCCTCATCGCCGAGGGCTGCGACAGCATCCAGGGTTATCTCTACTCACCGCCGGTGTCGGCGCGAGACTTCGAGCCCTTCCTGAAGTCCGGCCGGATGAATCCCCGCATTTCGGGCGAGCAATGATCTGCCTAACTCTCACGCGGGACACTATCTCCGAAGGCCTCGCGGACGTGAGAGGCAATCTCGCCTCGATCGATCTTGTCGAGCTTCGGGTAGACCGTCTGGCGAATCCGGACGCGGATTCAGTCGCCCGGTTTCCCGGTGAGCTTGCCAGGATGACAAGAGGCGATACGGCGGGGCCGGCCTGTATACTCACGGTTCGTCGCCCAGCAGACGGCGGGAGTTGGAGTCACAGCGAGGCCGAGCGTCTCGCGCTGCTCTCACATGTGCTTGTGCACGGAGAATTCGAATATGTCGACCTCGAGCTCGACCTCGCCGAGAGCGCCGAGGGCCGCGCGCTTGCCGAGCGTGCAGAGTCTTCCGGAACACGGGTCATTCGATCCGTCCACGACTTCGAGGGAATGCCCGAGAACCTCAGGGGCCTGTATCAGGAGCTCTCCGCTCGGGATGGGGAAATCCCTAAGCTTGCGGTGACGCCGGGCGGCTCGGCGGATCTGCTCGCGCTCATCGAGTTGCTTCTCGATTCCGGTCCACGGGATCGCATCATCATCGGCATGGGAGCCGTGGGGTTCCCCACACGCGTGGCAGCTCCGCGCTTTGGGGGCTATCTTTCCTATGCTTCCGCAAGTATGAACCCCAACGTCGCGGCCGCTCCCGGCCATGTCACACCCAACATCCTTGCCGAGACCTACCGCTACCGCGAGCAGTCGGAGGCCACCCGGGTATTCGGCATCATAGGAAATCCGGTGCTCCACTCCGCCTCGCCCGAGTACCACAACCGTCAGTTTCGCGAGAAGAACCTCGACGCCCTCTACGTTCCCTTCCACGTCGACGACCTCAATGCATTCTTCCAAACCGCCTCGCGCCTCGATATACGTGGCCTTTCGGTGACCGTTCCGCACAAGGAAGCGGTCATCCCTCACCTCCACGAGTCCGACGAGTCCGTGGTACCGGTCGGCGCCTGCAATACGGTCCTCTTCACCGACGGGCGGCGACGCGGGATCAACACCGACGTTCCGGGGTTCCTGCTGCCGCTCGAGCGGGCCATTGGTGCGAGCGGCCCGGAAGCCTTCGACGGTATGCGGGCGACCGTGGTGGGCGCCGGCGGTGCGGCACGGGCGGTGGTGTTCGCGCTCCTGCGCTTGGGAGTGCGGCTTTGCATCGTCAATCGTACGCCCGAGCGCGCCAAGCGCATGGGCGCGGACATCGCGAATGCCGTCGGTGGCGAGCAGCCCGTGGTTGCGGCGCTCGGGCCTGACGCCGCATCCCTCATCGAGGAGCACGGGACTCTCATCGTGCAGACCACCTCGGTGGGCATGGAGCCGCAGGTCACCGCCGACCCACTGGCCTTCTACGAGTTCCGGGGACACGAGATTGCCTACGATTTGATTTACGCGCCCGAGCACACTCGCTTCCTCACGCGCGCGGCGGCCGCGGGCTGCCTGATCATTCCGGGCACGAGCATGTTCGAGGAACAGGCCCTCGCCCAGGCCGCCCATTTCGAGCACGTTCTTTAGAGGGCTTAGCGTACGGCTTAGCGCACGGCTTAGCGTACGAAGAGTGTGCCGCGCACCACGCGCACCAGTCCGATTTTGTCCACCCGAACGCTGATCTCTCGCCCCTCGCCCACGGTTTCGCCCTGCAGCAGGAGGTGCGAGCTGCGCTTGTCCAGGCGGCCGGGGCGGAGGAAGAGTCGCTGCGGCCCGCCTCCGCTTCCCCGCTCCACGATCTCGAGATAGTCGGTGCCGCGCGAAAGGGCCTGCTCGATGAGCCGCACTTTCCCCACGTAATCGAGGCCCCGAGCCTCGGGTACGTCTCGTGGGACCACTGCCCGGCTAATCTGCTCGGGCACCACGATGAGCCTGCGCTCGATGCGGCGCCGCACCTCTCTTCGCTGCTCATCTCCGAGGGGCGCGGCATCGGCCGCCGCGAGAAGCGTCTCCTGCTGGGCCTCGCGGTCCCCAACGAGGGCCCCAGGGTCCACTCCAGTGTCGGCCGTGTCGGCGCCCGCGGCGCCCCCCTGCGTGCCGCCCGGCGGAGCCACACGGCGTGGCTCGCGAAAGCGATAGGGGCGCAGCTCCGAGGTGGCGGCAGTGCCCATGGTCTTCACCTCCGGTACGGCCCCGACACCGGCGTCCCCCAGCGCCTGTCGCCATTCCCGTTCCTCAGCCCGCGAGAGGAGAAAGGCGCCGGGTCCGAGGCGGCGGCGGAGAAACGGCGCGAGTTGCGGGCTGTGCTCGAGCATCGGGGCGTGGCTCTCATCGACGAGGAGAACCACGCCGTCGAGGAGCTCGATCCGCTCGTACTCATCCCCCCAGGTTGATATTGAAAATGCCACGTTCTGTGGAAGCGGCGCGTGGTGGAGCTCTTCGAGGGCGGTGGTGATTTCCGACCCGCGGAAGCCCCCGCGAAAGGCCCGGACCACGGCGTCACGCCGGATTTCGTACTCGCAGTAGCGGTCGTAGCGTTGCAGCTCGGCGGCAGCTACCGCGGGGAGAGCTTGCGCGAGGGTAGCGGCGGGGGTGATGGTGAGCTGATAACTGGGCGTGACCACGCCGGCAGGGACGGCGTTCGGGCCGTCGCTTTTCGAGGCGGTGCTACCGACGGCGTCGGCGGCCCCGGCTACGTCTCCACCCCCGTCTTCGCCGGGGGCCAACGCTGAGCGGGCAGCGGCGCGCGGCGCGTAGCGGGCCTCTCCACCATCGAAGAAGACGCCGAGCTCGCAGAGCACTTCGAGAACCGAGGTCCCGGCCGAGTCCGACGTGGCAGGCTCGGGGCCCACTGCCGGCGCTGCGCTCCCTGCTACCGACCGGGTGCCGCACTCGCCTGCAGCGACCTCCATGAGCTGCAGAAGGTGGGACTCGCGAAGGGCGTAGCCCGGCTCCACGCTCGTGAGCGTGGTCTGAAGCACACAGCCGGCGTCGACCCCCAGTCCGGCGGCTGCAGCCCATGTAGTGGCCAGGCGCCCGGGCGTCGACAGGCGCGCGAAATCGCGCCAGGAGTCGACGATCACCTTCATATCGGTCCCGTCGTCCTCCACCAGTCCGAGGGTGGAGAACGCGTGGCGCACGAGCTCCAGCGGCCGGCCCTCATCCTCGAGGAGGAGCGGGGCGGCGTCCGAGAGGCGCCTGTGGTCGCGCCTTTTCAGCCGGCCGTCGGCGCGGAACGATAGCGGCTGCTCCATAAGCAGCGAGAACAGTGCTGCGAGCAGGGTGTCGGTCAGCCAAGGCTCGCCCTCGGGCTCGTGCTCCACCGGTGTGCGTGGGAAGAGCACCGACGGGCCGATAATGCGCCCGGAGAGCACCGGCTCGAGGAGGGGATTGATGTAGAGCCGGTCGGACTCCGCCTCCGGGAAGACCAGTAATCGGTCCTGGAGGTTGAGCAGTCGATTCTGGATTTCCAGGCGAGTGTACTCTGCTCCGAGAAAGGACAGGAGCTGCTCCCGCACCGGTCCGTCCAGGAACTCGACGGCCGAGAGGAAGCGGGCGTCATTCTCGTCGATGGAGGCAATCATCGCCTCCCGGGTTGCCGGGCGCTTGAGAAAGGCCTGGAGACGGTCGAGCAGCGACTGTTTGTTGAAGGGAGTCTGGACCTCGCCGAGGTAGTTCCGCACGAGCTCGAAGAAAGATGTGTCGGGCAGGGTAAGGAGGGTCTTTCGCCACTGAGAAATGTCCGCCACCGCCTACTCCCAGATCTCGATGTGGTACTTGTAGCCCTGCTCGGTGAGAAACTTCTGACGATTGGCCGCGAACTGCTCTTCGGTGGTAAACCGTGAGACGAGGGTGTAGAAGAAGGAGTTTCGTTCCTTGGGCCTGAGAATGCGCCCGAGCCGCTGAGCCTCCTCCTGCCGCGAGCCGAAGGTGCCGGAGACCTGGATGGCAACCGAGGCATCGGGCAGGTCGATCGCGAAGTTGGCCACTTTCGAGACGACGATGATGCGCTGATCGCCCCGCCGGAAGGCGGCGTAGATCTCCTCGCGCTTCGCGTTGGGGGTTTTTCCGGTGATGATGGGGGCGTCGAGGTCCTTGGCAATGCGCTTGAGCTGATCGAGGTACTGCCCGATCACCATGATGGCATCTTCGCGGTGATTCTCTACGAGCTGCCTGGTGATGTCGATCTTTCGCTCGTTCTCGCTGGCAATCCGGAACTTGCCTCGTCTGTCGGCGGTGGCGTAGGGAATCTTGTCCCCCGGGGGGAGCTCGACGCGGAGCTCATAGCACACTGCTTCGGCGATCCAGCCCTTCTGCTCGAGCTCTTTCCACGGCACGTCGTAGCGCTTCGGCCCGACGAGGCTGAAGACGTCGCTCTCGCGCCCATCCTCGCGCACGAGCGTCGCGGTGAGCCCGAGCCGGCGCAGCGCCTGAATCTCGGCGGTTACGCGGAACACGGGTGCGGGCAGCAGATGTACCTCGTCGTAGATGATGAGCCCCCAGTTCCGTGCCCGGAACAGCTCGAAGTGGGGAAAGTCCTCGTTGCGATCGGGACGCCAGACGATGATCTGGTAGGTGGCAATAGTAACCGGCTTGATTTCCTTCTTCCCGCCGGTGTACTCGCCCACGAGCTCGCGGCTGAGCTCGGTCTTGTCGATGAGCTCGTCGATCCACTGGTGGGTTGCCGCGACGTTCGTCGTGAGGATGAGGGTCTGGGTGGCGGCAAGCTCCATAACCTTCATCCCCACGATCGTCTTGCCCGCCCCGCAGGGCATGACGACGGTCCCGAAACCCGTGCCGGGTCGCCCGTCGCCGTAGAAGGCGCCCGCCGCCTCCCGCTGATAGTCTCGTACGGTAAAGGGACCCCCGTCGGTGGTGCGTTCTCCGAGCTTCACCTCCAGGTAGTCGCCTTCGGTGAGGGGCGCCTCATCCTTGACCGGGTAGCCGATGCGGGTCAGCTCCTGCTTCAGCGTGCCGCGGTCATAGAGGGAGACGATGAACCCGGAGCGTTCGTCCATCTCCGCGGTACGGAGCATCCCCTGCACGCGCTTGTTGGCGGCGAGCTCCGCGCGGATGCTCTCCTCCTCCACGTCGAGGAAAAGCTCGGTCGAGGCGGCGTCGGTGCGGGGGGTGCGCCCCCCATCACCGCGTTCACCTACGGGGGCTTCGCCGTCGCGGTCGTAGGCGCGGAGCACCAGCTTCCCGAAGCGGGAGATGAGGTCGCGGACGTTCTCGCCGATATGATCGGGCACCGGATAGCGGGAATAGGTGTCGAGCACACCGATGACATCATCGGCGCTCCAGCCTGCCGACGCCGCGTTCCACAGAGAGAGCGGGCTCATGCGGTAGGTGTGAATATGTTCCGGAGATTTCTCGAGCTCGGCAAACGCACCGATGGCGTTTCGCGCTGCTTCAAAACCCGGATCATGCACGTCGACGAGAAGCGTGCTGTCGCCTTGAACGATGACGGGCTGACCGGCCATAGGGGCCTATGATAGTGAATGCCCGGGCCGGGGTGCAATAGCGGGCAAGTTCGGATATACTCGCTGCTGTCATGGGCAAAGCAAAGAAAGGCGAGTTGAAAACCTTCGTCATCGACACGAACGTTTTGATTCACCGTCCGGACGCCATTCTCAGTTTCAAGGACAACGAGGTGGTCGTGCCGCTGTGGGTGCTCGAGGAGCTCGATCGGCTGAAGACGTTCAGCGACGAGCGCGGGCGAAACGCACGCCACGCCATCCGCTTTCTCGATCGCGCAGGTAAGCACGGGACGTTGAGCGAGGGCGTGAAAATCGAGAACGGTTCGATTCTTCGGGTGGTGCTTGCCGACCCCGAGCGCATGCCCACCGATCTGCTCCACGACAGCGCCGACAACAAGATCATCCTTACCGCCTATCAGATGCAGCTCGAAGGCAAGCAGGTCTTTTTCGTATCCAAGGACATAAACGCCCGGGTGAAGGCAACCGCGCTCGGGCTCAAAGCCGTGGACTACGAGAAGCAAAAAGTTAACATCGACAAGCTCTACGCGGGTTACTCCACCCTCGACGCGACTCACGATACCATGGAGCAGCTTGAACGCGAAGGCGAGTTGCAGTGGAACGAGGTGCTGCCGCCGAATCATTTCGTGATCCTCCGCGACCGCAGCGCCGGCGAGCATGTGATCGGACGCTATGACCCCGACGGCGGCTGCATTCGCTTTACCGATCATAAGATGCCGTCCGTGGCCGGGGTGCGACCGCTCAACGACGAGCAACGGATGGCATTCGAAGTTCTTCTCGATCCGGCGGTGAACCTGGTGAGCCTCGTCGGAAAGGCCGGCACGGGCAAGACCCTGCTCGCACTTGCCGCCGGTCTGCGAATGACGCTGGAGGATCATCTCTACAGCCGCGTGCTTATCAGTCGTCCGGTCATTCCGCTGGGAAAGGATATCGGCTACCTGCCGGGCGCGAAGAGCGAGAAGCTCTCCCACTGGATGGAGCCCCTGTTCGACAACCTCGAGTACCTGTTGTCGGTGTACCGTAAGCAGAACATCAAGAGCGCCGAGCAGCTGATAAACAATCGCGTGATCGAGCTTGAGGCGCTTTCCTACATCCGCGGCCGATCGCTGCCGGGGCAGTTCATCATCATCGATGAGGCGCAGAATCTCAGCCCGCATGAGATCAAGACCATTGTCTCCCGTGCCGGGGAGGGGTCGAAGGTGGTGCTCACCGGCGACCCCTATCAGATCGACAGTCCCTACCTCGACTCCAACTCCAACGGCCTGTCCTTTCTCGTCGAATCTTTCAAGGGGCAGGATGTGTTCGGGCACGTCACGCTGACCCGCTCCGAGCGAAGCCGGCTTGCGGAGCTCGCAGCCGAGCTTCTGTGAGTATCGATTTCCGTTGCCTGCTTCGCGCGACTTAGATATAGTGTAACCAATGGACGAGTACGATGAGCTCGAAGCCGTACTGGAAGAGCCTTTCCGACGGATTGAAGAGCAAAACTCCATGCGTACGGAGGCCCGGATGGCCCGCATGGAACGCATGCTCGACGAGCTCGAGCGGGAACTGGACGAGTTTCTCAGCACGGCAGATCCGACCTCAGTTATCTGAAACCATCTGAATCGAAAACGTGAGCCGACACATTCAGCAATCCACATACAGTGCCGACACTAAAAAAGAAATGGTGAGTGCAGCTTTAAGGCCGCGACGGTCGGCTCTGGCGATTCTGCTGTCTGTTCTCGTAGTGGCGGTCGGGTTCTCTGAGGCCGCATTCTCGGGGCTCGACCTGGCGGAGGACAACAGACTGCTCTTCCGCGCAACGGTGGAAGCGCCCGACTTCGGCTCCTACGATACTCTCTTCCTCGCCGATGTCGGGGACTCCGAGCTCGAGCAGCTCACCGTGTTCCCCGAGCGGATGGCCATCCTTCCGGACACGGGACAGCTGCAGATACAGAACCGCTACGGCGTGTTCCGCACCAACCGCGAGCTTGAGAACCTCGCCCCGGTGGCAGACTTTCCCTCATTCGTGAACGGGAGCCAAATCCGAAGCGGCAAGATCTCCCCGATCAGCACCTCCCCCGACGGCCGCTTTCTGGTGTTCCTGCGCGAGACAAGTCCCGCGTTCGGCAGTCTTGTGCTGAAGGACCTCGATGAGGGGCGCGAAATTGTGGTCAGCGAGAGGATCGAGCTCGAGCTATCGGGCGCGCCCGTGAAATGGGCGCCCGGCTCGGAGTTCTTCATTTACGGTAAGCAGAACACTCTCTACTACTACTCCCTGGATCAACTCACCGAGGGACGCGTCATCGCCGAAGAGTTCCGCGATCTCGGCAACGGCAGCGTCGAGAGCGCCTCCTGGGCGGCGGACGGCTCGCTTTACTATCTCTCGGGGTCTCTCGTATATCGCGCGCGCGACATCGAGTTTTTCCCCCGGACGCTCTACCAGGAGCTGCTGCAGGTCGGCGATATCGTCGGGAAGATACCCTTTGTCTTTGACCCGAACTTCGACAGCTTTCACATCGCTCCCGACGGCCGCACGATTCTGCTGAACAAGGGAGGACGGAACGTTTTTCTGCTGTATCTGCGCGGGGACGACTTCGTTTCCACCGGCTCCTCGGTGACATATCCCTACCTGTCGCTTCCGCGAAACACCCGCGTGAAGCGTGTGGCATGGTCGTCCATTGGCATGCTGACCGTGCTCACTGAGAGCATGCTTGGTGGCAGCACCCAGACCGGCGTGTACCGCATGTCGATACCTGTCGAGCCGGCCGACATCGACGTGGACGAGCTCGATGTCCGGGGCTTGCACGATATGGTCCTCGGTCCCCGCGGCCGCTCGATCGCGCTTCTTTTCAGAAATCGGGTGGAAGTCCGCGACTACGAGTCGTGGGAGGTGCAGGCGAGCCTTTCATACCACGACCCCCTTCACCTCATCTGGCGCGATGCTGAGACGTTCGTGGTCGGCGGTAGCTCGCGCATCGAGCAGGTCGAGTGGGAGGCGGGTGAGCGGCAGCTGTTGGCCTTGTCTGATGCCGATGGTTTTGGCTACCATCGCGACAGCGGTGCCGTTCTTACCGTCAGTCGAGGCAGTTCCTACCGGTATGAGGACGGGAGATTCGTGCCGGCGGACGGTTTCGATGTACGGGCCGCGCAAGGGGCTTCTAATCGCTATCGGGTGTATCTGGAGAGCTTCGATTCGGGGAGTTACGAGAACATCGTAATGATCAGGCAAAGCGAGGACGTCGGCACGACTCCTCTCTTCGCGCCGCCTGTGCGGCGCTACGAACCCTTCCCCGAAGAGGGGCGCGAGGTGGACTTCCGTAACTTCGCGCACGGAAGCCGCACGAGGGCCCGTGAGGTCGCGTTTGTGTTCAACGCCATAGATTCCGTCGAAGGGCTGACGCGTATCCTCAACACCCTCTCCGAATACGACATTCAGGCCACCTTCTTTGTCAACGGCGATTTCATTCGACGGCATCCCGGCGCGGTTCGCGAAATAGATGACTCCGGCCATGAGGTGGGATCGCTCTTCTACACCTACTTCGACATGACCGACGCACGTTACGAGATCACCAAGGATTTCGTCACCGAGGGACTTGCCCGAAACGAGGATGACTACTTCGAGGTTACCGGCTCGGAGCTCTCACTTCTGTGGCATGCGCCCTATTATTTCGTAAGTCCGGCCATTATCCGTGCGTCACAGGAGATGAGCTACACTTATGTGAGCCGCGATGTCGACGCCCTCGATTGGGTGCCGCGGCGTGACGGTCGCGGCGTGACCAGCCTGTATCGCTCGAGCGCGGAGATCGTCGAGCGAATCCTCGAGGAAAAGCAGCCGGGCTCGGTGATCGCAATGCGCGTCGGCACCCCGGGCGAAAGCAGCGCGTACGGTGGTCGGGACGACTACTTGTTTCAGAAGTTGGATCTGCTCATAAATCGCTTAACGGAGCGGGGGTACGATATCGTTCCGGTGTCTACTCTCATCGAGCACGCCCGATAGGTTGAGATGAGACGGATCATGCAATACACTAACGGAGGTGAACATGGGCTATAACGCCAACCCGGTAGACGCCTACCGGCAAACGCGAGTCAAAACCGCCAGTCAGGGCCAGATCATCGTCATGCTGTACGACGAAGCTCTGCGGCAGATCGATCTGGCAAAATCCGGACTGGAATCCGGGACGCGGCAGCTCGACCGCATCCACAACGCCATCTGCAAGACTCAGGACATCTTCACCGAGCTCATGACCTCTCTGGATTTTGAGAACGGAGGTGAGATGTCGCAGAACCTGTTCAACCTCTACATGTATTTCAATAACCAGCTCATGGAGGCCAACGTCAAGAAGGACGTCTCGTATCTGGCGCAGGTCCGTCCGCTCGTTCAGACCCTCCGGGATGCCTGGGACGAGGCGGCGAAGAGCACCGGCGACGCCGGCGGTGGTAGCGGCCCCCGTCAGGGACTCAACATCTCCGGCTGAGGAGGCGTCATGGACCATTCGGAACGCGTGTCAATGCTTCATCGACTCCGAGATATGCTCGTGCAGCAGCGGGCGAAGTTTCAGGAGTACCTCGATATTCTTGACTACGAGCAACGGGCCATCGAGGACCGTGATGTCGAATCGCTCGAGGGATACGTTCAGCTCGAGACCACCGTACTTGGCGAGATTCAGGCCTTCCAGAAAGTGATTCGTCCACTCGAGAGTCTCTACCGCTCGGCATATCCCGACGAAGAGAGCCGGATTCCGCCCCTTCGGGCATCTCTCGCCCGCCTGCGCGAGCGCGTGCTCGAGCGCAACGAGCAGAATCGCGCCCTGATGCGCGAGCGCATCGATGAGCTGAAAAAGGAAATCCGGGATCTCAGACTCCCCAACACCGGCAAGGCGCTTTACCGCTCGACGGAGAGTCGGCTCGTCGACATAA
This sequence comes from Spirochaetota bacterium, assembly GCA_009908735.1. The sequence continues at coordinate 860 of JAAAOR010000060.1, read as the reverse complement.
CCACATAGACGGTCGCACGGCGGTCCGGCGGGGCGCGGCGGCCCGCGCCCCGATGTTTCGGGGCCGAGGACATCCCCCGGCTCTCCGTGATATAACGATGCTATGCCCGAACCCCTGTATTTGCTTGACGGCTACAGCCTCGTCTTCCGCTCCTACTTCGCCTTCATTCGAAAGCCGCTGAGAAATCCGCAGGGGCGGAACTCCTCCGCCATCTTCGGTTTTTTCCGCTCGCTGTATCGCCTCCTCGACCTGCGGGAGCCGCGGCATTTTGCCGTCGTACTCGACTCTCTGACACCGACATTTCGACATGAGCAGTACGAGGAGTACAAGGCAAATCGCGAGGAAACCCCGGAAGAGCTTCACCAGCAGATCGACATCATCGAGGAGATGCTCTCCGCGCTCGGCGTGCCGGCGTTGCGCGTCAACGGCTACGAGGCCGACGACATCATGGCGACACTTGCCGAGCAGTGTCGCACCGAGGGGCGCGCCTGCTATCTGATCTCCGGGGACAAAGATCTCCTGCAGCTTGTCGGCGAGCATGTTACGGTTCTCAAGCCCGAGAACAACGACTTCACCGAGCTCGACCGTGATCAGGTACATGAGGAATGGTCGGTCTATCCGGAGCAGGTCGGCGATTACCTCGCGCTCGTGGGGGACACGAGTGACAACGTCCCGGGCGTGAAGGGGATCGGCGCGAAAACCGCCGCCCAGCTTCTCTCGGAGTTCGGCAGTCTTTCCGCCATCTACGATCGGCTCGAGGAGATCTCCCAGAAAAGTCGCCGGTCAAAGCTCGAGGAGGGCCGTGAGAGTGCCCGCATGAGCCGGGAGCTCGTACAACTCGAGACTGCAGTGCCCCTCGA
>JAAAOR010000084.1 GCA_009908735.1 Spirochaetota bacterium | reverse complement strand
CTTACACGAAAAGGGCCGGAAATAATCGTGCCCGCACCCTGGGTTGGTACAGCGGATGCGCGCGACGCCCTGGAGGTAATCGCCACATGTAACGTCTCACGCTACCGGATAACCGATTCTCACGCTATCTGAGACAAAGGAGAAGAGACGGCCGCGGGGTCCGGCGGCCGCATCGGGTAGATCTACAGGATTTCGGTGGCGGCAAGGCGCACGTGCTCAGCGGTCACAACTGACTGCCCCGAGCCGGCGGCCGCGAGCATTGCCCCTCTGGCGAGGGCGTTGGCGCGTCGCAAGAGGCCGCCTGAGCTCTGGTGTATGGCGGTGACCGCCTCGTCGGTGAGGAGCTCCGGCTTTCCGCCGACGATAGACAGGTGGTGGGAGAGATAGTCGGCCATCTGCTCCCGTCGTAGCCCCTCGAGGAGGGTGCGCCCGATGACCCGCGAGGCGAAGGGACGGGAGGTGTGGAACAGCAGCCGATCGACGAGGATGTTCTGTCCGCTCAAGACCATGGGCACCATGGCCTGACGGTCGAATGGTAGCTGGGTGAGCGCATGCAACTGTGCGAGCAGCTCGAGGCGAAGCAGATGCGCCTCGTCGATGATGAGCAGCGGCTGCTGCTTCTTCGCGGTGATGGTGGCGAAGGCCTCGCGAATCATGCGGGTGAGCTTGGCGGTGGAGCTTGAGATCTCAGGTGAGCCGAGCTCGAGGCACAGCGAGCGCAGGAAGTCGAGCACCGAACCGGAGGAGGCGACAAGCGCGATGACCACGTATTGACTCGGGTGCAGGCGGCTTGCGGCGGCACGGAGGCTGGTGCTCTTGCCGCTTCCGACCTCACCGGTGATGAGAGTGGCCGCACCGATACGCACGGCGTAATCGAATCGGTCGAGAAAGGCAGAGAGCCCCGGAAGGGCGAAGAGCTTGTCGGTGGGCACATCCTGGGCGAAGGGTTCTGAAGAGAGCCCGAAGGCGTTGGAGAGCGCAATCATTGCTTGCCTCCACCGAAGAGGCTGCCGCCGCGGTACGGTTCACTGTCGCCAAGCGTTTGCGGCGGCAGGACATCGATGTCGAGATTCGCGGTTCTGCGTACACGGCTGTTGACCAGCGGGTCGAGCGGCACGAGAAAACCGTGGCTCTTCTCCTCGAGCAGTACTTCTACCCGAAGCGGGTCCTCCTTGTGGTAGAGCAGCGTTACCGAGCGTCCGATGAGCCCTACCGGGGCCTCGAAGAGCCTTCCGCAGAGACTCACGGTGCGGTCCTTGTCGACCTTGCGGGTTACGGGAATGCGAAAGTAGTCTCTGAGCGCCTTCGGCGCGGGGCGCAGCGCGTGTAAGGCAGCGGTGTATCGTTGGAGTGGCGAGGTGCCGGTGGAAGAGTGAGGACGCACCTGGTAGTCGGTTTCCAGCCACCGCCACAGCCCAGCGTTGAGCTCCTCGAGCCGCTTTGCATCGGTGAGCACGGGAAGGAGTTGCGTGCGCACGGTGCGGAAGAATCGTTCGATCTTCCCACGTCCCTCCGGAATACCCGGTCGCGAGTGCAACAGCGCGATTCCCAGCCGAGCGCAGGCGTAACGCAACTGGTGGGTGCGGAACGCCGAGCCGTTGTCGGTGTAGAGCCGACGCGGCAATCCCCGCTTCTCCAGTGCCTGGATGATACAGTCACGGAAGCTGTCGATCGATTCGCTTGGGTAGAATTGCGCGTGGGTGACCAGGCGCGAATGATCGTCGAGGATGGCGAAGAGATAGGTCTTTTTCAGGATCCCGCCGACCTCAACCTTCGGCCCGTGCAGCCAGTCCGACTGCCACAGATCGTTGGGCAGCTCCGCCTCGAACTTTCTGCGGTCGACCGCCTGTGGGTGTCGCTCATTGAGTCCGTGGCGAGCAAAGAGGCGGTAAATGCTCTGTCGCGACGCTGAAAATCCGGGGTGAAGTACACCGCGTCTGCGGGCAAGGGTCAACAGTGCCTCGAGCGAACAGTCCGGCAACTCCTGTTTCAGCGCGATGAGCGCCGCGGCGCTTTCCTCGTCGATGCTGCGGCTCGCGCCGTGGTCGCTGCGGGGGTGCGGCTCGAGGCTTGTGATATCTCCGCCACTCTTTCGGTAGGCGGTGAGCCACTTCGATACCGTCGAGCGAGCCACCGACGTTCTCGATGAGCCGGGAATCTGCCAGACCCCACCAGTGATCTCGCCCAGCAGCCGCTCTCGCTCTCCCCGTGAGAGATGACGGTCAACCAACGGGGCGATGACCCCGAAGCGAAACAGCGCGATACGTTCTGCCAATTCCTTCTCCATTGCCGGCTCCTCCCTGAGGAGGCCAGTCTACGGGGCGCGGACAGCGGCGGTAAACGCAAAGATGCGGTGGAGTGGCTCTTCGGGGTAACGGATCTCACGATAATCGAGCGAATGCGTGGCGATGATCTTCCCGCTGTCCAGCAGCGTCTCAACTTCGGCGGCCAGACCGTGAATGAGCCGGCAGATCTCAAGCCCTCGCCACCAGTACTCCTGACGCTGGCGGGAGCAGGAAGCCAGCCACCTGTGCTCCTCGATCCGGCTCCACAGGCTTGCGGCAATCGTCGAGGCGCTCGCCCAGAACCCCCGCCAGTACTCCAGGGGAC
>JAAAOR010000008.1 GCA_009908735.1 Spirochaetota bacterium | reverse complement strand
CCTGAGAGCAATCCTCAGCTCACCTCGGCCCGCGATCGCGGCATTCCCCGCTTCACGTATACCGAGGCCCTCGGAGAGCTCTCCCGTGGCCGTGTGGCCCTCGGGGTATCGGGAGTGCACGGAAAGACCACGACGACCGCGATGATCGGGACCCTCGTAAAGCGTCTCGGTCTTCCCGGCGCGGTCCTCGTGGGAAGTGCTGTCGCCGATTTCGACGGGATGTCGACCTACTCCGGCGGGCAGGAGTTCTTCGTTGCCGAAACCTGTGAGTACAGGCGTCACTTCCTCGACTTCCACCCCGACATCATCATCGTCACGAGTATCGAGCCGGATCACCTCGACTACTATCGTAACTACGGCGATATCCGCGACGCCTTCATCACCTACATCGAGCGTTTACCCCCCGGCGGGGAGCTCATCTACTGTGCGCCGCGCGGCGTTCGGATGTCGGACGTACCGCCTACGGTCGAGAGGCCGGCGGGGACTTCGGTGTCGAGCACGTGCTAACGCTACCCGGGCGGACCGAGTTCCGCCTTGCCGGCTCCGACCAGCCCTTCGAGGTCCGCGTGCCCGGTGAGCACAACGCGATAAACGCCGCAGCCGCGCTCTGCGCGGTTTCACGCCTTGCCGCGCGGAGCCCGGGCGCCGCAGCGGGGTTTGAAGCCTCCGGGCGCCACGGCGGCGTGGCGGGGGGCGCTTCCGCGGACGACACCGGCCTGGGCCTCGAGGCGGCCGACGCGGCCGCGGCGCTGCGCGAATTTGCCGGCACCCGCCGCCGCAGCGAGGTCATCGGAGAGGCCGGTGGGGTGCTGTTTCTCGACGATTACGGCCACCACCCGACCGCCATTCGCAAAACACTTGCCGGAATCCGGCGCTTCTATCCCGACCGTCGCCTCATCGTCGACTTCATGTCTCACACCTACTCGCGGACCGCGGCACTGCTCGCGGACTTCGCAATCTGTTTCGCCGATGCAGACGAGGTCATCCTCCACGAGATCTATGCCTCCGCTCGTGAGCAGTTCGACGGGTCGATTGACGGCCGGGACCTCGCAAATGCGGTCGCGGCGCGTCATCCCGCGGTGCGATACATTGAGAAGGTGGACGATACGGAGGCCGAGCTCCGCGACGCGCTTACCGCAGGGGATCTTTTCATCACGATGGGGGCGGGGAACAACTGGGTGCTGTCCCACCGGCTCTATGCGGCCCGATCGAAAGAGAGCGAAGACGCATGAAGGGTATGACCGGCTTCGGCTACGCCGAGTACCGCGCGGAAAACCTGGAGATCACCGCGGAGGTGAAATCCTACAACAACCGTTACCTCGACGTCTTCGTGAACCTCCCGTCTTTCTTGAGCCCGCTCGAGCCCTCGGTGCGGGAGTTCGTGGCGCCGTGGCTGTTACGGGGGCGCGTGGAGATCTATTTGCGCGTGCACGACCGCGAGTCCGACGTGTCGGTAAATATCGATCGACCCACGCTCGGCGCCTATCGTAATGCGCTTCGCGAGATGAGTGAAATCCTCGGCTCGGGGGAAGAGGTGAAGCTGTCCCACGTGATGCGGATCGAGGGCATCATGGAGGTCAAGCGCAGCCGGGACATCGACGACTACTGGGAGCTCATGCGGCCCACCCTCGAAAAGGCGCTCGCGGAGTTCGATGATTCGCGTGCCCGTGAGGGAGCGTCCACCCGGGATGATGTTATGTCCCAGCTGACGCGGATCCGGGAGGTCGTCGACGAGCTCGAGGGGCGCGCCCCGGAGCTCGAGGCGGCGCTTCGGCAGAATGTCAAAGAACGCTTCGACGAGGTGCTCGGCGAGCAGGCCAACGAGGACCGAGTCTACGGGGAGATCGCCTCGCTTCTCATCAAGCACTCGATAAACGAGGAGCTCGTGCGGCTTCGCGCGCATCTGAAGTCATTCGAGGAGACGGTCTCCACAGAGGGCGCGGTCGGTAAGAAGCTCGACTTCTTCTGCCAGGAGCTCAATCGGGAGGTGAATACCGTCGCCTCCAAGAGCTTCGCCTCCGACGTGAACCGCCGCGTCGTCGAGGCAAAGAACGCCGTAGAAAACATCCGTGAACAATTGCGAAACGTGGAGTAGGTGAGTGAAGATAGCGATTTCGGGCAAGAGTGGCTGCGGCAACTCGACCGTGAGCCGCATTGTAGCGGACCGGCTCGGCCTGCGGCTGGTCAACTACACCTTCCGGGCCCTGGCCGCCGAGCGCGGAATAAGCTTCGATGAGGTGCGCCGTCAGGCCGAGGAAGACTCCAGCCTCGACGTCTACCTCGACAAGCGGCAGGTGGAGCTTGCCCGGGAGGGAGACTGCGTTCTCGGCTCCCGGCTTGCAGTATGGTTGCTTGATGAGGCGGACCTAAAGGTTTACCTCACCGCGCCGCTCTCGGTTCGTGCCTCACGTATACAGCGCCGCGAGGGAAGTAGTTTTCAGGAAGTGCTTCGAAAGACGAGGGCCCGCGACGAGCGTGACCGCAACCGCTATCTCCAGCTCTACGGTATCGACAACGACGAGTTCGACTTCGTGGATCTGGTCATCGACACCCAGAACATGGACCCCGAGGGCGTTGCCGAGCGCATCATCACGGCCGCCCGCGATGAATGAGGCGATCCTTCGGCTCTACGAGGAGCTCAATCGGTTCCCCTCCCGATGTGAGGAAAGTGAAGACCGGGAGTATCGCACGCGGTTCATCGGAAATCCGGGGGTAAAGGACCTCATCGAGTCCCTCGGGGTGCCGCACACCGAAGTTGATATGATCCTCGTCGACGGCGAATCGGTCGGCTTTGACTACCGTGTACAGGACGGCGACCGCATCGCAGTGTATCCCGTCTTCGAGAGCTTTGACGTGGGCGAGATCTCCCGGGTGCGGGCGACGCCGCTGCGGGAGCCCCGATTCATCCTCGACGTGCACCTCGGAAAGCTTGCGCGGCTTCTGCGAATGCTTGGCTTCGATACACTCTACGACAACTCCTGGGATGATCCGGAAATCGTGGAGCGCGGCATTGCCGAGAATCGCATCATCCTCACCCGTGACGTGGGAATCCTCAAGCGTCGCGAGGTCACCCACGGTTATCTCGTGCGATCCGACGATCCCCTCGATCAGGCCGCCGAGGTCCTTCGCCGCTTCGACCTCTCCCGCCGCATCGAGCCGTTTCGCCGCTGCATGGCCTGCAACGGCCTTATCGAGTCGGTATCTCCGGCGGAGGTGTTAGGAGTTCTCTCGCTGAAGACCCGTGAGTACTACAGTGAGTTCTACCGGTGCCGAAGCTGCGGCCGCGTGTACTGGCGCGGTTCACACTACGAGGCGATGCTCGAGAAGATAGAGGGGCTGCTCGCGCGAGGCTGAGCGTATGCAGCCGGCCTCGAGGACTCCGCTGCGGCCCAGCGGGGCGCACTCCGACTCCACTCCGCGCGTCGACCAAGCACCTCTTTTGGTTGCTGTAGCAAGTTTTTAACATATTTCCCGGCATATATAGAATTCCTGGCGCGGACGCAGTAGTTTCTGGGCAGGAGAGCTTATGACCATCAAAGTAATCTATATTGCAGCGCTGGCCGCCGTTTTTGCCGTACTTGCCGGCTGTGGCACCGGAACGGCCGGTTCCGCCGACGGCGATCCGACACCTGAAACACCGGGCGCCGAGAGGACACAGAGTAGCGAAGCCTCGACTGACGGCGGTGGGGCGGGTGCCGTCTTGGCGGATGCACCGGAGGGGGGAGCCGGCACGTACGAAGCTCCCGAGCTCCCCGCCGACCTGCAGGATCAGTCACCTCCGGGGGGCGCGGGCGGACAGTTTACCACCGACTTCTCGAGGGCCACCATCTCTTATGACCAGGTGATGTCCGGGGGGCCGCCCAAGGACGGGATCCCGTCGATCGATGAGCCAACGTTCGTCTCCATCTCGCAAGCCGATTCGTGGATTGCCGCCGATGAGACCGTGCAGGTGGTCTCTGTCGGCTCCGGCGAGGAACGAGAAACGCACATATACCCTATCCAGATCCTCATGTGGCACGAGATCGTAAACGACACCGTAGCAGGGCGGCCGGTGACGGTGACCTACTGTCCGCTCTGCAATACGGGCATCGCCTTCGATCGGCGCTTTGACGGCCGGTTGCTCGACTTCGGGACCACGGGCAGGCTTCGCTACTCCAACCTCCTCATGTACGATCGGCAGACCGAGACCTGGTGGCAGCAGGCAACCGGGCGGGGCGTTGCCGGGGCATACGCCGGGGGACGCCTGGAGATGGTTCCTATGCTCACGCTCGCATGGTCGGATGCCGGCGAAGAGTATCCGGAGGCCCGCGTGCTCTCGAAAGACACCGGCTATAACCGGTCGTACGGCAGAAATCCCTACTCCGGCTACGATACCGCCGAACGGCCCTTCCTCTACAGAGGCCCGACCAACGACGAGTTCTCTCCGATGACGCGCGTGGTGACGGTATTTCACAACGACTCCTCCGAGGCATTCCCCTATCCGACGCTCCGCGAAGAGCGGGTGGTGACCACGCAGATCGGCGGCGACTCGATCGCCGTGTTCTGGGCACCAGGTACCGCCTCTCCGCTCGACGCCGGAAGCACCGCCGATGGGCGGGACGTGGGCACGGCAAACGCCTTTTTCGCCCGCGCCGACGGCCGGGAGCTCAGCTTTGATGTTGAGGACGGTGACATTATCGACGAACAAACCGGCAGCGTCTGGGACGTCGGGGGCCGCGCCACAAGCGGTCCGCTTGCCGGCACGCGACTGGAGCCAATGACCACTTCTCAGCATTTCTGGTTCTCCTGGACCGCCTTCGAGCAGGAAAGCAACTAGCCTCCTCCCACTCCTACCTCCTCACCTGTAATGTGTCTGCCGATCGACGTTCCTCTCTGGGGCGGCGGTCGGCGGCACGTTGCAGATTAAATTTGCGCTACCAGTAAATTCTTTTTTGATTAGTCCAATTTTCTCTTGCGGATAGGAGCAATTCGTATTATAGTCTGAGAAAGAATCAGCAAAGCAGTCAGGATGACTTTCTGCTCTCAGTTTGTGTCGAGAGACCGCGTCGATATGTTACGTCGCAACCCGGCATAGCAACAAGCGGCGTACATCCCGACGGGAGGACAACAATGGCTACTAGTATCAAGGGAACACAGACGGAAAAAAACTTGCTCACCGCTTTCGCCGGTGAGTCACAGGCACGAAATCGCTACACCTACTTCGCCACAAAGGCGGAAGAGGACGGCTATATTCAGGTCGCGCAGCTCTTTGTCGAGACGGCGAATCAGGAAATGGAGCACGCCAAGCGGTATTGGACATACCTCGAGGGTGGCGAGGTGGAGTTCACCTTTGCGTTCCCCGCAGGTTTCGCCGATGACGTGACCGGCTCCACCCCCGAGAACCTCGAGCATGCCGCCGCCGGCGAGCACTTCGAGTGGACCGAAATGTACAAAGGATATGCCGACGTCGCGCGCAACGAGGGGTTCCCCCGCGTCGCAGCGCAGTTCGACGCGATTTGCGTCGCCGAGAAGCAGCACGAGAAACGCTACAACAAACTACGGCAGAACCTTCTCGACGGCAGCGCGTTCAAGCGCGAAGATACTACCATCTGGGCCTGCCTCAACTGCGGCTATGTCTTCGAGGGCAAAGAGCCCCCCAAGAAGTGCCCCGCATGTCAGAAGCCCCAGGGCTGGTTCGAGCTCGTTCGCGAGAACTGGTAGGCACTGGTAATCATGTAGACGCCGGTCTCCGCCGCCCCGAAGGGGGCCGGAGACCGCACGATACGCCACTTCGGCCCGGCTGCGTCTCTGCGGCCGGGCTTTTGTGCGTATACGGACGTTAACGGAGTCCGTGTCCACGTTCGCGGGAAGCGTCAGCGAACGGCGCATGGCACTCTGCCGCCGCGTTGCATGTCGGCTTGCGGCAAGAGGAAATGTGGGGTAGCCTCCCTCTCCATGGAGCACGTCACAGAACGCTACGAGCGGAAGTTCGGGGCGCCGCCCTCGCGCGCGGTGCGCTCACCTCTCCGCATCTGCCCGCTCGGCGCCCATGTCGATCACCAGGACGGCGTCGTCAGCGGCATGGCGCTGACCGAAAGTATCGACCTCGTCTACACGCCCGAGGATGACGGATACCTGCGGGTGCAGAGCCTCGATTTTCCTGATGAAGAGTACTTTCACGTCGATCAGGTGCCGGACATGGTGCCGACCTTCTGGGGGAACTACCTGCGGGGCGCGGTGCTCTCGCTCTCGCGCCGCTTCAAGCTCCACCGAGGAATCCGCGGCGTCGTGCGGGGCAACCTTCCCATCGGCGGGCTGAGCTCGTCCGCCGCGGTTACCACCGCCTATCTCATGGCGCTCTGTGACGTGAACGAGATAGAGATCCCGCCGCGGGAGCTCATAGACTACAGCCACTGGGTGGAGACCGACTTCATCGGGCTGAATAACGGAATTCTCGACCAGTCGGCGAATATCCTCAGCCGCGACGGCTATCTCATGGTCATGGACTGCCGGACCGAGGAATTCGACATGGTGCCGCGCTCTGCGTCGATGCCCGAGTTCGAGATCGTCATCGTTTATTCGGGAATCAGCACGACCCTTATCAAGACCGACTACAACAATCGCGTCGACGAGTGCAAGGTCGCCGCGTGGTTGCTGCAGGAGCTCGCCGGCATGGAGGTTTCCGCCTTTCGCGACGTGAAGCTGCGCGACATCCCCCGCGACGTGTACGAGAAACACGCAGACGGTTTGCCGGGACGATTCCGCAGACGAGCCGATCACTTCTACGGTGAGCTTGCCCGCGTGGAAGCCGGCGTCGAGGCGTGGAAGCAGGGCGATATCGACGAGTTCGGTCGCCAGGTGTTCGCCTCCGGCGAGAGCTCGATCTCCAAGTACGAGAGCGGCTGCCCGGAGCTCATCACGATCTACGAGACCCTTGCCGAGAGCGAGGGAGTTTACGGCGCGCGATTCAGCGGCGCCGGCTATCGCGGATGCTGCATCGGCCTCGTGGATCCCGCCTATAAGGAGTCCATCCGGGCGCGCATCGACGAAGTGTATCCGGCAACGCATCCGGCCTTCGCGGATCTCTACCGGGTCTTTTTCAGCAGGACCGCCGACGGAGCGGGGGTAATGTCGCTGTGACCGCCATCATTCTCGCCGCCGGCTACGCCACGCGTCTTTACCCGCTCACTCGAGACTTTCCCAAGCCCCTGCTCGAGGTCGCCGGGCGGAGCATCCTCGACCGGATCGTGGACAACGCCCGCCGAGTGGCGGGGATGAACCGTCTCGTGGTGGTGACCAACGCTCGCTTCGCCTCGCACTTCGAGCGGTGGCGCGACGGGCGCTTCGGCGCAGGCCCGGTAGGGCGCCCGGGTGGTGATGGCGCCGGCTCGGAGGAGCGCGCAGCGACCGCCCATTCCGCGGCTGACGCCGGGCCGCGCGTGGACATCGTAAACGACGGGTCCACAACCAACGCGAACCGCATCGGCGCGCTCGCCGATCTCCATCTCGCCGTGGAGGAGGCACTCGTGGACGATGAGGCGCTTGTCCTTGCCGGCGATAACCTCTTCGACTTCGAGCTTGCCGACTTCGCCGCGTTCTTCCGCGATGCGGGCGGTGACTGCATCACCGCCCACGAGCTCTCCGACGTCGAGCAGCTCCGACGCACGGGCGTCGCGGAGCTCGCTGACGACAGTCGACTTCTGCACTTTGCCGAGAAGCCCGCAGAGCCGCGCTCAACCTGGGCGGTGCCGCCCTTCTACGCCTACACCCGGCGCACCCTCCGCGAACGCCTACCCGCTTACCTGCGGCAGGGCGGCGAGGGCGATGCGCCGGGCAGCTTCCTCCCCTGGCTCATCGAGCGCGCGCCGGTGTACGCATTCCGCTTCGAGGGCTCGCGCTACGACATTGGAAACCGCGAGAGTTACGAGCGGGTCTCTCGGCTGTTCGCGCCGAGCGATTATTCACACTGAGATCTGCTGAGATCTGAGCCGCCACCCGGCGGGCCGGGACCGCCACCCGCAGGTAGCGCCGCCACCCGGCGGGCCCGCACCCGCGCCCCGCGGTCCCGCGGCAACCCGGGTAGCCCGCCGCTACCAACCGCTTGTCAATCCCACACCAGACTCCCCGTCTGATACTCCGTCACCCGCGTCTCGAAGAAGTTCTTCTCCTTGGTGAGGTCGGTGGCCTGGCTCATCCAGGGGAAGGGGTTCGGCGTGTGGTAGCGCTTGGGAAGGTCGATGCGCTCGAGGCGCCGATCGGCGATGTGTTCGACGTAGTTCACGAACTGCTCGGAGCTGATGCCCACGATGCCTTCGGGACAGGCGTCGCGCGCGTAGATCTTCTCGAGCTCCACCGACTGCTCGATGAGCTGCGTGATCTCGGCCTGAAACTCCGGCGTCCACGCGTCGGGGTTCTCGCTCTTAACCGTATTTATGAGGTCCACCCCGAAGGCCAAATGCAGACTCTCGTCACGCATGATGAACTCGAACTGCTCCCCCGTGCCCACCATCTTGTTCTGCCGCTTAAGCGCGAGCATCATGGCAAAGCCCGCGTAGAAGAAGATCCCCTCCATGATGACGTAGAAGCCCACCAGATCGTGCAGGAAGCGCTGAATGTTCTCCGTGCCCACCGTGGAAAAGTTCGGCTCATCCACCGATTTGGTGAGCTCCACCACGAACTCGTCCTTTTCCTTTATCGAGGGAATATGATCGTACATGCCGTAGATCTCGTCGGGGTCCAGCCCCAGAGAGTCACAGACGTAAATGAACGTATCGGTGTGCACCGCCTCCTCAAAGGCCTGCCGCAGCAGGTACTGCCGCGACTCCGGATTCGTCACATGGTTGTATACTGCAAGCACCAGATTGTTCGCCGTCAGCGACTCCGCCGTCGAGAAAAAGCCCAGGTTCCACAGAATGAGCCTGCGCTCCTCCTCGCTCAGCGCACCCGGCGATTTCCACTGCTCGATATCGTCCTGCATCGGAATCTCTTCCGGCATCCACGTGTTAGCCAGCGCATCCTTGTAATGCTGCCGCGCCCAGCTGTATGACATCGGCAGAATCTTGTTCGGATCCGTCTTTGAATTGTTGATGATCGGCATCGGTTTCTCCTTTTAAGTTTTCTGGCGTCGTCTCTTTCGCGTAGACATTGGGGCGTAGACAATGGGGCGTAGACTTTGCGGCGTGCCCGACCACTACGCCGCCTGCCTCGCCCCCAGGCCATCTCCGCGCTTGCGTAGTGGCCGGACCGCGTGCTCCGCTGCAAGTCCTCGGCGCCGCTCGCTCCGCGGCTCGGCCGGGCTCACTCCCGCTCGCCCTGAGCCGCGGGCGGCGCCTGCGGGCTTTCCGCTGCGCCCGCTCACGCTACCCGGCGCCATCCTCGTACCCATTTGGAACCTGCAATCGCCGCGCGACCCGCGAACGAGCGCGACCCAACCCGTCTGCGTTCCCCCACCTCCAGGGCGGAAGAACATGGCTGCGACCTCATGAGCGAAGCGAATGGAGAGCAGCCCATGTTCTCTCCGCCCGCTATTGGCATGCCTCGCAGTCCGGGTCGTCGAGGCTGCAGATGTTCTTGATCTCCGTTGCCGAGCTCATGCTCGCGATGCTCGCCGCGAAGCCGGCGTCGGTGGTCACAGCCGTTGCCGCGATCCGCGTGGGGCGCTCCCCCGTGGCCGCGTCGCCGCCGCTTCCCGCTGCGTCGGTGCCGTTCCCGTTACTCTTCCCGGCGAGCGCGCCCTCGGCTCCCGCCCCGGCGGCCACCGCCGGCTTCGCGGGCGCGGTGTCGCGCTTCTGGGTGTAGCCGTACTTCTTTGCGTCCAGGGTCGACTTCTCTATCTGCGAGGCGCCGAGGCTCCGCAGGTAGTAGGTGGTCTTGAGGCCCAGTTCCCAGGCGGTCATGTAGATCTCCTCGAGCTTCTTCCCCGAGACACCCCTCATGAAGACGTTGTGCGACTGGCTCTGGTCGATCCACTTGCCGCGAAGCGCGGTAAGCTGCACCAGCCGCGGGGCGTCGATCTCGAAGGCCTCCTTGTAGAGCTCTTTAAGCTCGGCTGGAATGGCATCCATTCGGCTTATGTCCCCGTCATGAGCCTTCAGGTCCTCGAGCATTTCCTGGTTCCAGAGGTTCCGCGCTTTGAGGTCGTTCACCAGGTACTCGTTTACCACGGTGAACTCACCCGACATGTTCGACTTCACGTAGATGTTCTTGTAGATGGGCTCGATGCAGGGATAACTCCCGGCGATGTTGGAGATGGTCGCGGTCGGCGCGATTGCCATGGTGTTTGAGTTTCGCATCCCGTGCCGCGCCACATGCTCGCGCACCGGCGTCCAGTCCATGCGGCTCGTGCGTGGGACGGGTATCGCGACGCCACGCTCGGCCTCGAGCATGTCGAGGGTGTCGAGCGGAAAGATCCCGCGATCCCACTTGGAGCCCGGAAAGCTCTCGTAGGCGCTCCGCTCGGCGGCGAGCTTCGAGGATGCGAGGATGGCGTGGTAGGAGATGAACTCCATGATCTCGTCGGCAAAGGCCTGCGCCCCGCGGCTGTCGAAGGGATGGCGAAGCTTGAAAAGCGCGTCCTGAAAGCCCATGAGGCCGAGGCCCACCGGCCGGTGGCGCATGTTACTGCGGCGCGCCTCCTCGGTGGGGTAGAAGTTGATGTCGATGACGTTGTCGAGCATGCGCATGGCCGTGGAGACGGTGCGGCTCAGGAGCTCGTGGTCCACGCCCTGGGCGGTGACGTGGCGGGCGAGGTTCACCGAGCCGAGGTTACAGACAGCGGTCTCGGTGTCGGAGTTGTTGAGCGTGATCTCGGTGCAGAGGTTCGAGTTGTGCACCACCCCGTCGTGGTCCTGGGGGCTTCGTATGTTCGCCGGATCCTTGAAGGTAATCCAGGGGTGCCCGGTCTCGAAGAGCCGGGTAAGCATCTTCCGCCAGAGCTTTACCGCTTCCACGACGCGATACTTGTTGATGCCGCCGGCCTGAGCCTCCCTCTCATAGTAGGTGTAGCGCTCCTCGAAGGCTCGGCCGTAGAGATCGTGCAGATCGGCGACCTCTTCCGGGGAAAAGAGCGTCCAGTTCCCGCCCTCGCGCACGCGCTTCATGAAGAGATCGGGAATCCAGTTGGCCGTGTTCATGTCGTGGGTGCGCCGCCGGTCGTCGCCGGTGTTTCGGCGGAGGTCGAGGAAGTCCTCGATATCGAGGTGCCAGGTCTCCATATAGGCGCAGGTCGCGCCCCGGCGCTTTCCGCTGCGGTTTATGGCGAGGGTGGTGTCGTTGGCAATCTTGAGAAAGGGCACGACACCCTGGCTCTCCACACCCGTGGAGCTGATATGAGCGCCGGTGGCCCGCACGCGGGTCCAGTCGTTTCCGATTCCTCCCGACCACTTCGAAAGCTGCGCGTTGTCGCTCATCACCTTGAAGATATGATTTAGATCGTCGCCGACCGTGGAGAGGTAGCAGGAGGAGAGCTGCGGATGGGTGAGGCCCGAATGGAAGAGGGTAGGCGTCGAGGCGAGGAAGCGAAGGCTCGAGAGATTCTCGTAGAACTCCTGCGCGCGGGCGGTCGGGTCGTCCTCGCGCAGGGAAAGCCCCATCGCGACGCGCATCCAGAAGGCCTGAGGCGTCTCGAGGAGGCGTCCGCGGTCCTTCACCAGGTAGCGCTCGTAGAGCGTCTGCAGCCCGAGGTAGGTAAACTCCTCATCGCGCTCGGTGCGAAGCGTGGCCGAGAGCCGGTCCAGGTCGAACTCGAGGAGGCCCGGATCGAAGAGTCCGTTCTCAACGCCGCGCTTGATGCCGGAGACGAAGGCCTCCTTATATGCGCCTTCGGCTGCTCGACCTGCGAGAGAGGTGGCGAAGACCTCCCTTCGCAGCTGCTGCATGAGAAGCCCCGCTGCAAGGCGATTGTATGCGGGGTCGCGCTCCACGAAGGCGGTGGCTGCGAGGATGAGCGCCTGGTGGACCTGGGCGGTGGAAATGCCGTCAAAGAGGCTTCGCTCAAACTCTTCAACCACCGGATCAAAATCCGGAACCTCTACATGGGCGGAGGCTTGCTCGAGGGTGCGGCGAACTTTCTCCCCGTTGAAAGGCTCGAAGCTCCCGTCGCGCTTTGCAACTTGAAGGCTTCCCTCGACGGCTTTTCGAATTCGCTCTGCCTGTTCGCGCTCACGCTCCTCGCGCCGCCGTTCGCGGTAGAGGATGTACTTCTTGGAGACGTCGTAGAGACCTCGCGCGACGAGCCTGCGCTCGACGATGTCCTGTATCTCCTCCACGCCGGGTGACCGTTCGGCAAAGGAGGTCCCAATTTCGGCGATGATCTCCTCCACGATAGCGTCGAGGCCGAGGGAGGTGGGGTCACTTCCCGCCGCTTCCATCGCCTTGTGAATTGCATCCCGAATGCGGCTGCCGTCGAATCCTGCGCGCGTTCCGTCTCTCTTTATCACATGCTGAGTGTTCACCATTGCCCCTCCTGCCGGTGTTTTTTATCTGGCGCCGCGGCGCCCTGTATGCTGACTTTTTCAGTCCGCTACGGAGTGTATCGGAATACGCGGGGAGATTTCAAGCATTAATACGAAAAAAACGCTACATATAGTGTTTTTTCGTGGTCATTGCGGGATCTCGACACCATCAGAGCTCGGACGGACGCTCTGCGGGACTTTACGAACGCGGCGGAAGTTGATACATTGAGAGGAAATACGACGAACCGACTTGGAGGACGTCTCCGTGATTATCCCGCTGGAAAAACTCATCAACGAGGACTCGAATATCTACGAAGTGACCGCCGCATCCATACGCCGCGCCTATCAGATCACCGTTACCGGTGATGAAGAGCTCGACACCAACCAGGGCAAGGTCGTCTCGACCGCCATCAAGCAGATCCTCACGCGAAAGGTTCAGTACCAGATCGAGGAGTAGGCGTGCCCGCGCCACGCGTCCTGTGCCTTTTCGGGCCCACCGCGGTAGGGAAGTCCGACGTCCTGCTCAGGCGGTTTGCGGGACGTGCGGAGGTGATAAGCGCTGACTCCATGCAGGTATACCGCCACCTCGACATCGGAACCGCCAAACCCGGCCCCAGCGAGCGCGCGGCGCTCCCCCATCACCTCATCGATATCAAAGACCCCGGCGAGCAGTACCACGCCGGCGAGTTCGTAGCGTCAGCACAAAAGCTGGTGCCCGAGATCACCGCACGCGGGCGCCTACCGATCGTTGCCGGCGGCACGGGCTTCTACGTCCGAAACTTCGTCTTCGGTCTGCCGCGCACGCCGGAGGGCACGCCGCAGTCGCGGGCGCGCGCTCGGGCACGACTCGAGGCCGAGGGAGCCGCCGCTCTCTATGCCGAGCTTGCGCGGCTCGACCCCGCTACCGCCGGGCGCATATCCGAAAACGACACCTACCGCATCCTTCGGGCCCTCGAGGTCTACGAGATATCCGGGCGGCCCCTCTCGAGCTTTGACCTGCCGCAGCGGCCGCGGGAGGATTTTCAGGTGATGCTCGTCGGGCTGTGGCGGGACAGAGCGGAGCTCACGGCCCGTATCGAGGAGCGTGTTGGCGCCATGATGGCGTCGGGGCTCCCCGCTGAGGTGGAGGCGGTCTGCCGAATGGGCTACGGGCCGACATCTCCCGGGCTGCGCGGTATCGGCTACCGGGAGTTCTTTTCGGCGGCGGGCGACGCGGCCTGCGACTTCACCTTCCTCGGGGAGGACCGCCTCGCCGCCGTTACCGAAGAGATCATACGCGGTACGCGGCGCTACGCCAAGCGACAGATGACCTTCTTCAGACGCCTTCCGGGGGTCGAGTGGATCCACGCAGATGACGAGGAGGCGCTCAACGCCTGTGTCGATGCTGCGCGCGTGTGATCTGAGTCTCGTGTCGCGCCGTCAGCGCGAGATCCCCGACCACATGAGCTCGAACGACGCAGTTATGTAGAGTTCGGTGTCGGCCCCCGAAAGCAGCAGCTCCTCGACAACGCCGGACGTGCTGGAGATGACAAAGGTGTACAAAAGCTCTAACGGACCGTCTCTAAGAATGTCGTTCTCGACCCCTCGGGCCAGAAACGAGTGTATGAACTCAAATCGAAGTGAGGCCTCGCGGTGCCGGAGGTTCGTAACATAGGGTGAAGACTGGTACTGGCGGAAAAACCAGAACATCTGCGGGTGCTCAGTGCCCCAGCGGATGCCGCGTTCCCAGAGAGTGGAGAACGCGGTGCGGTAGTCCGCCTGTTCCGCCTCCTCGACACGGAGGGCGGCGGCCATGGACTCCTTGCAGTGGAGAAAGAGCTGATTGATGAGCTCCATCTTCGACGGGAAGTAGTTGAACAGCGTCCCCGTCGCTACCTCCGCATGGCGCGAGATCTCGGCCGTTGTTGTTTCCTGAAAGCCGCGCGTCGTAAAGAGCGCGGCGGCAGCGTTCAGTATGGCTTCGCGCTTGTCCATGGCCGCATCGTAGCATACCTTGGGCGCTCAGCGCAGCGAAATGCGCCGAGCGTTCAGCTCCAGCGTGTCCAGCAACTCCTTCTCAAGGTTCACAATTTCGTCTTCGGGGAGATCGCGAATGTCGGCATGGCGGCATTCGCCGGAAGAACCGAAGACGATCGCGGCGGGGAAGACAGCGACCGGCGTGTTACCGACCGAAACCGTGTCCGCGGGCGGTGTGAGTTGCTCTCGCATGCCCGAGCCCGCGAACCAGAAACTCATCCGCGTCACCCGATACTCCCCCGCGGGTAGGCCGTCCACGGTAGCAAAGGTATCTCGCGGATGTGCGATGAGCGTTCGTCGTATCGGCTGCTCTCCAACGGACTCGATAACGACCGTGATGATGCCGAACTCTGCGTTCGGTACCTCATCATCGGTTTCGATCTCGAAGCCGATGACGTTCCGCTCCACCGGCTGATCGCGGTCTACTGTGGTGCATCCCGAGAGAAGGACTGCCAGGGTCGCGAAGAAGACAAGCCCGTAGCGGGCGACTTTGCGTGTCTTGCCAATCATAAGCTTTACCTCTTGTACGTGTGTTGTTGTCGGTGCTCCTACGGGCACCATCTATCTGCGTCTAATGTATTACCTGAGTGACTAATCAGTCAATCATCCCGCGATGAAAATTCCGGCTGCTCGCCGGCGACTGCTTGACACAGACTCGGTTATGTTTGTAGAGTTGCGTTCC
The DNA here is from genome assembly GCA_009908735.1 of Spirochaetota bacterium. Next base: position 949 of record JAAAOR010000008.1, on the reverse strand, counting down.
ACCGGTTGGTAGAAATCCTTGAGGGACCATTCAACCAGCTCGACTCTACTTCAAAAGGGGAGATGTGCCCGTGCCTTGCGGAAGAAAAAGAAAGCGCAAGAAGATCGCTACGCACAAGCGTAAGAAGAAGCTTCGCAAGAACCGACACAAGAAGAGGAAGTAGTATCCTCTTGCTCTCCGCACGGCCGGAAACATCCCGGAGTGCCGGATTGAACGTCATCGCCATAACGTGGTATATTCACGGGAATTAGCGGTGTCCGGTCGGCAAATCTCGTACAGATCCATACGGCTCGACTCGGAGCGTACACTGACCCATGGCGAGCGGCCGCTCGTCATGGGTATAGTAAATTGTACGCCCGACTCGTTCTATCCCGGAAGCAGGCGCGAGAGTCGTGAGGCGGCCGTCGGCGCTGCCCGCGGCATGATCGCCGACGGCGCAGACATCCTCGATATCGGCGGAGAATCCACCCGTCCGGGAAGCGATCCGGTGGGAGCCGGGCACGAGCGGGAGCGCGTGGTGCCGGTCATCGAGACCCTGCGCGAGCACAGCGACATCCCGATCTCGGTCGATACCCGTAAGGCGCGGGTCGCTGAGGCGGCGCTCGCAGCCGGCGCCGACATCGTAAACGACGTTTCGGGCCTCCGCGATGACCCCGAGCTGGCCCCGCTTGTAGCCGCCCACGGTGTCGCCGTGGTGCTTATGCATATGCAGGGCACGCCGAAGACGATGCAGCGGCGGCCTCACTACGAGGACACCATTGCCGATATTCTAGAAGTGCTGCGTGAGCGCATCGCGGTGGCGGTGGATGCGGGCATCGCCCGGGATCGCATCATCTTTGACCCCGGCATCGGATTCGGCAAGACGATCGCCGATAATCTTCGCATCCTGCGCGAGCTCTCCTGGTTCCGAGCCGAGCTCGAGGGGCCGGTTCTTGTCGGGCTCTCGCGC
>JAAAOR010000048.1 GCA_009908735.1 Spirochaetota bacterium | reverse complement strand
ATCGGGGGCTCACCGTTCGCCGGCCCGACAGGACCCTTGCGACGATGGACCACTCCACACCAACGACCCCCCATCATATGCCGATGGAAGACGCTCTCGCCGCGGCGCAGCTCAAAGCGCTGGAGCAGAACACTGGACAGTTCGGCATTACCCTTTACGGACTCGGGTCCGAGAATCAGGGGATCGTTCACGTGATCGGACCCCAGCTCGGACTGACACAACCGGGAAAGACAATCGTCTGCGGGGACAGCCACACCTCTACTCACGGCGCCTTTGGAGCACTGGCTTTCGGCATCGGCACGAGCGAAATCGAGCACGTCCTTGCCACCCAGACACTGTTGCAGGATAAGCCGAAAACCTATGAAGTTCGGGTCGACGGACAGCTCAAGCCCGGGGTCAGCGCCAAGGATATCATCCTCGGGCTCATCAGTAGGATCGGGATCGGCGGGGGCACAGGACATGTGTTCGAGTACCGGGGCGAGGCCATCCGGTCGCTCGGCATGGAACAACGCATGACGATCTGCAATATGTCGATCGAGGCCGGCGCACGCGCCGGGATGATCGCACCCGACGAGATCACCTTCGAGTACCTCGCCGGGCGCCCGCACGCGCCGCAGGGCACGGACTGGGACGATGCGCTCGCCTATTGGCGAACGCTTCCGACCGATGAGGGTGCCACATTCGATACGAGCCTCGTCATGGATGCCTCTGAGCTCGAGCCGATGATCACCTACGGCACAAACCCGGGCATGGGCATGCCGATTACCGGTAGAATCCCGCGTCCCGAGGATCTCTCCAGCCCCGATCAGCGCGGAACGCTCGAAAAGGCGCTCGCCTACATGGATCTAACGCCCGGCGAGTCGTTGCTCGGCAAGAAGATAGACGTCGTTTTCATCGGTTCGTGTACTAACTCGCGAATCTCAGATCTTCGACTCGCCTCCCAGATGATGGAAGGACAGAAGATCGCGCCCGGAATCCGGGTGCTCGTCGTGCCGGGCTCTGCGACGGTAAAGCGGCAGGCCGAGGAAGAGGGCATCGACAAAATTTTCAAGGAAGCCGGGGCCGAATGGCGCGAGGCCGGCTGCTCGATGTGTATCGCGATGAACGGCGATCAACTGGAGCCGGGACAGTACGCGGTGAGCACCAATAACCGCAATTTCGAGGGTCGGCAGGGCAAAGGCGGCCGTACCTTTCTCGCCTCCCCCCTGACCGCAGCGGCGTGCGCCCTCACCGGCAGCATCACTGACCCGCGGCGGCTCTTCGAGCGCGAGCTCGCAGCGGTGTAGGGCACAGGGGCACGGTAGCACACAGCGGCACAGTAGCATAGGAGACACGAATGGAAGGCTTTTCACAACTGACATCGAGGCTCATTCCGATACCGACGGAGAACATAGATACCGACCAAATCATCCCGGCACGATTTCTCAAGGTGACCGATAAGGAGGGGCTGGGAAAAGTTGCATTCTGCGACTGGCGGTACGAAAACACAGTGGCGAAGCTCGATGAGGCCGATACGGCGACCATCAACGAGGATTTCGTGATGAATGACAAGCGCTACCAAGGCGCAACGATCATTTTGGCCGGAGACAACTTCGGGTGCGGCTCCTCGCGCGAACACGCGCCATGGGCTCTCATGGGGGCGGGTATACGTGCGGTGATCTCGACATCGTTTGCGGACATCTTTCGCAGCAACTCCCTAAAGAATGGCCTCCTGCCGATCACCGTATCGCCGGCGACGCATCATCGCCTCTTCGAAATGGTAAGCCAGGATCCGGGGACGGAGGTAACGATCGACCTCGAGTCGAATCAGCTCCGACTGCCCGACGGCACCGCCGAGGAGTTCCCCATCGACGGCTTTGCACGAAAGTGCATCCTCCAGGGTGTAGACCAGCTCGGATATCTCCTTTCTTTCCGCGAGAAAATTGAAGAGTTCGAGCGCGGACACGTTGTCTACGGCAGCTCGCTCGGGTAGGCTGAGCCCATGAGCAGTGCACGCATTGTACTATTGCCGGGAGACGGCATCGGCCCCGAGGTCATGGCCGAAGGAGTAAAAGTTCTCAAGATGGTGGCAGAGATCTTCGGCCATCAATTCGAGTTCGAGGAACACCTCATCGGCGGCGCGTCCATCGATGCGACCGGCGAGCCACTCGGAGAGAGAGCCTTAGCCGACTGTCGGGACGCGGACGCCGTGCTTCTCGGCGCGGTCGGGGGACCCAAGTGGGATGATCCGTCAAGTCCGGTCCGGCCGGAACAGGGACTTTTGCGTATCCGCAAAGAGCTCGGTCTGTTTGCTAACCTCAGACCCGTCCGCATGACGGAGGGCCTCGCATCGGCCTCTCCGCTCAAAGAGACCGTGGTGAACGGCGCCGACCTTCTGGTCGTTCGCGAACTCACCGGTGGCATCTATTTCGGCGAGCCGCGCTACCGGGAGGGTGCGGGTGCCGAGCGGAGGGCGGTGGACACGCTCGTGTATACCGCTCCGGAGATCGAGCGTGTCGTGCAGCTGGCGTGTGAGCTCGCACGGGGACGGAGGAAGCACGTCACCTCAGTCGACAAGGCCAATGTGCTCGACAGCTCTCGCCTCTGGCGGGAAGTTGCGGGCGAGGTCGCCGCGGCTAACCCGGACATCAAGGTCGAGAACGGCCTTGTAGATTCCGTCGCAATGAAACTCGTGAGCTCACCGACAGCTTACGATGTCATCGTAACCGGCAACATGTTTGGTGACATCCTCAGCGACGAGGCCTCCATACTGGCCGGTTCTCTTGGCATGCTGCCGAGCGCCTCACTTGCCGAAGGGCGGTTCGGTCTCTACGAGCCGGTGCACGGGTCGGCGCCCGACATAACCGGAAAGGGTCTCGCCAACCCCGTGGCAACGGTGTTGAGCGTGGCAATGATGCTTCGCACGTCTCTCGGATTAGGGACGGAGGCGCAGGAGGTTGAAGCCGCGGTGGATGCGACCCTCGCGGCAGGCTACCGAACGCGCGACCTTGCCGCGCAAGGCGCGGCAATCAGCACATCCGACTTCGGAACTCACGTCGTCGAAAACCTCGAAGCGCACGCACGTAAGGAGTAGATAGTATGGCTGCCCACGATCCCAAGGGCCGCAGCGCCCTTATCACCGAAGGAACCAACCGCGCGGCCGCCCGCGCCATGCTCAAGGCAATTGGCTTTAGCGATGAAGACCTCAAGAAGCCCATAGTCGGCATCGCGAACACATGGACGGAGACAATGCCGTGTAATTACGGCCTGCGAGATCTGGCAAAGTACGTCAAAGAGGGCGTGCGGGCCGCCGGCGGCACACCGATGGAGTTTAATACGATATCAGTGTCGGATGGCGTGGCGATGGGTACGCCCGCGATGCGGGCCTCTCTGGTCAGCCGGGAGGTGATTGCGGATTCCATCGAGCTCATGGGCCACGGATATCAGTTCGATGCCATGGTGGTTCTCGTCGGATGTGACAAAACGATTCCCGGAGGCGCGATCGGGCTCACTCGTTTGAACATTCCGGGCGTCGTGCTCTACGGCGGAACCATAATGCCCGGAAAGCACAGAGGCCAGAACATCACGATACAGCAGGTCTTCGAGGCAATCGGCCGGCATTCGGCCGGGCAGATTGATGATACGGAGCTCAAAGAGATCGAGGATTGCGCCTGCCCTGGCCCAGGCGCCTGTGGCGGTCAGTTCACCGCCAACACGATGGCCACGGCTCTCGAGTTTATCGGCCTGTCGGCCATGGGTACCGCCTCCGTCCCTGCGGTAGACGAGGCCAAGCGTGAGGTTGGGAGACACGTCGGAGAGCTTGCTATGCAAACCCTGCAGGAGGGTCGCCGGCCACAGGATGTGCTCACGCGAGATTCGTTCGAAAACGCCATCGCCAGCGTGGCCGCGACCGGCGGATCGACGAACGCGGTGCTTCATCTGTTGGCTCTTGCCGACGAAGCGGGTGTTCATCTCGAGCTCGAGGACTTCGACCGCGTTTCACAGGCGACACCACTTTACGCCGACATGATGCCGAGTGGCAAATACTCGGCGTTCGAGCTCTTTCACGCCGGTGGCACGCGACTGGTGGCACAGAGGCTGCTCGACGCCGGTAAGCTGAACGCGCAGTGCGTTACGGTCACCGGCCGCACTCTCGAAGAAGAGACGGCCGACGCCGTCGAGCGCGAGGGGCAACAGGTCGTGATGGCTCTGGACAAGCCGCTCAAGCCTCGCGGCGGCCTGGTAATCCTCCGCGGCAGCCTCGCCCCGGACGGAGCGGTCGTCAAAGTTTCGGGAGCTGAGTATATGCAGCATACCGGTCCTGCGCGCGTTTTCGACGGCGAGGAAGATGCCATGGATGCGGTGATGAACGATCGCGTGGAAGCCGGTTCTGTAGTGGTCATCCGAAACGAAGGACCGCGCGGCGGGCCGGGCATGCGCGAAATGCTCGGAGTGACGGCGGCAATCGTCGGCAAGGGGCTCGGAAGCTCCGTCGCGCTTATCACCGACGGACGGTTTAGCGGCGCGACGAGAGGGCTCATGATCGGCCACGCAACACCCGAGGCTGCTGACGGCGGGCCAATGGCATTCGTCGAGGATGGTGATACGATCAGTATCGATATCGACGCACGGACGGTTGATCTCCAGGTCGACCGGCAGGAGCTCGAACGCCGTGCGGAGGGCTGGGAACCGCCGGCGCAAAAATATTCGCGTGGCGTCTTTGCGAAGTACGCCGGGCTCGTCGGATCGGCCAGTGGCGGCGCGGTTGTGGGAAACCCGCCTGCACCGCGAAGCCGCCCGGCTTTAAAGGCATAGCCGGGACATGGAGCTTGTCTCCGCACGCTTTTCGGACATTCTGAACGTCGTAGAGCTGCGGACGAAAATCATCAGTGTCTGGTCGTTCTCGCTGGGCACCGCATTTGCCGCATACGAGTCGGGGGAGTTCTCATTCCCTATTGCTTTACTCATGGTCGTCGCAGTCCTTGGTGTCGACATGGGAACTACGGCGTTTAACAGCTACTTCGACGTCAGACGCGGGGTAGACAGCCGGCGGTTCAACCGCGAACACGACAAAGTATTGGTCCATTCCGGACTCAGCTCGGGTTTCGCATTGCTGGTCGCGATGGGCTGCTTCACCGTGGCCGCTGCCTTCGGGCTTGCCGTAATCATCATTGTGGGGACGGAGGTTCTATTGGTCGGCGTTGTCTCGATGGCCGTCGGCTTCCTCTACAACGGCGGCCCGCTGCCAATCTCTTCAACGCCCTTCGGCGAGCTTTTTGCCGGCGGCTTTCTCGGCGGCGTGCTCTTCGTCCTCTCGTACTACGTGCAGACAGACGCTCTTACGCCCGAGGCGCTACGTGCCGGCATCCCCCTGCTTCTTTTTGTCAGCTCTATCCTCGCGGTGAACAATACCTGCGACCGAGAAGGGGACGGAGGAGCGCATCGTCGCACTTTTGCCGTCATCTTCGGGCGCCGCGCCTCCGAAGCGCTGGTATATCTCCTCGCGACAGCCGCCCACGCGGTGCTTTTCGCGTCCGCAATCGGGGACGGAGGATTCCCGGAGGCCACGATCGTTGCGGCGGTCGTCTCGTATGTGTTTTTCTTCTTCGAGTTCACACGTATGCACCGCAGGGGCTACTCTCACGAGACGAAGGGCGTGTCCATGAAGGCAATTTCGCGTGCATTCATCGTGTTCTCCATGATGACGCTCGCCTCCCTGCTCGCGGGAATGGCGGCATAGACCCATCTCATGTGGCGTGACGAAGGGCCGCCGGCGGCGATATTTTAACGGTATGGCCGAAATGATAGACAGAGAAACACTAAAAGCGCGGCTCGATAGCGGGGAACCGATACAACTCATCGAGACGCTCCAACCGAAGGAATATGCCAAAGAGCATATCGCCGGCGCAATCAACATTCCATTCACCAAGATGACCGCCGAAGCCCGGGCGCGATTCTCCGCCGATGAGGCGATCGTGGTCTACTGCCACAACCCCACCTGCAAGGCAAGTACTCGCGCGGCAGAAAAACTCGAGAAGCTCGGATTCAACCGGGTATACGAGTACGAAGGTGGGAAGGACGACTGGAAGGCGGCGGGCTATCCCATGGAGTACGATACGCCGGTGTCCGAGTAGCTCCGCGCTATGACTCCTCCGTCCCTGATTTGCACCGCGCGCCGCCTCCTCCGTCCCTGATTGCACGGGCACGCCGTCGCAGAGTTGGCCGTAAAAGTTTTCGTTGATCTTATCTGCGAGCTCCGATACGCTGTGCCCACTTTCCGAACCTCGTTCAGGAGGACGCAATGGCAGATGGACATTCTCAACAGTCGGACCTGCAACTCGAGTTTCCCAATGAGGATTGGCGTGGGTTCTTCAAGAAGCACTTCGGGCCCTCGATGCTGTGGGCCCTGCTTGGTATCGGAGGTAGCCACATCGTCCTGGCACCTACGATGGGCGCATTCTTCGGCGGTTTCTCGATATGGGTGATTCTGTTGATCTACGCCGTGAAGTACGGCGCCTGGGATCTCGGCGTGCGCTACAACTACGGTGTCGGGCGAAACCCAATCGAGGGCTACGGCGACCTACCCGGCCCAAAACACTGGGGACAATGGCTGACTCTGGTTATCTACCTGGTCGGCTGGACGGTCATCGTTGCGGCGGTTGGCACGAGCACGGCAGCCTTTGCATCAGCTCTAGTACCGGACGTGACACTCAGCCAGGCATACGTCGTCCTGATTATAATTGCGCTCGCCATGGTGTTCTTTGCCAGGTATAACTGGCTTGAAAGGTTCCTGCGGATCTTCGTGCTTCTGCTCGCGGTCTTGATCGTCGTGGGCCTGTTCTTCACTCCGCCAAACGCCGAAACCCTCGGTGCCACGCTATTTCAGTTCCCCGACGTGACGAGTGCCGCGTTCCTGGGCATGTTTGCCGCGCTCGCGGGCTACGCACCGACCGGGCTGAGCACCACAGCCGTTATTGGAAGCTGGAGCATGGCCAAGAAGCAGGGAGCTCGTGTTCTCAAAGAGCAGAATCTCGATCCGCATGATGAGCGCTATGGCGATTACATCGCCGCCTGGATCAAGACCGGTCGACGGGACTACAACATCGGCTTCATTTTCAGCCTGGTACTGATTATCACGATGGTGCTCCTGTCTACCGCGGTTCTCTATCCTGAGCCGCCGACCGATGCAAACATCGCCCTCGCGATCGGGAACATCCTTCAGGAATCCGTCGGCGCATGGACATTCTACGTCATTGCCGTAGGAGCGTTTGCGGCCCTGTACTCTACGGTCATTACAGTTCTCGACGGAGCATCGCGCGTCGACGCCGACCTGTTGCCACTGGTGCTCGAGCGACCTATGAACACCGAGAAGGTGCGGCGCATTCTCCTGTTGGTGATGGGTGCGGCGAGCATTCTGCCTATCCTCATCATCGGCCAACTGCCGGTTACGCTCCTCATATTCTCGGCGGCACTGATGTCGATCCTGCAGATCTTCTTCTACTTCGCGAATTACTTCATCGTGCGCAGGCATCTGCCGAAGCGCTTCCAGCCGGGTCCCCGCGCGCGCCTCTATTATTGGGTTTCCATAGTGTTCGTTGTGTTGTTCGGCGCAGTAGGCGCACTGGGCAGGCTCGGACTGGTAGGCTGACAACACATGAAACTCTCGAAGTTCGGAAAAAAGTACACCGCGAAAACGGGGATCCTCGAGCTGATAGACGATCTCGGGAAGGCCGCGGTGAACACCGGCGAGCAGTATATGCTCGGAGGTGGGAATCCGGCCATACTCCGCGAGATGAGCGAAGTCTGGAAGCGTCGCATGAGCGAGCTTGCGGCGAACATGGACGGATTCGAGGCAGGGCTGGCCCGCTATCATTCTCACCTTGGCCGGCCTGCCTTTGTTGACGCGCTCGCAGATCTGCTGAGAGAAACGTTCGGCTGGCAGGTCACCGGCCGAAACATCGCCGTGACGAACGGTAGCCAGACCGCTTTCTACATGCTCTTCAACCTGCTCGCCGGCGAACCCGGCGAGACGCGCGAAACCGGGGACGGAGGAAGCACCCGGAACGGCAAAGGCACCTGGGAGGGAGGACGCAGGCGCGTCCTCTTCCCCATCATCCCTGAGTACATCGGCTATGCCGATCAGACCCTTTCACACGATGACTTCACGGGTGTGCGGCCTGTCATAGACCAGACCGCTCCGCACCGACATAAGTATCGCATCGACTTCGATGCGCTTGAGCTCACCGAGGACATCGCGGCAATCTGTGTGTCGCGCCCCACAAACCCGACCGGGAACGTGCTGACCAACGACGAGATCGCGCGCCTCGACGGGATCGCCCGAGCTCACGACGTGCCACTCCTCATTGATGGGGCATACGGGTTGCCGTTTCCGAACATCGTGTTCACCGATGCCGTCCCGACCTGGAACGACAACATCGTCCTTGGCCTGAGCCTGTCAAAGCTCGGCCTTCCTTCGGCTCGCACCGGAATTATCGTGGCATCGGAGGAGATCATCGGAGCACTCGGCTCGGCGAATGCCATCATGTCATTGGCCACCGGAACCTTCGGGCAACTCATGGCGGAGCCGCTCATCAAGTCCGGCGAGCTCCTGAGTCTCAGCAACGAGGTGATCAAGCCCTTCTATCTGGAGAAATCACGGCTCACACTGGAATGGATCGATCAGCTTTTCTCCGATAGCGTCGAGTATTCCGTCCACGAGAGCGAGGGGGCATTCTTCCTGTGGCTGTGGTTCAAGAATCTCCCCATAACGACCTACGAGCTCTACCGCCGCCTGAAGGAGCGGAACGTTATCGTGGTCCCGGGAACCTATTTCTTCTTCGGAATGAACGAAGCCTGGAGTCACTCGGATGAGTGCATTCGGCTGAACTACGCGATGCCGGACGAAGAGGTTCGCCGCGGCCTCGAGATCATTGCCGAGGAGGCGAAGAAAGCGGTCACGGAAGGTGCAACGCGCGCAGGTCGGTAACGGCGGGACCCTCACGCAGAGTCGGCCGTTCTTTTCAGTTCGTTTAGAATTCCGCTGAACGTTTCCCGATAGCTTACAAGCCCCCGCCAGATACGTTCGGTCTCCTCCAAGAGCCGACGCGCGCGGTTGTGATCGCCGGTCTCATAGGCCTCGAGGAACTCGTTGTAGCGCTGGTGGAACAGCTGGTGCTCTTGGCGAAGGGCGGATATCGTTGAGGGGTCCAGTTTGCCGCGCTCTGCGCGGTTGAGCCAACGTTCGAGAATACAGCTTGTGGCCGGAGAGGCCTTTGGCACATGCTCGAGATCGAGCCGATCGTCGAGCAGGGCCTTCGCGCCGATCACGCGCTTTTTGTGATCGAGGATGATCTCTTTGAGCTCGGCGTCGTAGGTGCGGCCACTTGCAGCGCCTCCGCCCGCTCCTGCGCCGCCGGTGATACCGCCTGCCCTGCCGAACGCGTCGGCGTCACCGCGCTCCATCGAGAAATACTTGAGCTCGCTCATCAACTGCTCGATGCACGCATCACTCTGCTCTCCGGTTTCGGTGATGCTCTTTTGTTCCTCGGCGATTCGCCGTGAATCGGCGTCGAGCTCATCGATTTGACCCCGGGTCTCGCTGGAGAACTGGTGCACGGATTCCACGGCCTCGTTTATGGTATGCGTGCTCGTCTGTATGGCCTCGCTTTGCTCCTGGATGCGGGTCGCCGACTCTCGCAGCGATCCCACGCCGGAAACCATCTCCTTGCTCCCGGTGGCGAGCTCGCTCGTGCTCTGAGAAATCTCGGTGAATGCCTGCACGAAGTGATCAATCTCCCCTGAGATCTGCGCGAAGGACTCGCCGGTCTTCGTGCTTGCCTCGCGGGCGGCGTAGATGCGCTGTACGAACTCGTGGAGCGTTGACGATATCTGAGAAGTGTTCGAAGAGGTGTTCTCAGCGAGCTTTCGGATCTCATCGGCCACGACTGCAAACCCGCGTCCGTACTCTCCGGCGTGGGCCGCCTCGATAGCGGCGTTCATCGACAGAATACGGGTCTGGGCCGCGACGGTGTTTATGACCTGCACCATGCCGGAGATTTGCTCCACCCCTCCCGCTATCTCTTCGATGATCTCGTCGGAGGTCTTTGCCTGGCTACCTCCGGACTTCACGATCTCGAGCAACCCCGTTGTCGCCTCGTTTCGCTCCCGGGCTATATGGGCAACGCTGTCGATGGATGCGGACATCTGTTCCATCGAGGCGGAGGTCTCGTCCACTGCGCTCGCCTGGCTCTCGAGCTCACTTCGCAGATCGTTGATGCCGGTGTTGATTTCGTCGAACGACTGAGATGTCTCGGCGATCCGTGCATCGAGGCGCCCGACTTGTTCCTTCAATGCCCCGATTCGCTCGACGACCTCGTCGCTGGCCTCCCGCGAGCGGGCTGCGCCGGCGCTCAGGCGATGGGTGATCTCGCGGTTCTCCTCGGCGAGCTCTCGCATTCCGAGCATGATTACCTGGAGATTGGCGGCGAGCTCCTCGTCGAAGCTCTGAAGGAGGGCATCGGTCTCCGCGAGCATGGCTCGGGCACCGGTCCTGGTAGTCAGATCGCCGCCCGCAAGCCGGCTCATGGCCTCTCCGGTTCGTGAGAGGCGCAATGCGATTCGCCCTCCGGCCGCGAACAGAATAACACCTCCGAGCACGACACTCCCGGCGCCCACGGCTATAGCGATTACCGGGGCCACGCCGTCGAGCATCATCCACAGGACCAATGCCGTCGGGATTGCCCCTGCGACGACACCGAGACCCCCCAGCGCAGCCTTCATTGATATCCGAGCCATGGCCACCTCACTCTTTTTTTCTCGCACAGGCTTATCTTTTCTCGGACGGGTTGTCACGTATCCGCGGAGCTCTCCGTGATGATCTCCTCCACCGTCGCGTCTGAATGGACGTTATACGGTTTGAACTCGTAGGGAAACACGCTTCGGGCTGCTGCAATACCGGCCTGCTCCGAAGGCTGGCCCGCGGCAAGCAGTGAACGAGCCTCTTCGATCCACCTGCGTGTCTTGTGCACGCTCGGCACATGAACGAGGCCGTACTTTGACTTGAGGAGCAGGCGAACTCGCTCGATCATCCACCTTGATTCTACAGACCGGTTTCCTCCCGGTCAACGCGGCCCGGTGCCGTTGCGCGTTGCCGCCGGCACCCCACGGCGGCGCCGGTGCGGACGTTGACAGACGCACCGGTGGTGAGCACCATTGCCTCCATGCCCGACACTCGCACCCTGCGCACCGATTCCCTGCTGCTGACGACCGCCGTGATCTGGGGCCTGGCCTTCACCGCTCAACGCGCGGGAATGGATTTCGTCGGCCCCTTCACCTACAACGCCGTCCGTTTTGCCCTCGGCACGCTGTCGCTTGTGCCGCTGCTGTTTGTCTTCCGGCCCGACCGGAGGGGGACGGAGGAGCGGCGACGGGTCCCGAAGGCCGAGAACGAGCGCCGGGAGCGGCAGGCGGGGACGGAGGCCGCGGGCGGGGGCCGGACCGAGAGCCTGGCCGACGCGGCGCTGAGGGCGCGGCGGCGCAACCGCTACCGGTTTCTCCGCGACGGGATCATCGCAGGCGTGCTGCTCTTCGGCGGCTCCTCATTTCAGCAGGTCGGGCTGGTCTACACCACCGCCGGTAAGGCGGGGTTCATCACGGGACTGTATGTGGTGATCGTGCCCATCGCTGCAGCCTTCCTCGGCCGGCGAACCGACCGCGGCCGCTGGCTCGGTGCCACCCTCGCCGTCACGGGCCTGTACTTCCTGAGCATCACCGCCTCCCTAACCATAAGCCGGGGTGATTTCCTCGTCTTCCTCTCCGCCTTTTTTTTCGCGGCGCATGTCCTCGTGCTCACGCGGTTCTCCAGAATCTGGCACCCCCTGAGGCTTGCGGCGGTACAGTACCTGACCACAGCAGCGTTGAGCCTCGTCGTCGCCGCTGCAACCGAAAACATGGCACTCGCCTCCATCGGGGCGGCCTGGCTATCCATCGTCTACGGTGGTGTGTTCTCCGTCGGCGTTGCCTACTCCCTGCAGATCATCGCCCAGCGCGAAGCTCACCCGGCGCACGCGGCAATTCTCCTCAGCCTCGAGGGAGCCTTTGCCGCCCTCGGAGGCTTCATCGTCCTCGGCGAGCTTCTTTCCCCCCGCGACCTGCTCGGCTGCGCGCTCATGCTCGCCGGCATGCTTGCCTCCCAGTCGAGCACGATCCTGCGATCGGCTCGCGCCCGCCGACCGGACGGCGTATAGGTGGCCCGCCTCCGCGCGGTGCTTGACATACCGCGGTGAGGCGGTACCATCGGGCAACGGGACGGTATCATGGAATATACGGTTGGAAGCATCGCAGTAATGACCAGTGGTGGCGACGCGCCGGGGATGAACCCTGCGGTGCGGTCGGTCGTTCGCTCCTCCCTCGACCTTGGGATCGAGACTTACGCCATCTACGAAGGCTACTATGGAATGGTGCAGGGCGGAGACTACATCCGCTCCATGAGTTGGGAGGACGTCGGCGGCATTCTTCAGCAGGGCGGCACGATGATCGGAACCGCCCGCTCCGATGATTTTCGCACCCGTGAGGGACGGAGGAAGGCCGCGCTGAACCTCGTGCTGCGAGAAATAGACAGTCTCATCGTCATCGGTGGCGACGGGAGCCTCACCGGAGCAGACATTTTCCGAAAGGAGTGGCCGGGTCTCCTCGATGAGCTCGTCGAGCGGGGTGATATTACCTCCGACCGTGTGGAGCGCCGGTCGAATCTTCGCGTTGTTGGTCTTGTAGGGTCAATCGACAACGACATGTTCGGAACCGACATGACGATCGGCGCCGACACCGCGCTTCATCGTATAACCGAGGCCATTGACTCCATAACAAGCACAGCCTCCAGCCATCAACGTGCCTTCGTCATCGAAGTGATGGGACGGAATTGCGGTTACCTTGCGCTCATGGCGTCGATTTCCTCGGGAGCCGACTGGGTGCTCATTCCCGAGAGCCCGCCCGACGTAGAGGACTGGGAGCAACGCATGTGCGATGTGCTCCAGAAGGGCCGCGAGGTTGGGCGGCGTCATAGCATCGTCGTGGTCGCGGAAGGCGCCTGCGATCGCGACGGGAATCCCATCGAAACCAACTACGTAAAATCCGTCCTCAAAGAGCGCATCGGCGCGGACACCCGAGTGACAATTCTCGGCCACGTGCAGCGCGGCGGCGCACCGAGCGCCTACGATCGACTGCTCGGTTCGCTTCTTGGTCACGCGGCGGTGCAGGCGGTCACCAAAGGCGAGGCTGATGAGGAACCACAGCTTCTGGGAATCCGCCAGAATCGGGTACAGCGCTCCTCGCTGCTGGAGAACGTCGAGGCGACGCACTCGGTTGCCGACTTTATCGCCGAAAGGAACTACGAGAAAGCCATGGAATTGCGGGGAGGAAGCTTCAAGGACGCGTTCCGTACCCTGCGCACGCTCATACGGGCCAAGCCGCACGCGCCCGACCCCGAACGCAGGCGGCGACGCATCGCGATACTGCACGCAGGCTCACCGGCACCGGGCATGAATACAGCGGTGAGGGCGGCTACCCGGCTCGCTATCGATCAGGGTCACGAGGTTCTCGGCGTTCACAACGGGTTCCCCGGCTTGCTCGAGGGGAATGTGACCGAGCTCGGGTGGATGAGCGTCTCCGGTTTCGCCTCCCGCGGCGGGGCTGAGCTCGGCACAAACCGCACCGTGCCCTCGCGCGGCCAGTTGCCGGCCATCGCCGAGCGCATCACCGATCTCGGTATCGAAGGATTGCTCATGATCGGCGGATGGGCCGGCTATGAGGCAGCCTCTCTGCTCCATGAGGAACGCCACGCGCTGCGGGGCCTCGATATACCGGTTGTCTGCGTGCCGGCTACCATCAACAACAACCTGCCCGGGTCCGAGCTCGCGGTGGGTGCCGATACGGCGCTCAACAACATCATGGAGGCGGTCGACAAGATCAAACAGTCCGCCGTGGCCTCTCGCCGCGTGTTCGTGGTGGAGGTCATGGGTCGTCACTGCGGCTACCTCGCGCTTATGAGCGGTATTGCGGGCGGCGCGGAGCGTGTCTATCTCAATGAGGAGGGGATTTCGCTGAGAGAGCTCCAGTCGGACGTTCAGTTTCTCGTCGAGGGCTTCGAGAGCGGCAAGCGCCTCGGCCTAATGATCCGAAACGAGGAGGCAAACCGCTTCTACACCACGGATTTCATGCGTTCTCTCTTCGAAGAGGAGAGCGAGGGTCTTTTCGACGCACGGCAAGCCATCCTCGGTCACCTCCAGAACGGCGGTGACCCTTCTCCGTTCGACAGGATCCAGGCTACGCGCCTCGCCGGCCGCGCGCTTTCGTATATCCTCGAGCAAATCGAGGGCGAGACCGGCAAGAGCGCCTTCATGGGCCTTGTAGAGGGAGCCATCCGATTCAATCCCATCGACCACTTCGCCGGGATGGTCGATGAGGAACATCAGCGTCCCCGCGAGCAGTGGTGGCTGAAGCTCCGCGAAATCGCCCGACTGCTCGGGCGACCGGCGCCGCGGAAAAAGCCGCAGTAGGTGGCGCAGCTGTGCCCCTCGCGGCGGCCAATCTGGGGCCGAGACCGCCGGCCGGTGTCAGGCAGGCACCGGCGGTCTGCCCTCGGTGATCGTCGCGCGTCCGCCGTGGTCTTCAACGATGCGCTGCGCCGCCATGATGCCGGATATCGTGCTCATGGTCGTACCCGTGCCGGGCACCGTGTAGTGACCGCAGTAGTAAAGATTTTTAAGCTTTTTCGACCGGTTCGCAGGGCGGAACCACGCAGTCTGCAGGAGTGTCTGCCCGAGCCCGAACGCCGTACCCCGGTAGGCGTTGTAATCGCTGCGAAAATCGTTGATTGAATAGCTGCGGCGAAAGACAACGTGGTCGCGCAGGGCCGCGCCGGTGCGCGCCTCCATGCGGGCCATGACCATATCAAAGTAGCGCTCGCGTCGCTCGGGCGTATCTTCGAGGCCGGGAGCGACAGGTACGAGGATATACACCGCCTCTTGTCCCGCCGGCGCGACTGCCGGATCACTCATTGAGGGAACGTGGAGGTAAAACAAGGGATCCTCGATCCAGCGTGGGTTCTTGTACACCGCGTCAAAATGCGTATCCCAATCGGCATCGAAAAAGAACGTATGGTGTGTAAGCTCGGGGATCCGCTTGTCAAAGCCCACGTAGAAGTTGAGTACCGCCGGTGAGAGGGCCTTACGGTTCCACCTTTTGGCAGAAAAGGAGCGATCGCGCTCGTCGAGAAGCTCGAGCTCCACATGCGGGTAGTCGGCGTTCGCGATGACAACGTCCGCGGTAAGCTCATCGGTGTCGCAGTCGTTTCGGCACTCTACTCGCGTCACGCGCCCGCCGGAGCTCCGCAGCGCTGCAACCTCCGTCCCCAGGCGAAACTCCACGCCGAGACGTTCACACACCGAGCGCATGGCCTGCGCCACGCCGCTGAAGCCGCCGTCGGGGTACCAGGTTCCGAGCACAAAATCCACGTAATTCATCAGCGTGTACACCGCCGGTGTGCTCTTCGCGGAGCTTCCGAGAAAGACTACGGGAAACTCGAGAATCTTTCGCAAGTAGGGATGGGAAAAGTTTCTATGCACAAGTCCCGCGTAGCTGCGGTGGATATCCAGAGCCCCGGCGTTCGAAATGCTCGTCAGGTTCACAAAGTCGAGAAGCGAGCGATAGTTTTTGTAGATGAAGTTCGTCATCGCGAGCGTGTATTTGTGCCCGGCATCGGCCAGGTAAGCTTTGAGCCCTTCGCCGGCGCCCACTTCGTAGTGCTCGAAGACCCTCGCCGCCGCGTCCACATCCGCCGGAACATCCACCACGTTGTCACGCTCGCGCGGCTCGGTATCGCCGTAGTAGACGCGATAGCTCGGGTCGACGCGGGTGAGTCCGTAGAAATCCCGCCGGTCAAACCCGAGATCGGAGAACCATCTGTCGTGCTCGCCGGGCATCCAGTACCAGCTCGGGCCCATGTCGAAGCGAAAGCCCTCCGCCTCCAGCACTTGCGCGCGGCCACCGACCCATTCGTTTCGCTCGAGCACCGTTACCCGATACCCCGCCTTCGCAAGATGGGCTGCCGCGGACAAGCCCCCGAACCCCGCACCGATCACAATTGCATGTTGGGTACCCATGTCGCGCCAAAACGTACCGCGACCGGACGGGGTAGTCAATTGCCCGCCCGTACGCAGATAACACGATCCGGGCGCCGCGGGAGCGGGAGCCGGGGAGCAGGACCGGCTCCGATCTTAGCCGCTCAGCTCTCGTCGACGCGGACAACCACTCGCCCCTGC
>JAAAOR010000032.1 GCA_009908735.1 Spirochaetota bacterium | reverse complement strand
GAGCTCTGAGGACGCCTCGGTGAAACGGCGGTTCAGACGACCGTTGTAATTAAGAAACAGTCGTCCGTTCTCGATATGCCACGCCCGCGGATCGACCGGGGCGATCTTTGCCCGAGACGCCGCCCAGGCGCAGTACCCGCCGTAGGCCGGCGCATAGCGTGCCGGATCGGCGGCAAACGCATCTCTGTGCTCGGCTTCGGCGAAATGCCACGTGGCGCCGCTCCAGCTCATGGAAAGCTCACTCGATCCGCGCCGGGCTCGCCCTTCGACGAAATAGGCGACCGGATCATAACCATCGATCGCTACCCCCGCTCGATTCGTGTTTACCTGCGGTCGCAGCCGCCTGCGGCCACGCGCCCCCAGGAGAAGAACCAACGAAACGGCCGCTCCACCGAAGACGACCACTGCGACAGCAACGAATGGAATCTCCGCCATGATACTCAGGCCCCCTTCTCGCTCTCGCGCGGACGGCTCGGCCGCGCGTGTACCATCACCCCGGGCCATGAGTCGGCCAGGCGGTGGCACCATGATACTCGCAGCGGCAATGGTAAGGAAAGAGGTCATAAAGAGTCGCGGGGCCGCAGCCCCGGCTTCATTCGGGGTTTACCTCATCCTGCAGGCGCCGTAGAATCCTGGAACCACTATGCGCTACCGACCCGGGAAGCTCATGACCATAGGGCTTGCGGCCGCAGTTACGCTTCTTGCCGCCAGCGTTTCACACGCACAGGACGAGCAACGTGTTCTCGCCCTTCACTCCTACGGTCTTGACTTCAAGTGGACGCTCGATGTGGACGCTGCGATACGGGAGGTACTCGAGCATGACCCGGAGAGCACGACAACCGTGCACAGCGAAGTGCTCGATGCCAAGTACCACAGCAATTCAGCCTACATGGATGACCTCGCTTCGTTTCTGGAGGGCAAATACCGGACGTGGTCCTTCGACGTCATCATTGCATCCGACAATTTTGCGCTGGAGTTTGTCAGACACGCGCGCGAGCGATTGTGGCCCTCGGTGCCGCTTGTCTTCGCGGGAATAAACGACTACAGCCCCGAGCTCGTTGCCGGGATGGAGAAGACGACCGGCGTCGCCGAGGAGCTGAGTGTGGACCGTACCATTGAGGAGATCCGGCGTCTGTTTCCCAAACGGAGACGACTATTGATTCTCTCCGATCGCACGGCAACGAGTGACCAGAACGTAAGCCTCGTGCTTGACGCCCTCGCCGACTATGACCTCGAGGCCACGGTGCATCACCCGGTTACGCTCGAATCGCTTGAGCGCCTCGAGACGGAGATCGGCCGCGATACCGTCGCCCTTCTCGTGGGCCTCGTTCGAAACGATGCCGCCACACCCCTCGACTTCCACCGAAGCGGCGTGTATGTCGCGGAAACGCTGGATGTACCGGTATTCTCGCTGTGGGACTTCTACATGGGGACTGGGATTGCCGGCGGCTATATGACGAGCGGGCGGCAACAGGGGTTATACGCCGCCCGGCTTACGCAGCGAATCCTCAACGGAGAGAGTCCTGATGCCATTCCGGTTGTCGAGGAAAGCCCGAACCTTCCGGTCTTCGACCTCGCGGCTCTCGGCCCCTACGGCATCAGCGAGGACGACCTGCCGCCGGAGAGCATCGTGTACAACCGCCCGGAGGGCCTGTGGGAGAAGTATCAGCTCGAGATCCTTCTCTCCGTCTCGGCGTTCCTGCTGCTGTTCTCCATCGCGTTGCTGAGCTACGAGATCGCACGCCGCCGCGGAATAACCGCGCGTACCACCGCCGAGTCGTTGCGGGAGAAAGAAACACTGCTGCGGGAGATTCACCATCGAGTAAAGAACAACCTCCAGGTCATCTCCTCTATGCTCAGCATCCAGAGCAACATTGTAGATGATGAGAGATCGCTGGAATACTTCCAGGACGCCCGAACCCGCATTCAGTCGATGGCCCTCGTACACGAGCATCTTTATGAGTCACCGTCACTCGCCCGCATCGATATCCGCGCGTATATGGATGATCTCGTGGCTACGGTCACCCGCTCCATGGACGTCTCGAGAGGCGGCGCCGTAGTATCCACGGCCGTCGACGAGTTCAGCATCGATATAGATCACGCCATTCCCCTCGGCATGGTCGTGAATGAGCTTCTCTCCAACGCACTCAAGTACGCGCACGGTCAGGGAGAAGATGACGGTAAGGGCGCGATATCCATATCTCTCACCTACGAGGACGGCAAGGTCAAGCTCGAGGTTGCAGACGACGGCCCCGGCATGCCGGCTGAGGACATCACACATCACCAGTCCCTCGGTTTGCAGCTCGTCAGCGGGCTCGCTCAACAGCTCGGCGGGACGGTCCGATTCCAGGACAACGAGCCGGGCGTCCGGGTGTGCTTCGAGTTCCCTCTGCCCTAACGCCGCCGCTTCCGCGCGCGGGCTCGCTCGACGACGATCCCCACCACCAGGCCAACACCGGCGGCAGCGACTGCCACCCCGACGATCAGCATGAGGCTCAGACCGATGAAGCCACGTTCGATGTGGTCGAGTGAGTCGACCAACATGATGATTGCGCCGGCGAGGCCGAACCCGGCCGCGAGTGCCCGGCGGATGCGTCTGCTGCCCCTCTCACTATCCATGTTGACCATCATACCAGACTGAGGCGCGAATAGCACAAGCGTGTCGTCCCGGTAGCCCTCCCGCTTCAAGGGCTCCCTCCCCGTCCCCCTCCCCCTTCCGCTCTCGTAACTTACATCGTTCCCGGAT
>JAAAOR010000058.1 GCA_009908735.1 Spirochaetota bacterium | reverse complement strand
CTAGAACGGTTTCGTAGTTAAATACACCAGAAGAGGTACGGTCAATGTAGGAGGCTTGATCTGACGGGGTCGCGGGCGATCCGGATGCCCCGGGGCCCGTGCTTACGGGCTGATAGCATCCGGCCAGGGCCAGTGTGACGGCAACCGCCACGGGAATGAGAATCCTTCGATTCATGGCCACCCTCCTCATATGTGGATAACGGGGCGCGACACCAGATCCAACGCGTCGATGCGTTTACTCGTAGCACACAACTGCCGCGTAGCGCCAAAGGGTGCCCGCTTTTTACATAGCCAATTTCAAACACGGGCGCCCGAACTCCGCCGATCCACTCTGCGATACGGGTTGGCCCGCCCGCACCGCCGACTACCGGAGCGCCCACGTTATCCTAACACGGTATAAGGTAGAGCGAAAGATGCGCAAAACCGTGCGGGGAAAGTACTAATACTATCTTCCTCTGTGCGTAGTACTTACTCCCACAGTCAATTATGACAACTGTATCCGGTTTTTTCCACGGGACACGTGCAAAAAACCGGTCGTATGGCCGAATTTCGGCGGAAATTTTGGCCCGGAGGTTGTCGGAGCCTGGAACACCGGTCTTTACATACCGTTGACATCATACTAATTTCGTCATATTATTTGAGTATGCAAAGTTCGATCGGAGAACGTGGCCAAGTAACCATACCCAAGGCCATCCGGGAATCTCTGGGCCTGCAACCCGGCATGCAACTCGATATCTCGGAGGAAGGCGGTGCCATCGTTCTACGCAAACCCGGGCTCGGCGCCGCTCTGGACAAGTGGGGTGAAACAGCCGAGAACCCCTACGGCTCGACGGACGCGTTTCTTCACGAGCTACGCGATACGGAGTCTGAAGAGTGACGAGCGCACTCGACACCTCCGTGCTGGTCGATGTGCTCTGGGGCGATCAAAGCTTTGCCGAAAGCTCCCGGCGCGCCATCGAGGACGCCGTGCGCGCCGGCGCACTCATCGCAAGCCCGGTAGTCGTTGCAGAGCTCCGGCACGCCTACCGTGCAGACAGCCAGGTCGTCGAGCTTCTCTCGGACTTTGGAATCCATGTGGTAGCCCTCGACCTCGAAGACGGTCTCCTCGCGGGGGCCGTGCACAGGCAGTATCGAGCTGCCGGCGGCACTCGCAGGCGGGTTCTCGCCGATTTTCTGATCGCCGCGCACGCAGTGAACAAGGCGGACCGGCTCGTTGCCCGGGACCGCGGCTTCTTCCGCGGCCATTTCAGAAATCTTGAGGTCTGGTATCCTGTCGGCTGATTCTCGGCCCTTGAGTGCATACGACCGCAATTGCCCGGAGCCGCCCGCCATTTTCCCTACGACATCACAAATCGCGTCGCGGGCGTTGCGGCCGACAGCGGCGTTCGCACGGGCCGCGGCGCGAGCGCTCGGTGGTGGTTGCGGTGCTGGCGTCTGAGTAGGCGTACCGCGCGCGTCGGGCCTCTCGCCTTTCAGCCGGGCGGATCAGCGCCCCTTCAATCTACCTCTTCGCGATAATCCAGACGGCGTGCACGATTCCCGGAATATAGCCGAGCAGTGTCAGGAGGATGTTCAGCCAGAAGGCGCCCCGGATGCCGACGGTCAGAAACACACCGAGCGGAGGAAGAAGTATCGCGAAAATGATGCGGATGAGATCTGTCATGGAAGGAATACTACATGCTCAGCGCAAGGTGTTCAAACACGAATCACGCAAACCCGAGCACGTGCAGCGGAACGCGGCGGACGCCGGATGAGCCGGACGGCGAGGGCTCGCCGTCCTGAACAATGACCTTTCGCTCGTATTCGACCTCCTTGAACTGCGAGCGCCCTTTGCCCGGACCGCCGACCTCGATGACGATCGGTGTCCCGTCGATGTCGACCAGGTAATTCGACGTCTTGGTTCCCGCGTGGATTTCGCGTAGCGAAGAAAGATGCCGTGCTGCCCGACCGCAAACGTGGTGAACTCCTCCCGCAGGAAAGATCCGTCGGACGATGAAACTGCGCTCGAGGTACTCGAGGTACTTCTCCGCCTTCGATATACGCACGAAACCTGCCTCGCAGACGCAGGTAGTCCGACGGAACGCTGCCCGCGAGACACTGCCGAAGACCCAGCGGGGGAACGATGGTCCCCTCGGTGAACCGCAGATACTCACGATACGTGAATGGAAGCAGGGTGATGCTCACGACGCGGCGCGAGAGGTCCCAGCCGGTCGCGGTGAGTGAAAGCGCAACCGAACTTGTGAACCATACACGAACCGGCAGAAAATCGTAGATGCGCTTGAGCTGCTCAGCGTAATTCGGGATGAAATGGATCTCGTCCATGCACAGATTATCGATGCCGTAATCACGATGCAGGCGGGATGTCAGGTCGAACAAATCCACGCCGGCTTCAAGCGAGTCCGCAGACACGTAGAGCGTGTTGGGCAGGTGGGCGCGCAACTGACGCAAAAGCACGGTTTTCCCTGCTCCACGAGGCCCGAAGACCGCAACAAACGGCCTGAGCGGCCCGATCGCCCGCCCGACGCTTTTTTATCAGATTTTGCAATCACCACCTCGGATTTACCCGTACTACCCTTATGAGAGCCGAACTCATATAATAGGGGAGATGACGGAAGGCATGAGCGACATCGTCGAGATGCTCGAATCCGAGCTCGAAGAAGCGTTCGAGGTAAAGAACCCGAAATCGCTGCATCGCTACGTGGTCATGATGGTCGAGCGCTTCGCCTCGAAATCGCTCGCGGAACGGCAGGATGCACGCTTC
>JAAAOR010000143.1 GCA_009908735.1 Spirochaetota bacterium | reverse complement strand
CTTACTCGACGATGCGAACGGTAGAGCCGTCGCCGACCTGGTTGATTCCTTCTGTGATCACCTGATCGCCCGGCTCGAGCCCTGAAGTGATCACCGTGTGAGTGTCACTCGACGGGCCGATGGTCACCGGCACGCGGCGTGCGGTGGTCGAGTTTGCGATCATCACGAAGCTCTCCGTCCCGCGGGTCTGAACGACGTGAGAGGGGACGACCACTTCATCAGGCATCTCACGCAGGGCCAGCCGCACATTGGCGGTCGAGCCGGAGAGAAGCGCGCCGTCAGGGTTGTCGACGAGAATTTCCACCTCGAACGTGAGGCTGCGCTCCGAGCGCTTCCGGGAGACGCTGGCCGGGCGACCTGTCCACACACGGCCGGGTATGCTGCTGAGCCGCACCTCGGCGCTGCCGAGCTCGCGGATCGCCGCCATATCCGACTCCGGCACTCCAACGGTGATTTTCATCCGGGAGGTATCGGCCACCGTGAAGGTCGGTGCGCCGGGGGCGAGCTCGTCGTAGAGATCGATGTGTTTTGCAACCACCGTCCCGTCGAGCGGTGAGATGGCGAGTGCGCCGTCGCGGGCCTTCTCGGCGTCGAGAAGGCGGCTTCGCGCGTCCAGCCAGGCAAGGTGGGCGTTGTCTACGGCCACGGGGGAGGAGTTCCCTACTTCGAGGAAGCGCTGTTGCCGCTCGTAGGCCTCCCGCGCGATGCGCTCGCTGAGCCGCGCGGTCTCATAGCGGCTGACTGCCTGCTCGGCATCGACACGGGCAAGCGATTGGCCGGTCTCCACGGTGTCGCCGACCGAGGCGTTGATCTCGGTAACCCGGCCGCCTGTGGCGGACACCAGACGCGCCTCGCGGACCGCCCTGATCTCACCGTAGTACTCGCCGTATTCCACGAATGTCTGAGGCTCTACCCGCTCCGCGCGAACCGGTACCGCCTGTGGCTCTTCGGCAGCTGCAGGCTCGGAAGCCTCTTCGCAGCCCGTGAGTCCAACCGCGGAAAACAGGATCCCCGCCGTGAAAAGTGCCGACAATATACGCTTCATGTTTTAATCAGAATATATCGAAGTCGAAGAAGGTCCTCAATAGCTTTATCAAAAGCTTCATAAAAAAGGCGAGTTAATGTGCGACTGGTTCAACAAGACGGCATCGGGTCTTCCCTGCAGGGACACTCGCCCGCCGACGTTGGAAGATGCATAGATAGAATATTGACAAAGCTCGGTTATGCCGTCATCGTCTCCCCTCAAACGTCTGAGGTTTCGGTCTACGTACCCCCGACTTTAAATTGCGTGAGGAGGAGTGTATGCCACAGGCAAAGGTTTACTATGACCGCGATGTAAACGCAGAGTTGATGCATAAGAAGCGTCTTGCAGTCATCGGATTCGGTTCTCAAGGGCACGCGCACGCGTTGAACAACCACGACAGCGGGGTCGAAGTGTGTGTCGGACTCCGGCCGGGGAGCAAGAGCTCCGGGCGCGTGGAGGAGAAGGGTCTCAAGGTGCTCCCCATCGACGAGGCGGTAAAATGGGCCGATGTCATGATGCTACTCGTCCCCGACACTCGGGCCCCCGCGGTATACGATGAGTTCATCGCGCCGAACCTCCGCGAGGGACAGATGATCATGTTTGCCCATGGGTTCAACATCCGCTACGGTACCATCAAGCCGCCGAAGACGGTGGACGTCGCCATGGTGGCACCAAAAGGTCCCGGCCACCGCGTGCGTGAGACCTATGAAGAGGGCGGCGGCGTGCCGGCACTTGTCGCGATCGAGCAGGATGCTACGGGTCAGGCCAAGGACCTCGCCCTCTCCTACGCGGCAGCGCTTGGCGCGACGCGCGCGGGTGTTCTCGAGACGACCTTTGCCGAGGAGACGGAAACCGACTTGTTCGGCGAGCAGGTCGTCCTCTGCGGTGGTGTATCGAACCTCGTCACCAGTGCCTTCGAAACGCTCGTAATCCCCGGCTATCAGCCGGAGATCGCGTATTTCGAGTGCATGCACGAGCTCAAGCTCATCGTCGACCTCATGTACCGCGGCGGGCTGAACTACATGCGTTACTCCGTCAGTAACACCGCCGAGTACGGCGACTACGTCTCCGGTCCCCGGGTCATTAACGACGCGACGCGTGCGGAGATGAAGAAGATCCTCGCGGAGATTCAGGACGGCTCCTTCGCGAACGGCTGGGTAAAGGAGAACGAGACCGGCGGCAAGAAATTCGCAGAGCTTCGCGAAAAGAACGAGAAGCACATTATAGAGGACGTCGGCGCCCGGCTTCGCGAGCTCATGCCCTTCCTCAACCCGATCATCGCCACGCCGAGCGAGGGCATCAAGGGCGAGTAGTCATTGCGCCCGGCGATAGAGCCGTTTCGCGGTCCACAGGAGTACGGGCGCGACCGCAAGACCGGCGATGACGTCCAGTACGTAGTGCGCGTAGATGTACACCGTCGACGCGCACAGCAGCACGAAGAACGCGAGGTAGAGGCGGAACAGCCGCGGAAGGTGGGGGCGCAGAAGCAGTACCGCGATGAGGCCGATCGCGACGTGTGAGGACGGGAAGGCCGCCCCCGCGAGTGTCATCCGGTCGAAAACCGCGCGCATGAGAGGCACGAAAACGTAGCCCTCGAATTCGCTATACCAGCTCCTGTTGAGGCTTTCAAAGAAGTACTTCGGCCCCTGCACGGGGAAAAACACGTACCAGACGTAGAGGAGGGCGAACGAGGTGATGGTGATGAACACCGCACGCCTCGCCGCCTCGTCGCGACCGTGCAGGAACATGATCCAAAAGCCGGTTGTGAGGATCAGATAGTAGGAAAAATAGCCGAGGAAGAAGAGCTCGTTTACCGCCGGCAGATGGGAGAGCGCCTCGGAGAACGCCACAGCCGGTTGAAACCCGAATAGCGTTTCCTCGATGCCGGCAAGCAGCCCGTCGAGGGAGGTTGCCCCCCACACCGCCTGCGACAGGAGAATTACCTCAGCGAAGTAGAGCCCGTAGAATGCGTGGACGTAGAATGTCCGCACGAAACGCATTACCCGCGTTGTGAGCCCGCGCGCAAGCCGGCCGGTAATGCGGTCCTCGAGCGTCGACAGAAGTGTCGGAAGCGCGCAGGCCGCCGCAAAGGCCGCCGCTACCGCAACGTGCCGCGCCGATCCGCTCGTGGCCGCAGCCCCTCCCGACACGGCGGCGTCACCCGCCGGGCCGACCACGGCAACGATCAGGTTCATAAGCGCAAGAAAGCCGTTCACGGCGTAGAAGGTGATATCTACGGGCTCGCGGAGGGCGCGGGCGGCGCGGACGGTCCTAACAGGTTGTATGACGCGATTCATCGCAAGGCTCCGCCTACGCAAGCAAGGTATCGAGCAGCGCCGCGGCCTCATGGAGGGAGGGGATGACCCGGAAGGCGAGGGCGCGGATCTCTGGAGACGGCTCGACGAAATCGGGGATCATGATGACCCGCATGCCGGCGGCGGCGCCTGCGCGCACACCATTCGTCGAGTCCTCGAAGACGATTGCACGTTCGGGAGTCGTCTCGAGCTTCCCGGCGGCGTGTAGAAAAATGTCCGGCTCGGGTTTCCCTCTCTCGATCTGATCGCCGCCGACTATACCGATGAAACGATGCAGCAGCCCGGCGGTGTCGAGGTATGCGCGAGCAGTGGCGGCGTCGGTGGATGTAGCCACGATAGCGGGAATCGTCCGCTCCCCTATGGCGTCGAGAATTTCCTCAATGCCCGCTTTCAACGGCGGGCCGTGGCGTTCGATGGTGGACTCGAGGAGCTCGTAGGAGCGGTCGAGCACCTGCGTTGCGGGAAAGCCGCTGCCGAGCACCTCGAGGAGCT
Organism: Spirochaetota bacterium; assembly: GCA_009908735.1. Next base: position 12,574 of record JAAAOR010000143.1, on the reverse strand, counting down.
TGGGCGGAATGCTTCTGCGGGGAAGTCCCATGCTTGCGAGAAATGCCTCGTGGGAGACCTCCCATCCTGCCTCCTCGGAGGCCTCCTTGAAGGTTTCGAAGGAGAGGCGCTCGGTGTCGAAGATGATGCCGTCCATGTCGAAGACGGCTGCGGTGATTGCCACGGTCCGCGAACTGTAGCAACGGTTGTAACCTCGGTCAAGTGAGTGTCGCGGTCAAGTGAGTGTCGCCGGCAAACCAGCGCCGGGTGATGAGACCCCCAAAAATCAGCCTGCAGGCGCTACAGCTTCCTCGAAGTACTGCTCCATATCGCGGATGGACCGGATCGCGAGCATCTCCTCGCTTATGCGCTGCGCCTCCGCTATCGTAAGATTCCCGACCCGATGGCGGAGCTCCGGGATACGTGACGGCGCGACACTGAATCGTCGGATTCCGATGCCGAGATAGAAGGGAAGCATCACCGGGCTCGCTGCGCTGTCTCCGCACACCGAGAGATGATCGAGCCTTTCACCGACGCCGTCGACTATCCTTTTGTGCACCTTGAGCACCGCCGGGTGGTAGTCGCGGTAGAGATCGCTCAGACGCTCGTTGGTGCGGTCCACTGCAAGCAGATACATGACAAGGTCGTTGCTGCCGATAGAGAGGAAATCGCTCATGGCCGCAAGATCCTCTATCGCCTCGACCGCCGAGGGGAGCTCAATCATCGCGCCGATCTTCGGGGTGGCGTTGTGGCGAATGCCCTCGCGCGAGAGGTCGGCTATGCAGTGATCTACCTCCTCTCGCCCGGCCTCCACCTCGTCTACCGAAGAAACCATGGGGAACATGATGTGGAGGTCCGAATCGTAGCCGGCGCGGAGCATGGCGCGAATCTGGTCGCGGAACAAATCACGATTGGCCAGGGAAAAGCGGATACCGCGCACGCCGAGAAACGGATTCTGCTCCTCGGGTGAAGATCCGTCGACAAGCTTGTCGCCGCCTATGTCGGCGGTGCGAAGCACTACCTCGTGCTGCGGCATCTGCTGCACGATCGTGCGGTAGATCTGGTACTGCTCGTCCTCGGAGGGGAAGTCGTTTCGAATGATAAAGGGAAACTCGCTCCGGTAGAGGCCGATGCCGTCGGCGGCGTGATCGCGTGCGGTCGCGGCGTCTCTCATGATGTTGACATTGGCCATCACGTAGACCCGGGTGCCGCACTGTGTCGTCAGCGGCGACGATACCTGTTCGGCGGCGACCTGGCCGTGAGCTTCGGTAAGCACCGCGTCGCTGGGCGCGATGTGGAGTACGCCGTGATCCGCGTCCAGGTAAAGAAGCGTGCCGGCGCGCACCGAGAGGATGGACGGATCGCCGGTTATGAGGACAGGAAGTCCCAGCGACTGCGCGAGGATAGCGATATGCGCGGTGACTCCGGTTCCGAGGAATACCACACCCTCAACCGACTGCGCTGCGAGCATCATGAGCTCCGAGGGAAAAATGTTGCGGGCGATGACGATCTGGTCGTTGTAGTCTGTCGGTTCACCTTCGCGCTGGTCGAGGTTCGCAAGTATGCGGTGGCCGAGGTCTTGAACGTCCTGCACTTTCTCGCCGAAGCGGGCCTCCTGCATGGAGGAAAAGACCTCCACGTAGTGGTTCACCGTGTCGATAACCGCGCGACGCGGGGAATGGCCCTCGGCGACGCGCGTGCGCATGCGTCCGGAGAAGTGCTCATCGTGAAGCATAAGGATGTGAGAAGTGAAAATTACCGAAGCGAGCTCCGACAAACGAGCTTCGGCATCCTGCTTCAGCTGTTCCAGTTGTTTTTCGCTCGCGGCGAGCGCTACGTCCAGCCGGGAACCAGCCTCTTCACTGCTCTCTTCCGACGGCGGCTCGGTGTCCGCCGTTTCGTTCCCATCTGGGCTCCATGCCTGGTCGAGTAGAACCGCCCGACCGACCGCCGTCCCAGGGGCCGCAATCCGGCCATAGACGAGCGCTGCCTCCGGCTCCTCTTGTTCGGCCGCCTGGGCCGGTTGGCGCTCCTCAGGGAGGTCGGTGAACGCCGTTACACTGTCGACAGTGGAAGCAAGATGGGAACCCAGGCTGCGCAATCCGCGCGCGAGTTCGGCGGTGAAGCCCCCCCGGGTACTGCGTTGCATGATGAGGACACCAAGCTTGACCCTGCCACGTTGCAGTGGTACGACAAGAAAACCCGGTAGGTCCTCTCGCGGCAGCGGCCCGCCGGGCACATCATCGGTGTCGGATACCGTACTGTGCCGGGAGAACGCCTCAGCGACAGCCCCCTCGGTCGGCGGCAGCCTAGCCGGAATAGGGTGATCCGGCACCGACCCGCTCGCGGCATGCACCCGGAGCTCCCGTCCGCGCTCGTGAAAGAGATATGCAGCAACAAGGTCTGCGCCGACTCGCTCGCCGAGTAGATCAACTAGCCCTTGCAGCGATTCGTCGAGATTGTAAACTCGCTCGAAAAGGTTCCAAAGATCGGTCAGCAGCGCACGCAGTCTCTCTTCATCCATGATGATCGCCATAGGATTAGGATACTGCGCCGGAGCGGGCCTCGTATACTTTGATCATGTGAAAGAGGGCTTCATTGCAGTGTGCTTCGATGCCATGCCGCGCCGCCCGCTCGGTGAGCTGCCCGGCAAGCATCTCAACCTCGGTCTTTCGACCCGCCTCGATATCCTGGAGCATGGAGGTCTTGCCCTCCGGGGCTAGGCGCTGGAGAACATCGTGCCAGCGGGTAATATCCGCGTCGCTGAGCTCAATGCCTTCAGCCCGCGCCACTGCAACGCACTCGCCCATGGCCCTGTCGATGAGAGCTCGGGCGTGATCGTTCTCCTGGAACTCCCGATAGGGTGCACCGAGCACCGCGGAAATCTGGTTCATCCCTATATTGATCATGAACTTCCACCACAGCATCCGCACCGCGTCGATGGCAAGTGCCATGCCGTAAAGAACGTGGTCCCAACCCACACGCCCGGCAATGATTTCCTCGCTGTCGATTCCATTCAAGATTGACAGTACGATGGTGTCGGGGCTGCGGATTTCCTCTATCAGCTCCATGGCGGCGGAAAGATGATGGTACTTCACCGCCAAGAGGATGAGGTCGGGCTGCACCTCGAAGGTCTGCGGGCTTACCGCGGGCACCGCGTGGGAGACGCCGTTTACGACGACGCCCGCCCCGGCAAGGCGCTCCGCCCGTGCCCTGTCGGCGACAAAACGCACCCGCCCCGGGTAGGCCGCGTGCAGCAGGCTCCCATAGACCGCGCCGATTGCCCCGGCGCCGATGACGGCTATTTCTCGAATCTCCTGCATTGATGGTACTCCTTTAAAGCGCGATGCTGTGAAGTGGGTCGCTGTGAAGCTTGAGCCGCCCCAGCTCCTTCAGCCGGCCTGGTGGGAGGAGAGGAACCGGGTGATGAGCTCCTCGCGTATGTAACCGAGCTCTACGGCTACTTGCCCGAACTTCTTGTCCGGAGTCTCGCGCTGTACCGCAAGAATGTGTTCGACCTGCTCGTTGGTCAATGCTCCAATGCGGCGCAGGAACTCGCCGATTCGCTCGATCGAAGTGTCACCGCTACTCATCCTGTCATTATAGCTCAGGCTCGGCTTTGCGGAAAGGCGATCTGACCTTCCACTGCCGACGTCGATCCGCCGACGTCGATCCGGCGCGGTCGGACCGTCGCGCCGGGCTTGCAATTCTCAAGTGCCTGTGCTAACCAGATGCGCAAGCAGGTCCAAGAACTATGCCAGTTGATCTGACCAACCGCGACGTCATCTCTATCACCGACTTTTCGCGCGACGAGATTCTCCACCTCTGCCGGGTCGGCGCGATGATGTACGATAAGGAGAAGGCGGGCGAGCGGCATGCGCTCGCCTCGGTGCTCGCCGGACGCAGTCTCGCCTCGATGTTCTATGAGCCCTCAACCCGGACGCGCACTAGTTTCCACACCGCCATTCGGGAGCTCGGCGGGCTCAGCGACGGCTTTTCAGGCGCCGAGGGCACCTCCGTCATGAAGAAGGAGACCATCCGGGACACCATCACTATGATGGGTGCGAATCACTTCGACGTTGTGGTAATGCGACATCCCCTCGATGGCTCGCTGCAGTGGGCCGCAGACGTTGCGCGCATTCCGGTCATAAACGGCGGCGACGGGAAGAACGAGCATCCCACGCAGGCGCTGCTCGACCTTCTCACGCTCTACGTTCTCAACGACGGTACCCTCGACGGCCTCTCTATCGGCTTCGGAGGGGACCTCTCTCATGGTCGTACGATTCGCTCGCTGAGCCTTGCCCTCTCCCACTTCGAGAGCATTACCATTCGCTGGGCTGCCGAGGATTTTCTCGGGATGCCCGCGGATCTCGTAGACCTTCTCCGCTCGCGCGGGGTCACGGTTACTCGAGAAGACACCGTTCGCGATGTCATGGCCGGCGTCAGGTATTACTACATGACCCGGCCGCAGCTCGAGCGCATGCCGGGCGTGTCCGACCGCGAGATCTCCGAGATGATGGGCAAGTACCGCATCGATGTTGAGAAAGTGGACGGCTTCGACGTCAAGGTCCTCCATCCGCTGCCGGTGAACAGTGAGGTTGCCGAGATCGACCATCGTGTGTACTTCCACGCCGCCCAGGCTTTCTTTCGGCAGGCGGAGTTCGGCATTTTCCTACGCAAGGCCCTCCTCTACGAGATCCTTAACCACGACGGGTATATCCGCTACGAGGGGGAGCTTGTGCCGGACCTTGAGTTCGGCAACAACCGCCTGCAGCGTACTATCGAGGGCGAGACCGAGAGGCGTATGTTCATCGACCGGATCCACACCGGTACCGTCGTCGATCATCTCCTTCCCGGCAGCCGCAAGACGGTGGACGAAGCGCTTTCCCTCGAGAATCGCGGCTACACCTGTATCACCGCGAGTATAAAGGAAAAGCGCAATCCCTTCCTCAAGACGGATCTCGAGGAGTTCTCCGAGCGCGACCTGAAGCACATCGCGCTCATCTCTCCCGAGCCGACGATCAACTACATCAGAGGCGGGCATGTGGTGGAAAAGTTCGTGTATTTGCTCTGCGAGAACGAAAACTGCGTCACGCGAGTGGTTCCCGAGGATGTGCCGCCCAAGTTCTACGCCGAAGACGGACGAATCCGGTGCAGGTACTGCAGAACCGAGCTCCACGTGCGAACCCACAAAGTCACAGCCGCGGAGCTCGCTCGATACGTCGGGGCGCTTCCGGAGCAGATAGAGGCGATGAAGTGAAATCCCGATCCATCACCCCAACGGTCGTCGCGGCAGCCGTGCTCGCGCTGCATATGGTGGGCGCTCAGATCATAAGCCCAACGGCAGCCTCTGCCGGGGGCCGAAGCGAGGGGTCCCCCGAAGTTGTCGTTCGGCTCGGCTACAGTGGCTCCGCCGATCCGGGCCGCAACCCCGCTCAAAGCTATGCCGCGGAGCTGCAGCGCGAGGTGAGCGAACGCAGTAAGGGCCGGATGTCTGTGCTCCTGTTCCCCGAAGACCAGTTGGGCACCCCGCGCGAGCTCCTGGATGACAGGCTCATCGACGGTGGGTTGAACGGCGCTGTGGTCGCAGGGGCGGCGGGACCCGTCTTGACGATTGCACCGGCGACCGTGGTGGAGGGGCTTGTACCGCAGCTTCGAGCGGCGACTATCCCGTTCCTCTTCCCCGATCGTGAAGCCGCGCGCCGTTTTTACCGGGAGAGCGAGTTTTTCCAGCGAATCCGGAGCACGCTCGCCGAAGCCACGGGTATTCGGATGATGGAGCTCGTGGAATTCCCCGGGGCCGTGGGGTTCAGCAATGCGGTGCGACCGCTTCGCTCACCGTCGGACTTTTCAGGGCTCAGCTTTACGGTCCGGAGTGACCGCTACGCAGAGGTGTTGCGGGCTCTCGGCGCGGAGGTCGGTGATGAGGGAGATTTTGAGGCCGGTGGGGGTGGTGACGCCGACGGTTGGGTCGGGACCTCGCCGCAACTTCTTGCCGCCGGCATCCAGAGCCGCTTCATCTACCGCAGCGAGGTCGGGCTTTCGTATCCCGCGCGGTATCTGCTCGGAAGCCGGGCCGCGCTCGAGCGTTTGTCCACGGAGGAGCTTCGGATCCTTGAAGCGGCGGCAGCTGCGGCGCGGACACGTCACACGGAGGTGATGGACGCCCGCTCGGCAACGGTACGGACGGCCCTTGAGACCGCCGGTGTCCAGTTCTTTCTACCCCGCCCAGTGGAGCGGGCAGAGCTGCGGAGGATTGCACAGCCTGCCTACATTGATGAGCTCGCGCGGGACATATCACTCGAGTGGATCACCCTCGCACTCGATGGTGCAGCGGCTGCCCATCGGCCGGCGGAGTCAGACCGATGAACCCCACCAATAGACAGCCGGACGAAACCGACTGGAGTATCATCGAGCTCGTGCGTACGGGCGTGGTTTCCAACAGCGCCATTGCCGTGGAGCTCGGTCTCTCGGAAGGGACTGTACGCCAGCGCATCAAGCGCCTGAAGGACACCGGTGTACTGGCCTTTCGCGGCCTCATCGATCCCGACGTTCTGACGAACCGCCAGCTGACCCTCATGGGCGCAAACGTTACCGAATCGCGGCTGCTCGACGCGAAGGCGCGTGAAATCTCGGAGCTCCCGAACGTTCTCTCGGTATCGATCGCATCGGGACGCTTTGACCTCATCATCGAGGTGCTTGTGGACAGCAACCACGGCCTTGTGGATTTCCTCATAAACGAGATCTCAGCCATCGAGGGCATCTCGAAAACAGAGAGCTTTCTGCTTCTCAAGACCTACTCGAAGTTCGTCTGACATTGGCGCGCGATCTCGACGCGCGATGTCGGCCGGCGCCATCAAACGGCGCCATCGGTCGGCGCACAAGCGAAGATGAATGAAAAAGTAATTATCGTAGCCTCGGCACGTTACGACACGTTTTTCGTAGAATTTTAACGATATAGCTACGAAAGCGCGAAATTTCGTTGACGCCCGTCCCTGCTCATATGAGAATGCAGGAGGAGGCGCAACATGACAGTTGGAGTTCCAAAAGAGATCAAACGACATGAATACCGGGTCGGCTGTACCCCCGCGGGAGCGAAGGCGTACGTCGGCGGCGGGCACACGGTGCTCGTGCAGAAGGATGCCGGCATCGAGGCAGGGTTCGATGATCCGGAGTACGAGGCCGTCGGCGCGGAGATTGTCGCTTCTCCAGGAGAGATTTTCGATCGGGCCGACATGATCGTAAAGGTGAAAGAGCCCCAGCCGCAGGAGTACGATCTCTTCCACGAGGACCAGATCCTCTACACCTACCTGCATCTTGCCGCCGAGCGTGAGCTCACGGAGGCAATGATGCGGCGGAAGGTGAAGGGCGTGGCCTACGAGACCATGGAAACCGATTTAGGTGCACTTCCGCTGCTTCGGCCTATGAGCGAGATAGCCGGGCGCATGAGCATTCAGGAGGGGGCAAAGTACCTCGAGCGACCGGCAGGCGGGAGAGGGGTACTTCTCGGCGGCGTCCCGGGAACCGAGAAGGGCAAGGTCGCCGTGCTTGGTGGCGGGGTGGTCGGCACCAACGCTGCAAAGATGGCCACCGGCCTCGGTGCCCAGGTCACCGTACTTGACGTAAACATCGACCGCCTCGGTTATCTCGACGACATCTTCCAGGGCCGTATTACGACGCTCTACAGCAGCCAGGCCCACCTCGAGCAGGTGATCGAGGAGAGTGATTTGATCATCGGGGCTGTCTTGATCCATGGAGCAAAGGCGCCGCATCTCATCACGCGGGCCGACCTGCGCGCAATGCAGCGTGGCTCGGTCATCGTCGATGTCGCGGTTGACCAGGGAGGTTGCATCGAAACCACCCACCCAACCACGCATGATGAGCCGGTCTTCGTCGTCGACGATGTGGTGCACTACTGCGTCGCCAACATGCCCGGCGCCGTCTCCCGTACGGCGACCCTTGCGCTCACGACCGCGACGCTTCCCTACGGTCTCAAGATTGCGAATCAGGGCCTCGAGGCGGCCTGCGCACACGACTCCGTAATTGAGCGCGGTGTGAACACCTACGGCGGCAAGCTCACCTATAAGGCCGTCGCCGCCGCGTTTGAAATGCAGTATACGGGTCTCGATACGCTGCTATAGCTTGAAAAGCCGCGCGGCCTGTGCTACGACCTAGCGCAGGATGGCAGACACCCGGCGGCATCGCGAGTTGCAGCGCCAGGGGCTGGACGATCTCGTTCGCTTCGGCCAGCCCCAGTTTACCGACACCTGGTTCCCCTATACCTCCGGGGAGGTGGGCCCGTTCTACATCCAGAGCATCGTCGTCGAGCAAGACGGTACCGCATACCGCCGCTCGGTCGATGCGCTCTGCGAGCTCATCGAGACGACGGTCGGTCTCAACGCCTTCGACGCCGTATCCGGGGGTGAGTCGCGGGACTGGGACTTCTCCAACCCGGTCGCTGCCACGCTCCGGAAGCCCCACGTCAAGATCTACAAAGACGGTCGGCTTCTCGGTGCCTCGCCGGCCGGATGCCGTGTCGTGCACGTAGCCGATCTCAACAATCAGGGTTCCTCCATGAGAGATGTCTGGGCGCCGGTGCTGCGCGCCGCAGGGGGTGAGATCATCCATGCGTTCTTCTTCGTAGACCGACTCGAAGACGGGGTCGGCGTTCTCGAGGAACTCGCAATTCCGTCGGCCGCGGTCGTTCCCCTCGATGGTGAGGCCTGGCGGTATCTGCGCGATATTGAATACATATCCGACGGGATGTATGCGTCGCTGCGACGGCGACGGGCCGACAAGCAAGCCTGGGCCCTGGAGGCGCTGCGCACGACCATCGATCCCCTGGGGCAAATGCTCGAGAGTTCGAATGAATCCGAGGTCCGACGTGGCATGCACATCCTTGAGGCCGGATATCCGGGGCATCGAGAGGAGCTGCTCGAGCTGCTCGGTAGCCGTGGGTATAGGCTCCCACGACAGGATGGCGAAGCACGATGACCTTTTCGAACGCGTGGAGAGAGACGGTGGCACGGCGGAGCTCGGTGCTCTGCGCCGGACTGGACCCGCCGGTCTCGGAGCTGGGGCGCGGTGAAAAAGGCCTCGCCCCGGGCGTGGATCGCCGTGGCTGGACGCTGCGGTATCTGGAGGCTGTCGCGCCCCACTGCGCAGCGATCAAGCCCAACGTTCAGTACTGGAAAGGTCCGGGAGACATAGAGGTTGTGGAGGAGGTCTGCGCGGCCGCGCGCGGCCTCGGGCTTCTCGTCATAGAGGATGCCAAGCTCGCCGACATCGGCTCGACGAACGATGCGGGTTTCTTCTACGCGGCTCGTCGGGCCGACGCGGTTACCTTCGCGCCCTTTGCCGGCAACGTGGCCGAGGCGGTAGGGCAGGCACACGCCCGGGGGGTCGGCATTATCGTTCTTTGCCTCATGAGTAACCCCGAGTACGGCCGGGAGAAGTCGAGCGTCCTACCGGGCCACGACGATTCGCAGTATGGCCGCATTGCCGCCGAGGCCCTGGCAGCCGGCGCCGATGCGGTCGTGGTCGGCGCACCAAGCCCCTCCAATCACATAAGCGAAGCCGAGCTCGCAATTGTCCGCTCCGCCATCGGACGGGATATGGTCGCGCTCATGCCGGGAGTGGGCGCCCAGGGTGGCGAGGCGGGGTCCGTGTGGCGCGTCTTCGAGGAGGATCAGGTGATCGTCAACGCCGGACGGGCGCTGATGTTTCCGCGCGGATCGGCATCGACCCCGCAGCAACAGGCGGCGGCCGCCCGCGAGCTCAACGAATCGCTCAACCGCGACCGCAGGAGCCGGTGGGGCGCCGCCGGCGAGGGGCGGCACAGGTGAGCGGGGTCATGTTCCTCGGGAAACAGCTCCGCGGGCGCTTCGGCTTTCCCTCCGGTGTGGTCGCCACGAACGCCGACGTGGCGCGATGGATGCTCACCCGTATCGACTCTCTCGGCTTCTACGTCGGCAAGAGTACGACGATCGAAGGGACGAGAGGCTACGCCGAGGATATCCTCGTGCAGCCAACCGGCGACTCTCTGTGGAATGCCGTGGGCTACGCGAACCCAGGGCTCGAAGAAACCCTTACGACCTTCGAGGCGCTCTCAGCGGCCGCGCCCGAGGGGGTGTTCCTCATGCCGCAGATCGGCGAGAGCACCGCCGAGCGCTTCGTCCGCTGCGTGACAGCGTTCGACCGCCTCGGCGCGGCCGTCGACGGCATCGAGCTCAACCTTTCGTGCCCGCACGCGGACAAGGCCGGGATCCTCATCGGCTCGGACGCAGACAGTGTCACCGAGATCGTGGGCGCCTGCCGCGCCGCAACCGGCAAGCCGATCGTGGTAAAGGTCAACGCCGGGGTCAAGGACGTCATCGCCGTCTCGCTGGCGGCGGTGATTGCCGGGGCAAACGCCCTGAGCCTTGTGAATACCCTCGGCGGCCCCAACCCCGAACTCTCCAACGGATACGGGGGGCTGTCCGGCCGGCCCCTCTTCCCGGTGCTCATCGAGACGCTCACGCGACTCAGGCGCGAGACGGACATACCGGTCATCGCCATGGGCGGCGTGGGCTCGGCGGCCGACATCCGGCAAATCGATGAGATAGCGTCGGGGGCACCGATCGCCATAGGGTCGGTCCTTGCTGAGCTCGACAGCGCCGGGATCGTCGAGTATTTCCGGCGGCTCGAGAGCGACCTGGAAACCGGAGGGGATGAGGCACATCGCATCGTCGTGCAGAAGGAGGCGCTTGAATATCACCCCTTCGTCCTGCGGTCGAAAAAGAAGCTCGCGCCCGACCTGGCGCTTCTGACTTTTCACGAGTCGATGCCTGCGCGGGCAGGACAGTTCGTGTTCGTGAAGACAGCCCGTGATCAGTCCAAGCCCTACTCGGTGGCCTCCAACGAGAACGGGGGCCTCGAGCTTCTCGTTCGCGGCGTAGGGGATGCGTCCCGGGCGCTTGCAGCAACCGAGCCGGGCGCCGTCCTGCGCATCCGGGGACCCTACGGTCGGGCGTTCAGCTTCCCGCGGAATGCCTCGGTCGTCTTCGTCGGAGCCGGTTGCGGCATTGCCCCGATTCTTCGCGCGGCGCAGAGTCACGTCGGCCCGAGGCGCTTCGCGCTCGGCACGAGAAGCGTGGCCGAGACAGCCTTTCTCGATCGCCTCGAGGCCCTTGGCCCCGTCGTGCTCGCCACCGAAGACGGCAGCAGCGGTCTCGAGGGCGTCGCCGTGGATGCGCTCGAGCGCCTCCTCGCCGAGGAGCCGGCGGACGCGGACACGGTTTTCTACAACTGCGGCCCCGAGATCGTCCTCTCCCAGGTGGATGCCGTAGAGCGGCGGATCGTGTCACCCGAGCGCATCTACCATGTCGTAGAGCGCATCACCGCCTGCGGCATCGGAATCTGCGGAAAGTGCGCAACCCCGGAGGGCCTGCGGGTCTGCGTAGACGGCCCGGTGTTTTCCGCACAGCAGTTCACTCCCATGCGCTACAGCCGCGACAAGACCGGCGCCGTCGTCGATCTCGGCGGCGGCCCGAAGAGCTGTCCGCCACCACGAGGAGCACAGGAATGATCGACCCTCACGTACATCTTCGCGACTGGGGAGAGGCTGCGAAAGAGTCTCTCGTCCACGGCATGACCCTGGCGCGGGAGACCGGAATCGATGCGGTGTTCGACATGCCGAACACCGATCCGCCTCTGACCACACCGGAGACGGTCAAGCGTCGCCTCAGCGAGGCAGAGGCCATCATAGCACAGCTCGACGGGCCCCTCCGCTACGGGCTCTTCTGCGGTGCGACCGCGGATGCGCAGCAGCTCGAGCAGATGGTCGAGCTCTACCACGGCGAGCGACTCGGGCGAAACGGCCGCGCGGTGGGTATCGTGGGGTTCAAGATGTACGCCGGGCCGTCGACAGGTACGCTCGCGGCCTCCGCCATCGAAGCGCAGCGGTTCGTATATGCGACACTGACGGGGCTCGGTTACGGCGGGGTGATCGCCGTTCATTGCGAGAAAGAGTCCCTCTTTCGCCGGCGGCCCGACGGTAGCGTCGACTGGGACCCCGAACATCCGCGGACCTTTGCGCACGCACGTCCGCCGGAGTCGGAGGTCGAGTCGGTGCGCGATCAGATTGACGCTGCCGAGGCGGCCGGCTTCGGCGGAACACTCCATGTGGCTCATGTTTCGGTGCCGGAGACCGTTCAGCTCATCGAGTCCGCCCGTGAGCGGGTCGGGTTCCGCATCAGCTGCGAGGCGACCCCCCATCATCTGCTCTTCTCCGAGAATGCCCTCGACGGACCGCAGGGCATGCTGTTCAAGACCAATCCGCCGCTTCGCCCCGAGGTGATGCGCGCCGAGCTCTACGCGCAGCTCAGTGACGGGCGGATCGACTTCGTGGCGAGCGATCATGCTCCCCATACGATCGAGGACAAGCTCGAGCGCCACGCGTCGGGCATGCCGGGGCTCGGCGTCATGCATTCCATGCGCGCCCGCCTCGAGCGGGAGGCCCTCGACGGACGGTTGATCGCGAGGCTCTTTCACCGGGGTGCGGAAGAGGTGTACGGCGTGGAAATCGCGGAAGAGGCGAGGGTGACGCGCCCGGAGG
>JAAAOR010000071.1 GCA_009908735.1 Spirochaetota bacterium | reverse complement strand
GCTCTATCTAAGCGAAGGTACCGTTCGCAACTATATCTCGGAGCTGCTCCAGTTCGCAGACGTCCGTGATCGAACGCAACTTGTCATCTGGTACTACCGCGCGGGCTCCTTCGAACCATAGAATCCCGTATTGAGGTGTACCGGGGAGTTCGTCTGAGATCTCGACGGCCCCGCGGATGATCCTGCCGAGCGCTGCGCCGTGATGCCCGGCTACTCCGTCCACACGCGGGTCAGGGCTGGGCGCAGAGCCACTACGAGGCAAGCTCCTCATCGAAAGCCGCAAGTGAGCGTGTTTCGAGTTCGCTGAACGGAGCGAAGTCCGGGCCATTCTGAGTGATCAGGAGGCGGATGCCGTAGGTACTCATGACCACGCACAGGGTGGCATCATGGATGCGAGCGCCGCCGAGCGCGTACCGGTCCACGAGCTCGCGAAGTCGGTCCGCGATCGCTTCCGCCTCTTCGAGGAAGACGGTCCGTTGCTTGAATAGCTTCGCGTTTGCTACCGCATCCTTCGGCTGCATTCCGAATCCATTCGCCGCTATTGGGCGCGTTGCAACCACGAGGTACTCTCTGAGGACCTGCCCCGAGATCGCCAGGTGCACACCGGCACGAAGCGACTTCTCGAACACTCCGCGCGCGGCGCTTCAGCCGTTCGAGTGTTGTATCGTCGATATCGCGGATGTGTGGCGATTTCATACCGATCGCATAATGATACCCTCGTAGGCCATCAAGTCGCTCAGCGCGTGACATGCCGCCCGTGCCGCTTCCGCTGAAACCGCGAACCGTACTTCCACCTCGGTCGAGGCGAAGTGCTCGGACAGAACGGAAAAGAGGATAGTCTTACCGGCCTCTTTGAGGCCGAGTATGATGTCCGGATTATGGATGATAGGAAAAGTTATCTCGCAGCGCAATCGCGAAACGGCTGCCCAGGGACGGCTTCGACCCAGAACACAGCGACAATCACGGTTCGGGCGGTGACGGCGGAGTGGTCGCCGGCTATGTGAGGGCGTTCACGCACGGATAGGACAAAACCAAGCTGTTATGGAAGCGTTTGAGGCGGGAAACAGACACACGTCTCGCGAAGGATCTAACGGAGGAGCTGTCAGTTGAGGCGATTGGGATCAAATCCCGGTGGGGAACGCCCCATCTTGACCAGATGCCGGAGAATCCACCCCAGCTCGTCGAGATCCTCGATGATCGCGATCACCTTCATCTCGGCACCGCATTTCGGACACACGAAGGGATCCACCTCATAGACTTTCGCCAGGAGTCGGGTCCAGGCACGCTTACGCGCATCGACGGCGACTTCCTCGTCACCATCCGACAGTGGCTCATAGCCAAGGTCTTCCGCGGCGGCGCCGCGTGCATGGATGGCCTTCCACCCCTCGGGCGCTCGCTCGGCAACCCAGGGCATTTCTTTCCACCGTCCCTTTGTGCGGGAGGCATAGAGCCCGTAGCGCCGGATGAGCTGGAGTCCCTTCGGCGGGATGTGCTGTGTCAACTCGGCGAGAAAGTCGAGAGCATTAAACATGTGGAGGTTCTGCTTGAAATACTCGGAGTACGTGGTGTGAAAGAGAACCCGTCCCTTGAACGGCTCGTAGCGGATCTTCTTAAGCGAAATGGGCTGGTCGTTCGCTGCGCTCACTGCGCGCCCATGCATCCGGGGCGGCCGCACGATGTATTCAGCCAGACTCTCCTGGGAGGAATCGTCGAGGATGCGAACGCTGTTGTCGATGCTGAAGCCGGAATGCTTCCAGGACAGGAGGTTGCGGGCAAAGTCTTCACTGAGTAGTTGGCGCTCTACGAGCAGCTTGATGACCCGACGCCGGAATAAATAGGCAGTTTCGGTTCTTCGGTGTTCTTCTGGCCGCTCTTCGGCTCTCTCATGCACGTAGTCATCGACGTGCCTTACCGTCGGAACCTCTGAAGTTTGGGATCGCAATAGCCGCAAAAACACGTTTGTAATCGGGCGGTGTGAACCTTACAATGATGGCCTGTACTATCATTGCCTGGCAGTCTGTTTTTTGGCACACACCAGGGCGAGGGGGAATTATGCGGAGGCTGATCCGCTATGGCACATCGTGCTCGACGTGCGCCGCGGCGAGCGTGACTGTAGCGCTCATATGCAGTGTGATGATCGGTTTCGTTGGATGCTCAACCGTAAACAAGAACACCTACACATCACCAGAACTGCCCGATAAGACGATAACAACGATCGCGGCAATGCCGCTTGTGGTCTCGAGGGCTGCTCGGACCGAGGTGTCCGGGACCTATTCGCCCGGGTGGATTTCCGAAACCTTCGAAACGTCTCCACTTTCTCCCGCGGAATACCTACCGGCAGAACAGGCTTTCTTTTCGGCAGTATCGCATGCATTGGCTGCAGTCGAACTCTTTGCCCCACGGTCCGTGGACGAGCGCATGCAGAACGAATCAGCCGAGTCGGTCGATGAAGCCATTACCCTTGTCGCGAGGTCGATGAACGCTGATGCAGTATTCCTCCTCCAGCTGCGCGATGTAGTATTACGCGAGCAAAGTCAGATAGAGGGACGCGCTACTGCCATGGGGGAGTCCGATTTGACGCTGTACGATCGGGAAGGAGCCGTAATTTGGGCCGTTTCGTCGCAAAACGTATTCAAGACCGGAATGGCCGGGTCGCCGGCTCCCAGCCTGCGTCAGTATGTCGAGTTCATAATGCAAGAGTACGAATGATAGGAAAAGTTATCTCGCAGCGCAATCGCGAAACGGCTGCCCAGGGACGGCTTCGACCCAGAACACAGCGACAA
>JAAAOR010000122.1 GCA_009908735.1 Spirochaetota bacterium | reverse complement strand
GAGGGTCGTGCGCATATGGGGCAGGCAGAATCCGTGTGAGTTTCGAAAGGTTTCTACGAAGTCCTCGTTCGAGCGATGCAGGCTGAGAATGGTGAAGGCGTAGTTTGCAAGGTCGGCGGCGAGGCGGTCGCAGATCATACAGGTTCGCTCCTCCTCCGCGAGAGCTTCAAGGAGCGGTTCGAGCTCTGCGCGTATCTTACGCTTTTTGCCGCTCCCTGCCGCGCGTTGCGCCGAACGGCGCGACTTCTCGAAGCGGGCGTGGCGGTCGGCGAGGTGCGTCTGTGTCATGAGGGCGAGGCCGAGTCGGTTGGAGCCGCGCTCGAGAAGTGCGAAGTGTCGGCGGCAAAATCCGATCCGGTTTACCTCCACGCGCATTTCGGGCGCCATGACCGCGCTGCCGAGGAAGAACTGCTGGTAGTCCACCTCGAGTTTGTCCGCGAGATAGCACAAGGGACAATCTGCCTCGTGCTCGTAGGCATCCCACACTGGAATTGTCTGAAGCTCGTACTTCACGACGCCATGATAGCGCGGGTAGGCCCGGTGTTCCAAGCAACTCACTTCAACTATACTCCGGCCCATGAGACGCATGCCAAGAAAGACTGATCCGGAGTCTCTTTACCGTCCGTTCGTTCTGATCTTGCTTGTCGGGGCGCTGGTCCTATCGTTCTTTGTACTGCGGGCCTTCTTCAATCCCATCATCTTCGCGATCCTTCTTTCGATGCTTTCCTTCCCCTTTTACCGTCGTCTGCGCACGCTTTTCGGGGGGCGAGACTCGCTCGCGGCGCTGCTGGTTGTGCTCGGCGTGTGCGCGGTCATCATCGTTCCTGTCTTCTTTTTTCTGTTTCTGCTGTTTTTGCAGGGAGCGGAGTTCGCGCGCGATCTGGTGTCGTGGGTTCGTTCCGGTGAGCTTGAGGCCCTGCTTGCCGGCCCCGCGCTTGGTGGTTTCGAAGAACGACTCACCGCGTGGCTTGCCGGGGTTGATGTCGATCTATCGCGTCTGAGTGTTCGCGAGCGTCTGCTCGGGTTCGCCCAGACGGCAACACAGTACTTCGTGCGCAACAGCGTGCAGATTTTCGGGAACGTCGTCGATGTCGTTTCGAAGTTCTTCATTCTGGTGTTTCTTCTCTTTTATCTCGTCCGGGACGGCTCACGCATGGCACAGAGCCTGCGAGATTCTCTGCCCATGCGTCCCAAGCAGAAAGAAGCGATTTTCGCTCGCGTTCGCGATGTGACAAGGGCGGTGGTGTTCGGTACCTTTGCGATTGCCATCATCCAGGGGTTGCTCGGCGGCGTCGGGCTGGCAATCGTCGGCATACCGGGGCTTATCTGGGGTACCGTGCTCGGCTTCTCCTCGATGATTCCCATCATCGGGACGGGTTTGGTTTCGATCCCGGCTGTGGCCTTCCTGGCAGTCACCGGGCAGTACTGGCAGGCTGTGTTCTTCGCGGTCTGGGCGGTGCTTCTTGTCGGGGGCGTGGACAACTATTTACGACCATTCCTGATGCAAGGGCGCGCGGCCATGTCGCCGTTCTACATCTTTCTTGCCACGATCGGTGGTCTCTCCTTTTTCGGGCTTCCGGGTCTCGTTTACGGGCCCCTGGTGATCTCCCTCACGGCGGTCATGATCTATGTGTACCGGGTCGAGTTCGGGGATGCTGCGAAAACCTGAACGACTTTGGGTTGCATAAACCTGAGTGTTTCGGTAAGGTATGAGCATCATAACCCGTTAGGGAGGTTACTATGCAACGCACGATGCTGTTGTTCGTGCTTTCGATATGCGTCGTTCTGTCCGTTTCAGCTGCGGGAGATGCTGAAACAGAGGCCGAGGCTTCCGCCGATGCCGGGACAGTCAATATCTACTCTCACCGTCACTATGAGGTCGACCGGCAGCTGTACGCGGAGTTCAGCGAGGAGACCGGCATCGAGGTCAACGTGGTCCGCGCCGGCGCCGACGAGCTCATTGAGCGTCTCGAGCGCGAGGGCGACAACACACCCGCCGACCTCATAATTACGGTTGACGCCGGACGGCTGAACCGCGCGAGGGAGCGCAATCTGCTACAGCCGGTCTCGTCAGCTCGGCTGTCGCAGCAGGTTCCGGATAATCTGCGGGATGAAGAGGGCTACTGGCACGGTCTCACGTCCCGGGCCCGAGTCGTCGTGTACCATCCCGAGCGAGTGAATGCCGACGAGCTCTCCACCTACGAAGCGCTTGCAGAGCCACAGTGGGACGGCAGGATCGCCGTACGCTCATCGAGTAACATATATAATATTTCGCTTCTCTCCTCGCTCGTGGCCCATCATGGTGCGGAGGCGGCCGAGGAATGGGCCGCCGGCGTTGTGTCGAACTTTGCGCGGCAGCCCCAGGGCAACGACCGGGATCAGATTAAGGCCGTAGCGGCAGGCGTTGCCGACATCGCAATAGTTAACACCTACTATGTGGGGTTGCTTGGGGCCTCCTCAGATGAGGCCGAGCGCGAAGTTGCCGAGCAGGTTGAGATCTTCTTCCCGAACCAGAGCGGGCGGGGCGCGCACATCAACGTGAGTGGCGCCGGCGTTACGCGGCATGCACCGAGCAAGGAGAATGCGGTTCGGCTACTCGAGTTTCTCACCAGCCCCGCGGCCCAGCGGGAGTTCGCCGCAGCAAACTTCGAATACCCCGTGAACCCCGAGGTCGAGCCGGCCGATCGAGTGGCGTCTTGGGGCGATTTCAAAGCCGATCAGCTGAATCTTGGGTTGCTCGGCGAGTACGCGGATGAGGCGGTGGCCATCTTCGATGACGTTGGTTGGCGCTAAGCGTTCCTTTGTGCGGGCGCGTGCGGCACATGCCGCTGTAATGGCGGCAGCCGCCGTGCTCGCCTTGCCGGTCGGCGTAATCGTCGCATCGGTCGTAGTACCGGCGAGCGAGGGCATGTTGCGCCTCTGGCAGACAGTGCTACCCGGATACCTCATAAATACCGCCGTCGTTGCCGTCGCCGTGCCGGTGGCCGCCGCGGTGATCGGTACCGCGCTTGCGTGGATCACTACCCGGTACGAGTTTCCCGCCCGGCGGATACTGACGGCGGCCGCCGCAGCCCCCCTCGCCGTACCATCCTACATAGCCGCTTACGCCTACGCGGGGCTCCTCGATTACACCGGTCCTCTGCAGGCGGCCCTGGGACGCGTTGGTCTGGCCTCGGATTCGCTCTACCTGCTTCCTATAGCCTCGCTTCCCGGTTTGGTGTTCATCCTCTCGCTTGTACTTTATCCTTATGTATTCCTCACGACGAGGGCGGCATTTGCAGCGCGCTCCGAACGCCTGGTGGAGGCCGCTCGCTCCCTCGGGGTACGGCACGGTCTCTTCTTCCGGCTCGGATTGCCGGTGGCCAGACCCGCCGTTGCCGCGGGAATGCTGCTGATTCTGATGGAGTCGCTTGCAGCCTACGGAGCCCCGTTTTACCTCGGCGTCGATACCCTGACTACCGGGGTTTTCCGTAGCTGGTTTTCCGCCGGTAGCGTGATCACGGCGCTCAAGCTCGCTTCCATGCTGCTGCTGATGGTTGTGCTGGCTGTGGGGGCTGAGCGTGCGGGTCGGGGGCGGGCGGGTTACGCCGGCGGTGCGGGCATGGCGGAGCAACCGCCGCGACGCAGGCGTCTCTCCGGTGCTGCCGCGGGTGGCGTGATGGCTTTGGTTGCGCTCCCGCCGGTGTTGGGGTTCGTGCTACCGGTCTTCATGCTCGTTCGGTGGGCCCTTTCCTCGCTGTCCGCGGTTTCCGCCGCCGAGGGGCACGAGCTTGCCGACACGTTGCAGGCAGCAGCCGGCACGCTGAGCTCGTCGGGAGGCGCTGCAGTGGTGACCGTGGCGTTGGCCTTGTTTCTCTCCTGGAGCACCCGCAGCGGTGGAACCGCGGGCAGGCATCTCCGCGCTGCGGTAAGCGTCGCAGCTTCCGGTTACGCCGTCCCCGGCGCGGTCATCGCAGTCGGCGTGCTCGCGGTGGCAACGCGGCTCGACAGGGCCATCGAGCCGGTTTTCACTCTGATCACCGGGACCGATCCGCGGGGCATTTTGATGGGAAGCTTCGCGCTGCTTCTCTACGCGTATGCGGTGCGGTATCTCGCCGTGGCCTACCGCCCGCTTGCCGCCGGATTCGACGGGATCGGCGTCCCCCTCGAGCGCGCCGCGCGATCGCTCGGACACGGACCGGTGTCGACGTTGGCCCGCGTGCACGTGCCCATGGGGCGGGCGAGCCTTGCGGCAGCGTTTATGCTGGTGTTCGTTGACGTTTCGAAGGAGCTTCCGCTGACCCTGGTGCTCAGGCCCTTCAATTTCGAGACCCTCGCCGTGCGGGCTTTCGCTCTGGCAAACGACGAGAGACTTTTGCAGGCCGGTTTTCCGTCACTTGTGCTGGTCGCGATCGGTCTTGCGGGTATGGTCGCCGCATGGAGGATTCTGAGCACGTCCGGAAAGGAGCTATGAGATGCACGGAAAGAAGAGAGCGGTGAAGACGTCCATAGACGGTGGCGGTGGACGCCCCGCGGAAGCGGAACGCCCCACGGAAGCGGGACGACCCGTGCTGCGTCTCGACGGCATTACGAAGCGCTACCCCCGCGGTGCGCAGGACGCGGTCTCGGGACTCTCCCTCGATGTATACTCGGGAGAGGTCGTTGCGCTTGTAGGAGAGAGCGGTTCCGGGAAGACCACCGCACTTCGGCTGATCGCAGGGTTTGAGACCCCCGATAGCGGCACCGTAGAGCTTTCCGGGCGAGTCGTCGCAGCTGATCCACCCGAAAAGAGAGGGGTAGGCGTCGTGTTTCAGGACCAGGCGCTTTTCCCCCACCTGACGGTGTTCGAAAACGTGGCGTTCGGCCTGCACGGCAGTCGCTCCACCCGCGGCACCGGTGGTCTGGGGTTTGCGGGTTACCGAGGCGCAGCTCAGATTCGCCGTCGCGTCGAGGAGGTGCTCGATTTAACCGGCACCTCGGGGCTTGCGGCTCGTTATCCACACGAGCTCTCCGGAGGTCAAGTGCAACGGATCGCCGTGGCACGCGCGCTTGCCCCCCAACCCACGCTGATCCTACTCGATGAGCCCTTCAACAACCTCGACGCACCGCTTAAGCGACGGCTGTCGCAGGAGTTGCGGCAAATTCTCCGGGCGGCCGGCACCTCAGCCGTTCTCGTCACCCACGACCCGGATGAAGCCTTCGCGCTTGCGTCCCGTGTGGTGTTTCTAAAGGACGGAAGGGAGATCCAGCGCGGGACTCCGCGGGAGCTCTTCGAGATACCCGCACGGGCCGAGGTGGCCACGTTCTTTGGGCCGGTGAACGTTATCCCCGCGGTGCCGGCGCGCGACGGATACGAGACCGCGCTCGGCCTCATCGGCCAGGCACGGAGCAGCCCGTCCCTCACCGCCGTTCCGCCCGGCGAGGACGTGATGGACATGAGGCGCGGTTGTGAGCTGCTCATTCGTCCGGATTCTTTTACCCTGGAGGGGGCAGACTACTCAGGCACCGACGCTCCGAGCGTCGCCGTCTCGCGCGTTGCCGCCCCGGCCGGCCTTCTGCGAATTCGAGGCCGTGTCTGGGAGGTGATTTTCCGCGGGGACTTTTACGAAGTGCTCGTCGTGCCCGAGGTGTGTTCGTACCATATCCGAGCGCCTCATATCCTCGAGGTCCACATGCCGCGGCTCTCGGGGACCGACGCCCCGCCGCCGCAAGCCGACGAGGCGGTCACGTTGTCTCTGCGCCGCATACCCGTGTGTGCAGCCTGCCGAGCTCTGCCCTTCGTTGACAGCGTTGCGGGAAAGGTGTTCTAATACTTGCAAAGTCTGATAAGCCCATACTGACGTACTAGTTTGATCCCAAGCAAGGAGAAGTACATGAAACGCGCTACAGGTATGTTTACACTGATGGTCCTCGCGGCGGCAGTGGTATTTGCCGGCGGTCAGGGGGAGTCCGCCGCGAGCGGCTCCCTCGAAGAGATGGAGCCCGTGTCCTTCCGTCTCGCACACGTGGTGAACGAGCAGGACGGGTTCCACGTCGCGGCCGTCAAGTTCGTGGAGCTCGTGGAGGAGCGCACCGACGGCAAGATCTCGATCGAGATCTTCCCGAACGCGCAGCTCGGTGACGAGCGCACGCTTCTCGAGAGTATGCAGATCGGGACCGTCGAGATGGGTGTTATCACCAATGGCCCGGTCGCCAACTTCGTGGAAGAGATCGCGGTCTTCGAGCTTCCCTTCCTCTTCCCGAGCCCAGAGGATGCCTACAGGGTACTCGATGGTGAGATCGGCCAGGAGCTCCTCGACAAGCTCGAAGAGGTCGACCTCAAGGGCCTCGCGTATGCCGAGCGCGGATTCCGCAACCTGACCAACTCGGTGCGACCAGTCCGCACGCCCGCAGACGTGCAGGGCCTGAAAATCCGTGTCATGGAAAACCCCGTCTACATCGACACCTTCCAGGCACTCGGCGCCAACGCCGTTCCCATGGCATGGACCGAGGCATTGACCGCCATGCAGCAGCAGACGATCGACGGGCAGGAGAATCCAATCAACGTGATCTACTCCTTCAAGCTCTATGAGCCGCAGGAGTATCTGTCGTTGACGCGCCACACCTATGCCCCTGCGATTATCGTGATGAGCCTCGATTACTGGAACCGGCTGCCGGCCGATGCCCAGCAGATCCTCGAGGACGCGGCGCAGGAGGCGGCAGAGTACGAGCGGCAGTGGAATGCCGACATGGCAAGCGAGCAGCTCGACGCACTTCGTGCCAACGGCATGAATATCATCGAGAATCCCGATATCGCTGCGTTTCAGGATGCCGTTGCGCCCGTGTACGATGAGTACGGTGAGGCCTTCGGCGACTATCTGAGCCGCATTCGCGCTCAGCTCGACCAGTAGCATCGGAATACTCAAACTCGCATACCCGGCGAAGTCTCCTCCGACGGGGGCTTCGTCGGTTTCATATACCGGTGGAGGGGATGCTCGTGATCGCTCGAACTCTCAGTAAGACCACGCATGTTATCGACGAGATCGTCCAGCGCGTCGCGTTCGCGTGCCTGGTGGTGATGATCGTCGCGACTACTCTTCAGATCGTGTTCAGGGTATTCTTCGACGCCCTCTCGTGGTCCGAAGAGGTGTCGCGATATATGCTCGTGTGGTCGACCTTCCTCGGCGCCACCCTTGCCTACAGGCGCAGCATGCATATCTCGGTGACCTTCGTGCGAGAATCGTTTTCGCCGGGGGTGCGAAAAACGCTGCGGATTTTTGCAGCAGTTTCGGCCCTCGTCTTCTTCGCCGTCGCGTTCAACTTCGCCCTCGACTACATGTCCCGGCAGTGGCAACAGGTTTCTGCCGCCCTGCGACTCCCGATGCCGGTAGTGTACATCGTGATGCCGATTTCACTGTTCGTCATGATTCTGCACTCCATCGACGCCCTTGTTGCTGAGTTTTCGCGGCCTCAAGAGGAGGAGCTGTAATGGGACTGATCCTGCTCGCGACGTTTCTTCTCTTTTTGCTTCTCGGCGTTCCGGTGGCCATTACCATCGGGCTCTCGTCAATGATCGCGCTTATAAGCGGGAACATGAGCCTCATGGTGATCGCACAGCGGATGTTCGCGGGCACCGACAGCTTCGCGCTCATAGCGGTACCCTTCTTTATCCTGGCCGGCGACATCCTTGCTAAGGGCAAGGTATCGGAGAAGCTCGTTGAGTTCGCCGACGCCGTGTTCGGCTTCCTCAAGGGTGGCCTCTCTGTGGTCGCGGTGCTTGCCGGTATGTTTTTCGCCGCCATCTCCGGGTCCGGCGCGGCGACGACGGCGGCGGTCGGGACGACGCTCGTCCCCGAGCTCAAGCGCAAGGGCTACGAGGAGGCATCCAGCGCCTCGTTGATCGCGGCAAGCGGCACCATCGGGGTCGTCATACCGCCGTCGGTGCCTATGATTATCTATGCCGTCATCGCGGATCAGTCGGTTGCCGACCTCTTCCTCAACGGATTCATACCGGGCGTGGCGATGGGATTGATCCTCATCGGCATTGCGATACGGCAGGCGATAAAGCGTAACTACCCACGTGGGTCGAAGCTCGAGCTGCGCAATATCGTGAAAACCTTCTTCGACGCCCTGTGGGGGTTGCTCACGCCCGTCATCATCCTCGGCGGCATCTTCTCCGGCTACTTCACGCCCTCGGAGGCTGCGGTCATCGCGGTTAATTACTCTCTGCTGGTCTCGTTGCTGGTGTACCGCGACCTCAGTCTGAAGGATATCTACCGCATCATGGTGCGCTCGCTCATGACGATGTCGGTGATCATGTTCATCATTGCGACCTCTTCGGTGTTGAGCTGGGTGCTTGCGAACTGGGGCATCCCGAGCATGATTGCGAACGGCGTGCTCTCGCTTTCGTCGAACCCGCACGTGATCATGTTCCTCATCGCGCTCATCATCGTCATCACGGGTGTTTTCGTGGAAACCGCCTCGGCGCTCATCATTCTCACGCCGGTGTTCCTGCCGTTGGTGAACCAGCTGGGTATCGACCTCGTGCACTTCGGCCTGGTAATTGTCGTGGGGCTTGCCATCGGAATGATCACTCCGCCCGTCGCCATCAATCTCTACGTTGCGTCGTCCATCACGGGGTTGTCCATCGAACGTATCACCCGGGCCATCGTGCCGTATCTCCTCGGGCTGCTGCTCGTTCTGCTGCTCATGGTGTACGTGCCGATCATTTTCCCCGGAATAATTTTGTAAGGAGATAGAGCATGTCCCGAGAGCTGAGAAGTACAACGACAACCGGTGGGCGCCGCATGGCAGGGGCACGGAGCCTGTGGCGGGCCAACGGCATGAAGTCCGAGCACATGGGAAAGCCCATCATCGCGATCGCCAACTCCTTTACGCAGTTCGTGCCGGGGCACGTTCACCTCCACGACATCGGCCAGCAGGTGAAGCAGGAGATAGAGGCGCGCGGCTACTTTGCCTCGGAGTTTGACACGATCGCCGTTGACGACGGGATTGCGATGGGCCACGGCGGCATGCTTTACTCCCTGCCGTCGCGCGAGCTCATCGCCGACAGCGTGGAGTACATGGTCAACGCTCATCGCGCAGATGCCCTTGTGTGCATCTCGAACTGTGACAAGATCACCCCGGGCATGCTCCTCGCTGCCATGCGCCTCAACATCCCCACGATCTTCGTCTCGGGTGGTCCCATGGAAGCCGGGAAGGTTGGCGACAAGGCCTACGACCTTATCGATGCCATGGTCATGGCTGCCGACCCGAAAGTGTCCGACGAGGAGATGGAGCAGGTCGAAATTTCCGCCTGCCCGACATGCGGGTCGTGCTCGGGTATGTTCACCGCAAACTCCATGAACTGCCTTAACGAGGCCCTTGGTATGGCGCTCCCGGGAAACGGAACCGTGGTTGCCACCCACGAATCCCGCACCCGACTGTTCGAGACCGCGGCGAATCGTATCGTTGACATGGCCGACGCCTACTACGAGAGGGACGACGAGTCGGTTCTGCCGCGGTCGATTGCCACGAAGCCGGCGTTCATGAACGCGATGACTCTCGATATCGCCATGGGTGGCTCTACGAACACGGTGCTCCATCTCTTGGCTATCGCGCGCGAGGCCGGGGTGGACTTCACCATGAATGATATCGATCAGCTCTCGCGCCACACCCCGAATCTCTGCAAGGTGGCGCCGAGCTCTCACTACCACGTGGAAGACGTGAACCGCGCCGGCGGCATTCTCTCCATCATGGGGGAGCTCGAGCGCGGCGGTCTCCTCGATACGTCGGTAAGCCGCGCCGACGGACTATCCCTCGGTGAGGCGATCGCGCGCTATGACATCATGCGCGAGTCGCGCTCTCCGGACGCCGTGCAGATCGCCTCGAGCGCACCGGGAAACACCGTCGGCAACCGAGTGATGGGCTCGCAGACGGCTACCTTCGATGAGCTCGACACCGACCGCGCCGCCGGGTGCATCCGCGATGTCGAGCACGCCTACAGCAAAGACGGAGGTCTCGCGGTACTCGAGGGCAACATCGCCGAGCGCGGCTCCATCGTGAAGACGGCCGGCGTGGATGAGTCCATCCTTACCTTTAGCGGACCGGCACGCGTCTATCATTCTCAGGAGGACTCAGTCGAGGGCATCCTGTCCGGCGAAGTCAAAGAAGGTGATGTGGTGGTAATCATCTACGAAGGTCCAAAGGGCGGCCCCGGTATGCAGGAGATGCTCTACCCGACGAGCTACCTCAAAGCGCGCGGGCTGGGAAAGGCCTGTGCCCTCCTTACCGACGGGCGCTTCTCCGGCGGGACTTCGGGTCTCTCCATCGGCCACGTCTCACCGGAAGCCGCAGCAGGCGGGGCGATCGCGCTCGTGCGCACCGGCGACATGATCGACATCGATATTCCGAACCGGGGCATCGATCTGCGCGTATCGGCCGAGGAGCTCGCATCTCGGCGGGCCACCGAGGAGGAGAAGGGTGAGGGGAGCGCCTACCGGCCCGAGCGTGAGCGGGAGGTTTCGGTGGCACTTAGGGCCTATAGCTTGCTTGCGACCTCCGCCGACCAGGGTGCCGTACGGATGTTGCCGGAGGGCTGCTGAGCAGAGGGGCGCTGCGGGCGTGGCGGGCGCAGGCGCAGCCGCGGCGTCACCACACCTGCCGCGGCGTCGCCCCCGGGCCGCCGCCGCGGCAGTGCGGCGCTAACGGTCCTGCTGGTAGTCGGCGAGGAAGCGCCCGAGCCCCTCGAGAGCTGCTTTCAGCTGCTCGATGTCGGGCAGAAACACGATCCTGAAGTGATCCTGCTCGGGCCAGTTGAACCCGGTACCCTGCACGACGAGGGTGTGTTCCTTCTTGAGGAAGTCGAGCACGAACTGCTCGTCACTGGTAATACCAAACTTTTCTGTGTCGAGACGGGGAAAGAGATAGAAGGCCCCGCGAGGTCTGACCACGCTCAGGCCGGGGATGCTCGAGACCATCTCATAGGCGAGGTTCCGCTGGTCGTTGAGCCGACCGCCGGGGGCCAGGAGCTTCTCGCTATCGGCGTAGCCTCCGAGGGACGCGCCGAGAGCCGCCTGCACCCCGAGTTGTGCCGGAACATTGCTGCACAGTCGCATGTTCGCAAGCATGTTCAGCCCTTCGATGAAGTCCTTCGCCTTCTGCTTGTGGCCGCTCAACACGAGCCAGCCGCATCTGAATCCGGCCGCCAGAAAGTTCTTGGATAGCCCTGAGTAGGTGAGCACGAGGGTGTCCTCGGCCATGGTAGCCGGAGAGTGACAAACCTCGTCGTCGTAGAGCACCTGATCGTAGATTTCGTCGGCAAAAACGATGAGCCCGTGGCGCTCGGCAATCCTCACGAAGCGCTCGACGAGATCGCGCGAATACACGGCACCGGTCGGGTTGTTGGGATTTATGAGGACGATGCCCTTCGTGCGTTCGGTGATCTTCGATTCGAGGTCGTCGAGGTCGGGCTGCCAGTCCGCTTGCTCGTCGCAGCGGTAGTGAACCGCCCGGCCTCCGGCCAGGTTCACCGACGCCGTCCACAGCGGATAGTCAGGGGCAGGGATGAGGATCTCGTCGCCGTTGTCGAGCAGCGCCTGCATCGTCATGGTGATGAGCTCGCTGACCCCGTTCCCGGTAAAGATGTCCTCGATATCAACGTCTGGAAACTGGCGGTACTGGTAGTACTGATAGATTGCCTTTCGTGCCGAGTAGAGCCCCTTCGAGTTGCTGTAGCCCTGCGCGTCCTTCAGATTGACGACCACGTCGTGGAGCAGATCATCCGGTGCGCTGAACCCGAACGGCGCCGGATTCCCGATATGCAATTTGAGGATGGGATAGCCCTCCTCTTCGAGCCGCTCGGCCTCATCGAGAATCGGGCCGCGAATATCGTATAGGACGTTGTCAAGCTTTGTGGATTTGCGGATTTGCTGCATAAGCCTTGCCGACCTGGTGTTCGTATCCCGGTCTCAGAGTTGCACGTACTCGCCGATCGTGGGGTCGGCGCGCAAATCCTCTTTTTCCTCGTCGGTGGGCCGGCGGGGGCGATCGCGGTCGTTCTCCACGAGACAGAGGAACCCGAGGTGCTCGTCCTCCGCCGCCTGGAACTGATGCCAGGTGAGAGGCGGAACATGTACGACGTCGTGCTCAGCTATGTCACGCATATAGGAGCCTCGATCCGAGTAGGCCAAGACCCTGCCGCGGCCACGCAGGATCATCACGCCATGCACGTGCTCGTGAAGCTCCAGCGATGAGTAACCGCCCGGTTTCACCTCGAAATATCGAAGCTCACACGAGAATCCGTGTTCGCCGTTGAAAAAGACCTGCTTGTTGATGTCCCGGAAGAAGTCGCCCACCTTCCGGTATTCCTTCACATCGACATCGTCCCAGCGGAAGGCATTTCCTTCGGTGTGAAAGCTGCGGACGCTGATTGGTGCGTTGCTAACGCGTGCTTCTTTCTCCATACTTGAAGTATAACAAAATGCGCCAAACTATGCACGGCCGTTGGTCGGGGTCGGGCGCATTCAACGGCGTATGCGAGAATGTACCCAAGCGAGAGGTCAGTATGAAAGGTGACGTTATCATTGTTGAAAAACACCACCGTAGGGCGGCGGCGAAGATCGCCGGCGCCATTGAAGACGCCATTCGCGCCGCGGCGCGGACCTACACAATCTCCGTGGCCGGTGAGTCCGGAAGCGGAAAGTCGGAAACCGGTAAGGCTCTAAAAGAGGAAATCGAGAGGCTGGGCTTCAGTGCCGAGGTTCTCCAGCAAGACGACTATTTTGTGCTTCCGCCAAAATCAAACGACGCGAAACGCCGGGAAGATATCACCTGGGTCGGCGCGCAGGAGGTTCGCGCGGGGCTCCTCGATGAGCACCTCGCCGCGGCCCAGCGGGGTGAGAAGTCCATCACCAAGCCCCTGGTCGTCTACGACGAAGACCGCATTACCGAAGAGGAGATGTCGCTCGAGGGTATCGAGGTGCTTATAGCCGAGGGCACCTACACGACGCTTCTCGATCATGTCGACACCCGCGTGTTTATAGACCGAAACCGCCTCGAGACGCTCGAGTCGCGAAAGAAGCGCGGACGGGAGGAAATCGAGCCCTTCCTCGAGGACGTGCTCGAAATCGAACACGATATCATCTCCAAGCACATCACGCGGGCCGACATCGTAATTACCCGCGACTACGAAGTGCAGGTGTGAGGGACGGAGTACCTATGCATCTTGGAAAGACCTACAGAGAGCTCAAAGATATATGGGCGGTCCGCGCGGCCGACGAGCGTCGTCCCTACGAGCAAGGTCAACGTCCGTTCGCGGTGAATCTTCTTCCGGAGGATGCGCTCGAAGAGCCGCTTGAGCTTCTCATGCGGACGTTGCGAGCCCGTTTCGGGGATGCAGTGGAGGCGGCCCTCTCCGTAGAATACAGCGACCCCACGAATCCGATTGACGGACTCCCCGACGAGCTCCGCGGTCCGTCGGCGGGGCGCACCGACAACAAATGGCTTCATCACACCAACATGGTGGGAGTTAACGTGCGCACGATCGGCTCCTTCCTCTCGGTCGTGAAATACGCGATGACCCTTCCGCCGGCCCAGGGTGCGATACATCTTTTACCCGTGTGGGAGCCAGGCGTGGTCGGAAGCCTCTACGGTATCAGCAGTTTCAACATTAACGGCGAGTTCTCGAGTGATGAGCTCACCGAGGCCTTCTCTCACCTTGCCGGCCCCCAACGACAGCTGCGGGCGGTGATAAACCTGCTCCACGTGATGGGGTTTGCCGTCGGCATGGATGTCATCCCGCATACCGATCGCTTCTCGCAGGTGGTCCTTGCCCATCCCCAGCACTTCGAGTGGCTTCGCCGCGAGGACCTTCGCATCGTCGATCACCGGGCAGATCTCCATACCGAGGTTCAGGAACGGATTATTGATTTCCTCGACCTCTACGGACCCGCCGCGGGGGTGGGTAGGATCCCGCGCGGCGTCGAGCTATTTGCGCCGGACTTCGACGAGGAGCGGAGGAACCGTATCCTCTTTGGTGAGGTGGCCGACAAGGAGGCGCGGGACCGCCGACGTGGCGAGCTGGCTCGCCACATCTACCGCCACGGATACGAGCCGGTGCCCGCCACCATGGCGCCTCCGTACCGTGGCATCGAGGTCGACCCCGACACCCGCTACGAGGACGCCGACGGGCACATCTGGCGGGATTATCGCATTACCCAGCCGCAGAGCATGTCACGCGTCTTCGGTCCGCTCGCACGGTACAAGCTCTACGAGCGCGTCGACGACAACCGCGACTGGCGGATCGACTTCTCCCGCCCGCGCGAGGAGGTCTGGGCCTACGTCTGCCGGCGCTACGCCGAGATGCAACAGAGCTTTGGCTTTGACTTCATGCGTGGCGACATGTCGCACGTGCAGATGCGACCCGAGGGAGTCCCTGCGGAAATCGACGAGCGCTACGATCTCCTCAAGGCTGTTCGCGGGTACATTCGCCGGCACAATAATGCACCGTATTTCGGGTACTTTGCGGAGACCTTCATTTCCCCGCGAGGCATCATGGCCTACGGCGATGAGATCGATCATCTCGAGGCTTGTGACGCGGAAGTGACGCTTGGAGACTTGCAGTCGGTGCCGGTGGGAAGCGAAGACTTCATCCGGAGGCTCCGCTGGTACCGGGACATCGCCGAGCAGCGCCATGTGGTTCCGAGTTTCACGATTATGACCGGCGACAAGGACGATCCGCGGTTCGATTCCTTTTACGTAGCGGGAAACGAGCTACGGCTCTTCATGGGGCTCTTCCTTACCGATATGCCGAGCTACATGGCACTCGGGTTCGAATGCCGCGACGTGCACAACAGTCCCGCCCCAAACGAACACTACACCAAGCTCTACGTGTTCCAGGAAACGGACGGACCGAAGGCAACGAGCGGGCCCTACCGTTTTGGGCGGAACGGCAACTTGTTTTACAACCTCACCCGCATACGACTCTTTGCCGAGGCAATTCTGCCTGAGCTCACCGGGGCACCTTCTCGCTTCCTCGTTCCCCCGGACGCTACGGCCTCGCAGGCGTTCTTTGCCTGGACACAGGCCGATGAGCCCCGGTATCTCTTTGTCGGAAACGCCGATACTTCGGTTCCGGTTGGGAACTTCAATATACCCGCTGGGCGGGTTCTGCCGCCCGGCGCAACTCTCTCGCCGGTGTTCTCCACCGTTGAGGGACTTACCGAGGACGAACTTGCCGCGCCCGGAAATGGCCGGGTGTTTAAAGTTCACCGGCTCGAGCCCGGCGAGGGGCGGGCGTATCGCATCGCATAAAAGCGAGCGCTATGCTAAGATATTTAGTGTGCAGCAACGAACAGCGATTCTCGATACCGCCGGAGCCGCCGATGATCTCGCAGCGCCGGACATTCCCGATGACACACTCACTGACCTGCTCGGCCGGGTAAGCCGGACGTTCGCGCTGTCGAACCGCTATTTGCCGCAGCCTCTACGCCGCGCGATGACCGTTTCCTACCTGTTGTTCCGCGTCTCCGATTACCTCGAAGACAATCACGTGATGAGCCCGGGGCGCAAGATCGAGCTGTTGCACCTCTGGGAACGTGTGCTCAGTGGCCGAGGTGGGGAGGAGCGGCTCCGCTGGGAGTTGCGTGATCTGGAGGACGACGACCCGGAAGCAGAGGTGGCCCGGCGGTTTCCGGAGTTGACGCAGAGTCTGGCGAGACTCGGGGAGACAGCAGACAACGCCGTGCGACAGCGCGTATGCGAGACAACTCGAGGCATGGCCCGGCGCCTCGCGCAGGGGCCCGTCGTTGAGACCGAAGCCGAGCTCGACCAGTATATGCATGACGTTGCCGGCATCGTCGGGTATCTCATCACCGAGATCTTTTCCCACTTCGACCGCCGGCTTGCACGGCGCCGTGACGCAATGATGGGACGTGCGCGGGAATACGGGCTGGGCCTGCAGACGGTCAATGTGATTCGCGGGCTGCGGAAGGACTATGCGCGCGGATGGCTCTTCGTTCCGCGACGCTATCTTGAAGAGATCGGCCTCAGCCCACGTCAGTTTCTCTCGCCGTTGTACGTGGAGCGGTCCTTGGTAGTCGTACGGCGCCTCGCCGAGAAGGCCGAGTATCACCTTCGCGATGGGCTGGAATATGTTCTACAGATCCCGCGACATCTTCATCGGGTCAGGCTTGCGACGATGTGGCCGCTTCTCTTTGCCGCCCGCACCCTGGCCCTCTGTCGCGATAACCGGGACGCGCTGCTCTCCGAGGCAAAGATGTCACGTGAGGACGTCGAAAGGATCGTACGGCGAACGATGTTGCACGGCTGGTCCAATCGGTGGCTTGTGCGCTACCACGAACAATTGCTTCGCGGCGAAGGCGTGTGAGACGGCCCCTTGTCGAGCGGCATTTGCATCAGCTGTGCTTGCTCGGCCGTCGCGCCGCCTTGCCCGGCAGTCGCGCTACGGGTCAGTAGGTGACTCAGCGAAGAAACTCGCTATAGTGTATCGTGCCGCTGTTC
>JAAAOR010000102.1 GCA_009908735.1 Spirochaetota bacterium | reverse complement strand
AAATGGAACAGTCCTGGAAGTCCGCGCCGCTGGGAGGAAAGCACCTCCCCGTCCTCCAGAAGTTTACACAAAACTCTTGACACTACCTTGAAGCTGGTCAGAAGCGGCTGCCATTTTCACGATTTTTCAGGAAGCCCTAATTCACTGGGCCCGCGAGACCGAATCAGAAGCCAATTGCAGCGTGAAAGTCGTGCCGGTACCGACTTCACTGGTCACCTCAAGCGCGGCTCCAATCCGATGTGCCATATCCTGCGAGAGGAGGAGCGCCAAGCCTGAGCCTTTTTCGCCGCGGGTTCCTTTTGCCCGAGACCGTGATTCCCAGTCAAAGAGACCGGAAACCTTCTCAGGCCTCATGCCGACTCCCGTGTCGGTAACCTGAAGCACCACTTGTGAGTCTTCAACGAAACCGGACAGTTTGATCTCTCCGTTTTCCGTAAACTTGTTTGCGTTTCCAAGAAGATTACGTAGGATGAACTCGACGATATCCCGGTCTGCGTGGATCGTGGGTAGTCCGACGAGTTTGGTTGTGATCGTATTTCCTTTACGCGCCGTTTCCGCAGCCATCTGTCGTGTTAGCTGTTCTCCCAGCTTTGAGAGTTCAATACGATCTGCGTTTGTCGTGTCGACGGCATCGATGTTCCTCCTGGCCCAAGAAACGAGGTTATCTACGAGAGTCTCGGTGGATTTCAATGTCTCTTCCAGCTCGACCATCACTTCACGGGTATCGGACTCCGATAACTCCTCGTCGCCCAAAAGCGATACGGAACTCGTTAAATTCGCCAGTGGTGACCGGATATCATGACCAATTATTGCGAGCAGTCGTGTTTTGAGGTCCGACAGGTCCTCGAGTTCTCGATTGCGTCGTCGAAGCTCAAGTAGCGTTGTGATGTGGTTGGATAGTACTTGGAGCGCTTTTTCCTGCGCCTCTGTCAGTTTCCGTGGTTGGGTGTCTATGGCACACAAAGCACCCAACCGGTATCCGTCCGGTGTTACCAGCGGCATACCCGCGTAGAATCGAATTCCAGGGTTTTCGGTGACGAGCGGATTATCCGCGAATCGTTTGTCTTGAAGCGCATCCTCAACGGTGAGAATCTCGCTGCCCAGAATCGTATGCCCGCAGAAGGCAATGTCTCGAGATGTCTCGCGGTCTTCCAGCCCAACAACCGCTTTAAACCATTGCCTATCACGATCGACGAACGAGATGTTGGCCATCGGAGTTTCACAGATCTGCGAAACGAGCAACGCTACCTGGTCGTACTCTTTTTCATCAAGGGAATCAAGAATGTTGTATGAGTAAAGCCGCGCAAGGCGTTTTTCTTCATCGGGAGGAACCAGCGCACTTTCCACGTCCGCAATTATAGCGTGAAGAACGTGCAGTGGCAAACGTGTGGCAATTATTTTCCGGCACCACATAGCCACCATAGCGCGCGCCATATCGTTGCGTTCTACCCAATCCTGGAGGAGCCGTGGGAGCATCATCCGGGTAGCACGACCAACGTTAGTTAAATTTGACAGTATAATACTATTTTGGTAAACTTCGAGCTGGACATAGGAGCGCTGAATACATTTCTTTGGAGAGATTCTATGGCTAAACTAAGCACCAAAATCGCCGTCGGTATCGCATTGCTCTTCGCGCTGCTCATGGGAACCACCACTGTCTTCATTGGCACGTCGATCGCGCGATTTCAACGCGAGGCTGAGATGGCCAGCCGGGCACGCTTACTCGACAACTATGACCAGATGATCAAGAGCCTCGTCGAGAGTGTGGTCACCAGCGCACAGGCAATTCACCAACACCACCTTGACGGGGAAATTACCAGGGCCCAGGCGGAGGACCTCGCTCGCGTCGTAGTTCGCGAGGCAACATACGGTGAGGACGGGTATTTCTGGGCGGACTCAACCGACGGGACCCTCGTCGCCCATCATATCCTTCGTGACAGTGAAGGAGCTGACCGGTTCGACTTACAAGACGAGAACGGGACCTATCTGATCCGTAACATCATATCCGCGGCAGCCCAAGGTGGTGGTTTTACGGAGTACTGGTTCCCGAAAACAGCTGACGGCGAGCCGCTCCCGAAGCGTGCGTACTCGCAATCCTTCGAGCCGTACGACTGGGTTATCAGTACCGGAAATTATTATGACGATATCGACGCAACCGTCGCGGAGCTTCAAGATGAGAATGCTACTGCTCTTCAGCGTATCACCGGTACACTTGTTGGGCTCTCCGTGGGAGGGGTGTTGGTGGCGGTACTTTTAGTGGTTTTCGTCGTAAAACGACTCACCCGGCCTCTCGAAGTTGCCGTATCCGGCATCGCGCGAATTTCTGACGGTGATCTCTCGGTGCATATTCCTGTCTCCAGCAAAGATGAGACAGGTCGGCTGGCTGAGGCCATGAATACGATGGTGGATCGTCTCCATGACGTAGTCACCACAGTTCAGCAAGCGGCTGATAAAGTCCTCGCGGGCGGTAGACAGATGGCCGAAACCAGTGGATCCATGTCCGAAGGTGCCACCGAACAAGCGGCCAGCGCGGAAGAAGTGTCGTCCTCGATGGAGGAAATGAGTTCCAACATCAGTCAGAATTCCGATAACGCTGCCGAGACGGAGAAGATATCCCAAAAGGCTGCTCAAGACGCTGAAGCGGGAGGCCAGGCGGTAAACCAGACCGTCGAGGCAATGCGACAAATTGCCGAGAAGATCCAGATTATCGATGAGATTGCTCGTAATACGAATCTTTTAGCTTTGAACGCTGCTATCGAGGCGGCCCGCGCCGGTGAGCACGGGAAAGGCTTCGCCGTGGTTGCGAGTGAAGTGCGCAAGCTTGCCGAGCGCAGTCAGGTAGCTGCCGGTGAAATCGCAGACCTCTCCAAGAGCAGTGTTGAAGTAGCGGAACAGGCCGGTGAAATGATAGACGGGATTATCCCTGATATTCGCAAGACAGCTGGACTTATCCAAGACATCAGCGCGGCCAGTTCTGAACAGAAGAGTGGAGCGGAGCAAATTAACCAGGCGTTGATGCAGCTCGACGAGGTAGTACAGCGGAACAGCTCTGCTTCGGAGGAAATGGCTTCCATGTCTGAAGAGCTCAGTAGCCGGGCGGAGCAACTGCAGACCACGATGGCTTTCTTCAGGATCAACCAGCAAAATCAATTCGGCGGTTCCAATCCATCGGCAACGTCGAGAGAAAGTGTGCGGCAGAATACACTTGATTCACGTTCGGAACGTCCTAACGGCAGCGCGTATGGGAGACGATCCACTCAGAATCGGAAGACGACGGGACTCGCATTGGCCGAAGGAAATCAGCCTCAGGTGTCTCAGAGTTCCGGTGGCGAACATTCTGATGTTCTCGATGATGAGTTCGAGAGCTTTTAGCAATCGCGACGAGAAGAGAATGATGAAGTGGCGAGCGATTAGTTTCTGACCCTCACGTTAACACAAGAGCTTTACCCGGCAGAGATGGCAGAGGTGCAGGAGGTGCTATCGGAGGAGCCGCCTGGACACCGTTCAGGGCTTTGCCGAAACTCAGAACTCGCCGGAGCTCACCATGCAGATGGAAGGGATGCCGCGCTGGGTAACCATCGACCGCTCGAACGCACTGGAGACGCGCCGGGCGCGCAAGCGGGCCTTCCCGGACTTTTGCTTCAATGACAAGATTGAGCGCGAGGACGGCAACAGCGTCACCATCGCCGTCTCTCTTACGGGCACTCACACAGGATACCTGGACTACCCGATCGATCAGGTGCCCGAGCTCGCGGCCACCGGCAAGTCGATCAACTTGCCCGCTGAGTACTTCACATACTACATCGACGATGACCAAATCCACGCCGTTTTCGGACGGATACCCGAGGGGCATGGAACTTCGGGCCTCCAAGAGCAGTTCCTTTTCTCGGTCAGACCTGCCGCCGAGGCGACGGAATGCTGGTCGCGAACGGTGTCCCCTATACTAAGTGTACGTATTGCGACGAGCGTTCCTACGAAGCCGATGTTATTGAGCCGCCCCGAGTTTCTCGGAGGAAGTGATCAGGTTCTTGTAGATCTCCGCCTCGGACTCTCGCTGAGAACGCGGCCTGAAGACTTCGATGAAATGGACCGTCCCCCTGTGTGACGAGTAGGCGATACCGCTTTCCGCACAAACCCACAGACTGGCTGTCTTGTGCCGGCCCGCGACGCCAACCGAACAACGTTGGTGTCCAAATACGCGCGGAGAGTCTCCGGGGTTACCGTTGTCAGCTGCTGGGGACCGACGTGGACGAGTTCTACGGTGTGGTCCTTGAGGTACAGGGTTCCCGGAGAAACCCCTGGAGCCTCCATTACACCTGCTGTTCCCGCAACGCCGAAACACGGGATAGAAGCGGGAAATCCCTGTCGTCGGGCAAGACGGGAGAGTTGAGCGGCTTCCTCGAAGAGATTGAGTTCCATCGGGTCTTCTACGAACTGAGCCGCCCTCAGGATGTGCTTTATTCGTCGATAGACGGGCTCTTCCCGCACTCCCTGGAGTAATTCCTGGTAGACCGGATGACACAGCAGCCTGTCATCAGGCGAGCAAACAGTTCGGAGGTCAAAGCGATCCGATCGAGAGAAATGTCGTATCCAGGCGGAGGTATCAACGAGAAACATTGTCGTCTGTGTCCTCCCGCATGACCGATAGATCTCCCTCCCATACATCAGTGCCGGCAAACGAGTCGATCTGCGCAAAAGTATGCCGGCGGATGTACTCTTCACGTGCCAGGTTCACCGTTTCCGAGTATGTACGACTGCCGGACACGGCCTTGGCCGCATCCAGTTTCTTCTCATCCAACACAAGATTCGTACATTTCATGTGTATAGTATAGCAATGGGAACCGCTAAACGCCGTGCCTTTCCAGCATTAGCGGCAACGAGAGTCGAAGCGGTGTTGGGTCTGAACTGCCGTGCCGTGTAGGGAAGTAATGTAATGCGAGGACCGGGCTTCCAAGCGGAGAAGAGCCGTGATCTTCTTTGACGGTTTACAATGCCCGAGGTGAGACTCGAACTCACACACCCGTAAGGGCACTAGACCCTGAACCTAGCGCGTCTACCAATTCCGCCACTCGGGCAATTTGTGGTATGCACTGTAGCGTACGTCGCGTACTGTGTCAATTGAGATGATTTTTCGAATGGCTCGTTCCATTGCTGAGTTTGTCCTGGCCCTTGCGCTGCTTTGTGGAGTCCCGATCGCGGCCGCGTCGGCAAACGAGCACGCCGCGCTGCGCCCCGAGCTCCGCTCCTCGAGCGGCAGTCCGCTGCTTCTCGAAGTGATCCTCGAAGACCCACCTCCGAAGCTCGAAGAGATCGTGGTGCGCACGGGATCGAGCGAGCTGCGTTTTGACGCGACGGGTCTCGGCACCGGGCGCGCGGCGGAGGCCGGGACGGCGGCGGAGGATCCGTCCGCCGCCGAAGAGGGGCCCACGGCCGAGGACCCGGCCGACCGCGATCCGCTCGTCCTCACGCTGACCCCCTTCCTCGAGCCCGGCGTATACGACCTCGAGATCGAGCTGCGGGGCGAACGGTTTCGGGAGGTGGCAACGTTCGAGGTGGGCTTCGTCGATTTCGTCTGGGGTCGGGATAACTTTCGCTTCGGCAATAATGCAGACTACGAGAGCCGCGTCGGCGACTACTCGCGGGTCCTCTCCGACTGGCTCGAGAAACGGTTCGGCTCGGTGAGCGATGCCGAGCGCGCTCTGCTGGTCCACTATATGTACGGCCTTTTCGGGGAAAACCCCGGCAGGTGCTATGCCTTCACGGGTAGTCAACTCCGCTACTATCGGAATCCTGACACGCGTCCCTCCTACGTCGACAAGACCTACGACATCCGGATGCGTTCGACGCGCAGCCAGCGGGAGATGCACGAGCTGCAGCTCGACATGGTTTACGACCATTTCGTCGCCGGCGGCGCGCCGGTCGAGGGCCGACAGAGCCTTCTGGAGGTGGCGCGCGAGCTCGCGCACATCAGGGAACGCATAGTGGACGGCTCGCCGGTCGTCACCGGCTTCATCTCGCCGGCCCTTCATCATGCCATGCTCGCCCACGGCTACATCCTCGATCGCGAGCGCGGCCGGGTCGATCTGCTTGTGGCCAACAACTGGAAGAGCGGGCAGGACCTGAACCTCCGAAGCGTGGACGCGGAGGTGATTCGGATCGACCTCAATGCGGCCGAGGCAGGTACGGAGGAGGCGGAAGCGGACGAGCTTATCGAGTGGCGGACCCGCGAGGGGCCGCGGCGGAGGTCGCCGCAGCGGATGTTCATCGTGCCGGTGCGGGAGAGCTACGACCATGCGCGGCAGCCGCTCGAGGGACTCCTCGCAGCAAGCTTTGCCGAGCTTCGCGCCGCGCGGCGGCGGATTATCACCGTCGAAAACGTCGAGGCGGCCTGGATCGCCGGGCCGGACGGGCGCTCCGTCGGCTACCGGGAAAACCGCACACGCACCGAGCTCGACTCGGTGACGTTCGACAGGCTGAAGCAGACCATGCTCTTCGAGTTTCCCGAGGGAGAAGATCTCACGCTGGGGATCGTACCGGTCGACGGGGAAGAGGCAAGGTTGTTTTACGCCGGCGCGGGCGCGGTTGCCGGCCCGGATGCCGACGCCGACACAAGCCCCGGCGCCGAACGGGGGTGGATCACCACCGTGGAGACCGTCGAGGCCGAAGACCGCGAGGCGTCGCGCGTCCGTCTTCTGCGACTGGGTCCCGACGGGCCGAGCTTCCTCGAGCGATAGGGCGGGCGTTGCGTATGCGACCGTGGCTCACGCGGCGGTCGCTACGAGGGCGAAGCCCACCACACCGACCAGGAAGAACAGCAGCACCGCTCGTAGTCCGGGCGCATGTTCCTCGATGCGGTGGGAGATGCGTCCGCCGATTGCCGTCTGCGTGAGCCGGTACAGCACGAAACCGAGCGCGAGGAAGACCGCGGTATCGAGGAGCTTTGCGGGGGCGAAGGAAGGCGACATGGCCGGAAGGCTACCGCCGGGGGCGAGAAGCCCCTGCAGTACCCCCATCGCGGTTCGGGGAGCGAGGCCGACGGTTATGCAGAGGAGGGCGATGAGGCTCATGCCGACCGTCGCGGCGGGCGGCAGGACGCGCTCGCGCGTCACGCCCATGCCCGACACGCCTACAGAGTTGCGTGGGCCGACGAGAAACACCCGGGAGAGCTTTATGAATGACGCGGCGGTCCCGATAGCCGTCAGGTTCAGGAGCAGGTAGGCCGGCGAGCCGGCGAGGGCGGCCGAGATGGCTACTTTGCTCGCGTAGCCGTTGAAACCCGGAACGCCCGCGATGGACAGCGCGCCTACGGCGAAGAGAAGCGCGAGGAGCGGCGCCCGGCGCCCGAGGCGCGGCATGCGATACACGCTTCGCTCGCCGGTGAGGTGAACGGCGGTGCCGACGCTCAAGAAGAGTAGGCTCTTGAACAGACCGTGATTGATGGCGTGGTAGACCGCCGCCGAGAGGGCAAGGGTCTCGCCGGCATTGGCGCCGGCTGCCGCGCCGGCAGAACCGCCCGAGACACTGATGGCCGCGGTGGCGCCCCCGGCCGCGCCGAGCGCGGCGAGCACGTAGCCCATCTGCGAGATCGAGTGATAGGCAAGAAGCTTCTTTGCATCGCGCTGTGAGAGGGCCCAGACCACGGCGACGATCGCGGTGACCGCGCCGATCCACAGAAGCATGTGCGCGAACATCCCGGGGCTGAACACGGTAATGATGCGCACCATCGCGAAGAACGACACCTTGATGAGCACGCCCGAGAGCAGCGCCGAGATCGGATGAGGGGCGTAGGCGTGGGCCTCGGGGAGCCACGTGTGAAACGGAATGAAGGCCGTGCGAACGCCGACCCCGACCACGAGGGCCACGAGGGCGAGGCGGAGCGTTCGCAGACGAACGGGATCCTCGACCGCCGGATAGAGCGAGGCGATGTCGGCGAAGGCGAGCGTGCCGAGCTCTCGATAGATTATGAAGGCTCCGAAGAGAAAAAAGAATATGCCGACCGAGCTCAGCACGAGGTATTTGAAGGAGGCGACGAGAGCCGTGCCCTCACGGTGATACGCGATGAGGACGTATGCGGAGATGGCGATGATCTCGAAGCTCACGAACATGTTAAAGACGTCGGTAGTGAGGACGACTCCCTCCATCCCCGCGACGAGAAGCATGAAGAAGAAATAGAACTCGGCGCCGTACTCGCGGTGGGAGATCACATAGAGCAAAATGAGGAAGGACAGTCCGTACACCAGCACCGACGAGAGCCACGCGAGACCGTCGAGCTTCAGGCCTATGCCGAGCGGCACCGGCCAGCCGCCGAGCGTGTAGGTTGCCACGCGCCCTGCGCTTGCCGCTGCATAGCCGAAGCCGAGGGCGACGGCGCCGCCGAGCAGCACGACAGGCGTGACAAGAACAAGCGCCCGTACCACCGCCGGCCGACGGTCGATCCCGGGCAACTTCGCGGCAAGCGCAGCCGCCGCGCCGCCGAGCGGCAGCACGATCAGCAGAATGACCGGATCAGTCACGGGAGCTCCACGCCTGTGACTCGATGCGGCGGATGTCGAGGGTGCCATATGTGCGGTAGAGGAGCACCGCGAGGGCGAGCCCGAGTGCGATGATGCAGATTCCGACGACAATAGCCGTGAGCATGAGCGCCTGCGGCAGGGGATCGACCATGATCGCCGCCGCGGCCGCACCGGTCTCCGCGCCTTCCCGTATGGGTGCCGTGCCGCCGAAGCGCGCTCCGTGGTGGACGAAGAACATCACGATCGCCCCGTTCATAATGCTCAGGCCCACGATCTTCTTGATGATGTTCGGCTTCGAGAGTACCCCCCAGAGACCAACGACAAAGATGAGGCCGATCAGGTATTCACTCACCGCGACTCCTCCCTGAACAGATGCAGCGCGATAAGACTGACACCGGCTCCGACCTTGATACCGATGACGATGTTGAGCGCGAACACGAAGCCGACGCGCGGGATTGCGGACCCCGGGGAAAGCACGTTCTGGAGGAAGAAACCGCCCATCGCAACACCCGCCAAGCCGAGGGCGAGTAGCAGGATGTAACTGACCGTCTCTGCGATCGAAAGCTGCCCCGGCGGGAACGCCGTCATCGCCACGCTCGGGTCCCGTCCGAGAGCCAGCAGAATGACCCCGGAGGCCATCACCAC
Source organism: Spirochaetota bacterium (assembly GCA_009908735.1). The sequence goes on along the minus strand of JAAAOR010000102.1, from coordinate 7,439 downwards.
ACCGCCCTGGAATCCGCCGCCGGGGGTGCGATGTCCGAAGGCCACGAGGTAGAAGCCGAAGAGAAGGATATAGGGCGAGAGCTTTCGGGCAATGACGTCGATGATATCGGTCTTTTTCATCGCTTTGCCCCCACCAGATACACGATGCCCGAGACGGCGAGAAGCAGGACGATGGTCTCGCCCAGCGTGTCATAGGCGCGGTAGCCGAGGTAAATCGCAGTGACCAGATTGAAAGAGCCGGTTTCCTCGGTTCCGCGCTCGAGAATGTGAACGCGAATCGACTCGTCCGCGCGCCGCGCCACCGTCGGTGGTTCATAAGCGGCCGGCCCCTCTATGGACACTGCATCCGCCGCCGGCGTCGACACCCCCGGTACCACGCTGAAGAGGACGAAGGCGGCGACCGCAAGCAGCGCCGCCGCGTCAACAATCACCCTGACCACTCGCCTCACGTGTCATCCCTCCGCTCGGTCTTGTGAACCGCCCAGACGAACACGAGGGTGCCCACCCCGGTGCCGACCGCCGCCTCGGTCAGCGCGACGTCGGGGGCGTGGAGTATGAAGAAAAAGAGGGAGCTGAGCAGGCTAAATACCGAGATCAGAATAACGGCGGTCAGGAGGTTGCGCACCTGCAGGGAGAGCACGGCAACAACGACGAGCAGCACCAGCACGAGATCAGTCATCGTCCGTGGGGAGGCCTCCTCGCCTCATGTGGCTGCGGCGCCACGGAATGATCTCGTTGCGCCAGGCAAAGCGGGCAATGATGTGGGTGGCAACCGGGCTCGATACGAAAAAGAAGAGGGCAATCACCGCGAGCTTGCCCGTCATTTGGTCCCAACCGGTGAGGAACATGCACCCCACGATTACCGAGAACACCGAAGTCGTCGTGGCGGTCGAGGAGGCCTGCAGCCTCGTGTAGACGTCCGGGAAGATGAGCACGCCGAGATGACCCATCACGGCGAAAATGATGCCGAAGCCGAAGAACACGCCCGCCGCCCAGATCATCCGTTCACCTCCTTCGTGTCCACGTATCGCGCGATGGCGAGAATCCCGACGAAACCGAAAATGTCGTAGACCAGCGCAACATCGAGGTAGACCGAGCGGGCCTCGCTCACGGCCACGAGCACCAGGAGCGCGAGAATCTGTGAGGCGACGATGTTCAGGCCGATCATGCGATCGACCACGGTGGGACCGATCAGCGTCCGCACCATTCCCACCACGCTCGAGGCGAGGAAAAAATAGATCATGAACCGAAGCATCACATCCATATGCGCTTGAGAATGCGCTCGTAGCGCCCTTTTACGAGCTCGCCGGCGTACTTCGAGTGCGTGGTGCGCGCATCGAGCCAGTGCACGATCAGGTGGTCGTCGTCGAGATCGAGGGTGATGGTTCCCGGCGTGAGGGTGATGGAGTTAGTCAGGGCCACGCGGGCAATATCGCTCGAGAGGCGTGTGCGAAAGTGCACGACGCCTGGATTGATGCGCCCCCGCAGGATGTTCCACAGGACCCGGAAGCTCGCGACGTACATTTCGAAGATGAGAACGGCGGCATAGACCACGAGCAGGTGCACCCCGGGGATGAGGGAGCGGCGAGAGGCCTCTTCCTGCTCGATGAAGAGCGAATAGGTAAGCAACGCGACGATGAAGCAGAATCCGAAGCCGATCAGAAGGAAGCCGGGTTCGACCGTCCAGGTGAAAAGCACCCACCCGACCATCAGGTAGATGGTTGTCAATCCGATGCGGACCACATTCCAGCGCGCCTGTCGGCTGATCACGACTGCGACTCCCGGTCGGCAAACAGCCGCGTGACCTCCTCCACAGTCTGCGCCGCGTGCAGGGCGGAGCGGAAGTTGGTGTCATTCAGATAGCGCGAGAGTCTGCTGAGAAGCCTCAAATGTGCCGTGTGGGCGCCGGGGGGCCCCACCAGCAGGAAGACGAGCGTGACCGGCGCGTTGTCCGGCGCGTCGAACTTTACGCCCTGCGAGGAGCGCCCAAAGGCCAGCGTGGTTTGGGTGACCTGGTCGGAGAGCTTGTGCGGTACGGCGATTCCGTGACCGATGGCGGTCGAGGTCAGCTTCTCCCGCTCGAGAATCTCATCCGCGAGGGTGGGGGCATCTCCGATCTTGCCGGCGCCCTCGAGCGTCGCGACGAGCTCCTCTATGACGGGTCGCTTCTTGCGCGCGGATAGCTCGAGTACGACGCAGCTCGGGTCGAGCATTTTCGAGAACAATGCGGTCACGCTACTCCTCCTGTTCCACCAGCCCGGCGGCGTGATCCACCGGTATCGTGAAGAAAATCCCCGTCCCTGGGGCTGCGAGCCCCCCGCAGACGTCATCGAGCAATTTTTCGAGATCGGGGATGAGCTCTTCATCACGAACGACCGACAAAATGGTTTTGTTATAGGGTTTGTTGCCCTTCATGAACTCTTTGAAATCCGCGAACAGCGGTACCTCATAGGTGAGAAAGCGTCCCATGCCCTCGGAGTCGAGGATGGTCGCGCCTTCGATGCCCGCCTCCACGTAGGCTTCCAGTACCTGCTCGAGAAGCTCTTCCTTGTTCAGCACGAACACGACGAGTTTCATGGGCGTTCCCCGGCATTATAGCGCGAGGCTCGCGTGGGGAAAACCGCAATCGGGGAGAAATGAGAAGCGCCCCCGAAGATTCAGGGGCGCTTCGGCCGGTGGATGATGTGACGACTTGCGTCGCGACAAACAGACGAGGGCGTTCAGTCCGTGCGCTCAGCGTCGCCAGTTATCGCCGTTGTCGCGCCTGTCGTCGATCATGCGTACGACCCGACGTACGAAGTTGTCGAGCTGCGGCTTGAAGAAATAGCCGAGCGCGACACCGATAATCAATGGAAAGAGAAATCCCATCAGTTTCCCTCCTTTTTTATCTCGACCGTTACGCGCTCGCCTTCGGCAACCTCTTCCTTGGGGGGAACGGTTACTTTGAGCACGCCGTTTCGAAACACCGCATCGGCCTTATCACGGTCGAACTTGTCCTCGGGAATGTAGTACTTCTGATCCTTGATGTCCTTGAACTTCAACCGGCGCTTGAGGTAGTGGATTCCATCCTGCTCCTCCTCCGAAGGCACCGCGGCGCTGAGGTACATGTAGTCGCCGCGGAACTCGAGGTTGATGTTCTCCTCGTCGAATCCCGCGAGGGCGAACTCGAACACGATGGTCTTGTTATCCGTCATATAGATATTGGCCGGCGGGTAGGAATAGAAGGGATAGAAGTCATGGCGCGCGTCCCAGTTGAACCCGCGCTCGCCGGGCTGATAGCCCATGCGCTCTTCGAACACGTCCTTGAAATTCTCCGCAGCGGAGAAGATTTCATCCATCATGCGACCGAGATCCACGAATTCTTTCTGTTTCATGGAGTACTCCTGTGGCTGCCCCGACGTCGTGCGTCCGGGGCGTGATATACGGTCCCTCAACGAGGCGACCCGAGGGCGTTCGTCCACCAAACCGTCCCCCCTGGTTAATATGCGCACATCTCGTGCCCATGTCGAGTCCAAACTTTGCGGCGCCGCGCCGCGGGTCCCGCCGCGGCGCGGCGTTTGCCCAACGGTCCCCGCAGTGCTACACTCCCCGGCAAAGGATGTGTCCGTGCCCCTACGTGTTCTATTCGTCGGAGAGATCGTCGGAAAAGCAGGGCTCTACTGCATCAAGAACCTCCTGCCGAAGCTCCGCGCCACTCACGACCTCGATTTCGTCGTGGCAAACGGGGACGGCGTGACCGGCGGCTTCGGTATCGGCAAGAATCACTCCATATATCTGCGAAAACTCGGCGTCGACTGCATTACCGGCGGCGACCAGATCTACTTCAAAAAAGACATGGTGACCCATATCGAAACCGCCCCCTATATCCTCCGGGCCGCCAACTTTCCGCAGGGGAATCCCGGGCGCGGTTGGCGCCACTACGCGGCCGGCGAGCGGCGGATCGCGGTCATCAGCGTTCTCGGTCAGTCCGGGTTCACCAAGCTGCACCTCGCAAACCCCTTTCTCTTTCTCCCGGACCTCATTGCGCGGGCGAAGAAGGACACCGACATCGTACTCGTGGACTTCCACGCCACGACAACCGCGGAGAAGTGTAGTATGATGTTCATGGTCGACGGTACTGTCTCGGCGCTCATCGGCACGGGGCAGCGCGCGCTGACCGCCGACGGCGGGTTGCAGCCCAAGGGGACGGCGGTTATCTGTGACGCGGGCCGGACCGGGAGCCTTGACAGCGTGGCCGGGCTCGACCCGACGGTCGAAATCCAGCAATATCTGACGCAGATTCCCGAACGATCCTCCGACGCCTGGGGTAGGCTCGAGCTGCAGGGAGTGCTCCTGGAGATCGAAGACTCGGGCGCGGCGAAATCGATACAGACGATTCGCGTTCCCTGTGAGGAAGGTCAGAATGATAGAAAAAGCGAGAGTCATTAGCGTTGACGGCGATCGCGTCACCCTCGCGTGCGCCGACGGGGATACTTGTAAAGCCTGCTCGTCGTCCTTCTGTAGCACGAAACAGCGCCGGTTCAGCGCCGAGAATACCAATCACATAGAACTCAGCCCCAACGACGAGGTCGAGGTTTTCGTGCATTCGGGGAAAGCGATTCTCGCGGGATTCATGGTGCTGATCCTGCCGCTGTTGCTGTTTATTCTCGGGTTCGACATAGCGGGACGATTTCTCGGCGTCGCCTCCGAGGCCGGTCGGGCCGGCGTGGGAGCACTGTCTCTCGCCGTGGGATTCTCAGGCGTATACCTCTACAATCGGGGGCGCGGGGGCGAGTCCATGCCTTTGGTTCTGCGACGCGCCGCGGGAGGCAGAGGGGACTGAGGCCGCCGGTTACACGTGTGTTGCTCGCGCGGCATCGGAGATAGCGCGCGCGATCTCGTGCAGCGCAACCTGTTTTCTGACGTAGCCGAGCTCGTAGGCAACTTTCGGCATGCCATAGACAACGCTGCTTGCCTCATCCTGTCCAATGGTCATCCCGCCGCGCTCGTAGAGTTTTGCGAGGCCGGCCGACCCGTCACGACCCATGCCGGTCATAATCACACCGACCGCATGATTTCCGTAGAGCTCAGCGACGGTCTCGAAGAGAACGTCGGCGGACGGGCGATGGCCGTTTCGCGTATCGTCCTGGGTGACGCGCAGAGTTATCTCAGAGGAATTGCGCACGACCCCGAGGTGATAGTTCCCGGGCGCGATGAGCACATTACCGGGACGGACCGCCATCCCGTCCTCAGCCTCTCGAACGGTGAGGGCGCAGACCCGATCGAGGCTGCGGGCGAACTCCGTGGTGAATCCGGCGGGCATGTGTTGCACGACGAGGACCGGTACGGAGAGATCTTCGTCGAGCTCGGCAAAGACCTTCCGCAGAGCGTTCGGACCCCCGGTAGAGATACCGATGGCGACAACCTCCGGCCTGCCCGGCTCGGCAAGGGGAGTTACCCGCCCGGGGCGTTCGGGCGGCTGCGGCGCCGCGGGTTGTGCCGATTTGGCCTCGGCTTCGGGACGTGCTTTGGCCGTCGGCGCGCCGGCCCCGACCGATGGACGGGCATGCGGTTCTACCGTCGGCGGGGCTGTTCCCTGGGGGCGGTCGACGGTGCTCAGGCCTTTCCGATGTCGGTGCTGTCGTCCGTATGCCCGAACGAGCTCCACCACCTGCGCCTCGACACGCACGATATCGCGAGACACCGACCCTGACGGCTTGGTAACGAAGTCCGCAGCGCCGAGGGCGAGCGCATCCATGGTGACGCGGGCACCCTTCTTGGCCACCGAGGAGAGGACAACGACGGGGACATCGATGGAGCGCTTGCGCCGCTCTTGGAGAAACTCAATGCCGCCCATCACGGGCATCTCGATATCGAGCACCACGACGTCCGGTTCCAGCCGGCCAATTTTCTGAAGGGCGAACTCGCCGTTCATGGCCGTGCCGACGACCCGAACATCGCCGGCGGCTTCCAGCATCTTGCTCACCAGGTTTCGCATGAGGGCTGAATCGTCGACGACCAGCGCCCTGATTTTCTCGGGGGGTTGTGGCATGTCGGTTACACCAATTTCTTTCGGTAGACGGAGGCCCAGTCGGTGCGGTAGAACTCGAACTGCGTGTTCATACCGAAAAGTGACTCCGAGTGGCCGATGAACAGGTAGGAATATCGGCCCATTGTGTCCCAGAACCGCGCCACCGCATTGCGTTGAGCGGTTTCGTCGAAATATATGAGCGTGTTGCGGCAGAACACCACGTCGAGGTCGCGGAGTCCGCTGTCGTTTTTGAGATTATGGTAGTCGAAGGTCACCAGATCCATGATGTCCTGGTTAATCTGGTACCCAGAGGGCTTCTTCGTGAAATACTTTTTGAGGTACCTCTCCGGAACGTGTTCCACGCGGTTCTCCGGATAGAGCCCCTGACGGCCGACCATGAGCGACTTTAGGCTGATGTCGGATGCGGTGATGCTAATCTTGATGGTCGGGGGTACCAGCTCGCGGGCGACCATGGCCATCGTGTAGGGCTCTTCACCGGTCGAGCAGCCGGCGCTCCACATGCGCAGGCTCGGTCCGCCGGTGCGGCGCTTGTACTCGATGAGGTCGGGAAGAACGGCATGCTCGAAGGTCTGTATGTGCGCCGTATTCCGGAAGAAGCGCGTGAGGTTGGTGGTGACGGTGTCGAGGAGGACCTTGAGCTCTTCGGGTTCACGTTTGATGCGTCGGTAATAGTCGCTGAGGTTGTCGCTACCTGAGGAGCGTAACCGTTCCCGCAGACGGCTCTCGAGAATGGACCGGTTCGAGGTGGTGAAGTTGATCCCGCTTGCCTCGTAGATCAGATCGCGAAATTGTGTAAATTCCTCGTCGCTTATGTTCCCCACCATATCCGGAGTGCCACCGAGTGTAGGTTTCCGCCGCAGTGGTGTCAACACACGGATCCTGAACCTGAGAACCGCCGACGCACGTGATACCTTTTGCTGCCGGGCATGTGGATGGAACGAGCAATGGAAACGGGCTTGAACGAGGTTGTTATTGCCGCGATTGGCGTAGACCGGTTTTCCGGTGACCAGCGCGTGTTTCTCGTGGATGGAAAGACTGATACGGGCGTATCTATACCGCTGACGGCGGGGCAGGCCTCCGAATTGCTTTTGAGGTTGGAGCAGGGTGGCACGGTCGAGCAGTCTCCCTACGCAACCGTGGTGGCGTTATTGCGCGACAACGGGCTGACCCCGCTCCGCGTCGTGGTCTACCCGCGTGAGAAGCAGGCCTCGCTTCTCTACCACGACGGCGTGGAAGAACGTCATCTCGATGTGAGTTGCGGCGAGGGAACCGTCCTTGCCGCCTACCTGGACCTTCCGGTCATGGTCGATCGACGACTTCTCACTGATATCGAGCCGGAGCTCGTATCCCGTCGCCGTCGCATGGACGTGCTGTACTTCAGCAGGGTATAATGCAGCCCCATGAACAA
>JAAAOR010000023.1 GCA_009908735.1 Spirochaetota bacterium | reverse complement strand
AGTAGTCATCGCGGCAGCCTGATCCTCGGGCACAGCGTCTCGCGCGGACATGGAGAGCAATTCTTCCCTGCTATATCCCAGTAGTTCGCACGCTCGTGCATTTACTTCTATGTTTCTGCCCGGCATGTTGTCTGCTTCGATCCCGTGAACAAAGATAGCGTCGTTCGAATAATCGAACAGTAACCGGTATTTCTCTTCAAGCTGTTTGTAGTCGGTAACATCTTCAAAGGCTAAGAGGCACAAATCTTCGTCACCCTTGTGGAGAAGCGACGTGGTGACGAGAAACGTGAGTTCCTGCTCCTCTCCCTGCTGGAAAAAAGGAAGAGTAGCTTCCGTCCTGTGATACGTTTCTCCGGTTTCCAGCGTATTTCGAACAACTCCTTTGACAGCGCATCCCCTGCAGAACGAACCAAAACCGCAGCCCTTCGGATCGTCCAGATGATGTAGGCAGCGAAGCGCTTCGCCCCCTCTCTTTCCGATCATCTCCTCGGCCGGCGTACCTGCGAACTGTCCTGCAAATGCATTTGCTTTGCGCACCCTCCTGTCCTTGTCGACGAGTAGCATCAGTACCGGGGTGTGCGTATAAAGAGCAGTGAGCTCTTCTTCCGTCGCTCGTCGCGCGCTGTTCTCCGACCTTAGTTTCCTGTTCGCGTCGAAGAGGGTATAGGCCATTCGTATCGACTCGTTGAGGACAAACTCGCCCGAATTCTTGAGCACGTATCCATACCCGGAAATCTTCTTGACCCGGTCCACATACTCCTTTTCCGAGTGACCCGTGAGGAATACTATGGGTATGTCATGGCGGGTGAGAATCAGCTCGGCAGCCTCTGTGCCGTCCATCCCGCGTCCGAGGTCGATGTCCATCAGGATGAGGGAAATGCCCGAGTCCGAGTCTACCGCCTCGACAGCCGTCTCGCCGTTATGGGCGGTCGTCACATCATAGCCATGCTTCTCGAGCATTTGCGCCTCCGACATGGCAATGAGGGCCTCGTCTTCTACGAGGAGAATTCTTTTCGACATAGCTCGCCTGCTTGAGTGCGAATGGTTGGTTGCATCCTACTGCGCCTATAATGCTTTTACAAGAAATATATTCGTCATTCTCTCTAATATTTAACAGACTATTACAGGCGGGTTTCTGATTCCACGGGAAGCCTCGTCGGCGGGCAAGACTATCTGAGAAGCAGCACCTCCCCATTGCGCGTGCCTATCGACACCGTTTCGCCGTCCGGTGATACGCCGAGCGAAGCCGCGCGAGCCGAACGAAGCTGCGCGTGAGCGGCAACCGTGCCGGCGCGCGGATCGATTTCCCAGACGCTGCGCTCCGATACCGCGAGGAGGCGCGCCGGATCAGCGCCGAAGGCGATACGCAGGTCGCTTCTGTCGGACAGGGTGACGCTGCCGGCGAAGGTCCATTCTTCGGTGGTCCAGAATCGCACCTGGAAATCGAGCCCGTGGGTTGCCATCATGAGGCCGTCGGGCGAGAACACCGGTGGGTAGACCGCCGTTTCGTGACAGTGCGCAGCCCGCAGCAGCTCGAGTCCCGGGACGGTCCACACACCTATTGCACCGCCGAACCCGTTGGTTACCAGGTACTGCCCGCCCGGGCTGAAGACCGCGCCGGCCGTGCGCCGGCGGTCGTTCACTATCGAATCGATCTCTTCACAGTCGTCGATGTCCCACAGGCGCACCGTTCCGTTGTAGGATGCCGATGCAACGATACGCCCGCTCGGGGCCACGTCGACGGTTGCCACCGGCCGGTTGTGCCTTGCCATGGTTGCAAGCCATGCGCCCTCGGGGTAGCTCCATACCGAGCATCCCCCGCGGCGGGTACCAACGACGAGCCGCGTGCCGCTCGGCGAGAGCGCTATGCAGGTCACACCGGACTCGACACCCCACTCCCCGCGTGAACGACCGTTCGCCGCGTCCCAGAAGCGCACCATGCCGTCGGTACCTGCGCTGACGAGCACATCACCCTCTTCGGCATACGTGAGTGCGGTCACCCGTCCTCGGTGCGCTTGAAACGTGTGATACGGCACCACGGCCCGTCCTCCTCACGGTCTCGTCCGGTGATACATTCGAGCAGCCCCGGCGTATAATTGACTGTTTCGCTAAGCTATCAACAGGCGGAGCGGCGGTCAATGCGCGAGAGCCGAAGTGTGACTGGCAGGATACGTGGTGCCTTCGAAAGATTATTCTTTACATATACGGTCAGAAAGCATAAACTTTCGCCGCCGGAGGCCGTGCGATGTTGAGATGTCGAGGACTGCAGATACTGCTTGTTGTGGTGACCGTTGTTACTCTCGTTGGGTGCAGCGCGTTCTCGAAAGAGCTCGTATCCGGAGATGCGCCGGCGACAATCAGCCTTCAAGACGTGCCCGACGGCGTGGACGAAATCAGGCTCATCATCGACGGCCCCGATATGGACCCGATCGAACGCACCATATCACGCGCCACGAGCTCCGTCGCCATATTGGTACCGGTCGGCTCCGAGAGGACGTTCACGGCACAGGCCCTGGGCTACTTCGCGCGCCGCACTATCGGCGTGCCGCCTGAGGGGCTCATGGTGTCGCTCCGCTTGTCTGCTCGTCCGGTGGCCACGTTTACGGTCGACGCCGAGGGCTGGACGACGTTCGGCGTCGCGAGGAATTTCGAGTGGAAGCCCGGTGGCTTCATCTATGCTGAGGATAACGGTGGCGGGACCTACTTCTACTTCTCGGCGGGACCGGGTTTCCTCGGTGATTTGTCCGACCGATACGGAGCCACGTTCTCTTACGACTTACGAACGAACCTGACCGGGGCTGACGGATTCACGGACATCGTAGTCGAGGGAGCGGATTTCCGCATTGTCTATGATTTCGGCGCCGAATTGCCGGTTGTAGATACATGGACATCGTTCTCGGCAACAGTCGCGGCAGGGGCGGGTTGGCTTCGCCAGGAAATCGGCGACGGGTCGCCGACCGACGTGCAGACAATTCCGGAGAGTTCCGCAACGGAGCAGGAGATCCGCGCCGTGCTGTCGGACGTGAGGGCTGTCAATATCCGCGGCGAGTACTCCGCGGGTGCCGACATCACCCGCCTGGACAACGTTCGCTGGTAGACTCAAAGCAACTACCAATATATGCTCCCTCATGATTACGGGAGCAAACGTCATACTGCGTCC
>JAAAOR010000159.1 GCA_009908735.1 Spirochaetota bacterium | reverse complement strand
GCTAGTGTACCGCTCGGGCTGGGAGTCAACCTGCGCCTGGATCTGACGGATCCGCTGTAAGCGTCCGACCGAGCGGTGAACGAAGGTCGGTTCAGTCGTTCAGCTCGATGAACTGTGGGAGCAAGGCATCATGGTCGAGTTCGCCGGCCGCGTGGGAAAGGCGATGGAACAGCGTTCGCAGGTAGCGGTACGGCTCGACATTGTTCACCCGGCACGTTTGGATGAGGCTGTAGAGCGTGGCCGAGGCGTGCGCGCCGCGAGGACTTCCCGCGAAGAGCCAGTTGCGCCTGCCAATGACGAAGGGTCGAATCGCGTTCTCGACTCGGTTGGTGTCGGGCGTAAGATACGGGCTCTCGAGGTAGCGCACCAGGAATGGCCACTGCTCGTATGCATAGTTGACCGCTTTGCCAAGGACCGAGCTTGGCGGAACGGTGGCGGCTTTCTTGTCGAGCCACGTCTTAAACTGCACAAGCACGGGTTCGGCACGGGTGCGACGTTCGGCGGCAAACTCCTCGTCGCGCTCACGTGAGGCGAGTTCCTTCTCGATTCGGTAGAGCTTGGCGATGTAGGCAAGCCCCTCTCGGGCTCCAGCGCTCTTGGCCGTCCCGGTGGCCGCTTCGTGGAAGTAACGGCGGGCGTGGGCAAAGCAGCCTGCACGACGCAGATCCGTGCGACGGTCGGTCAGTGTTGCGTAGGCCCTGTAGCCATCGGCCTGAAACAGACCGCTGTACGCACCAATGACCGTCTCCGCTGTCTCGGCACTGCGGCTTGGGGCGTAGTGAAAGAAGACTCCTGGGCGTTCGGGCTCACCACCGTAGGCACACCACATCCAGCTCGGGCTGCTGTTGGCACGGTTGTTTTCGCGGTGGACCTGCACCGTCGTTTCATCGGCAAGCAGCGCCGGGCCGCTTCGGACGAATCGGGCAAGCGCTTCGTAGACCGGTTTGGCCGCCTCGGCTGCTGCCAGGATCCAATCGGCGAGGGTCTGGCGAGAGATGTCGGCGCCGAGGCGTGCGAACTGCCCCTCTTGCCGGTATAGCGGCAGGGCATCACAGAACTTCGCCGTGACCACGTAGGCAACAGTTGCGTCGGTGGCCACGCCGCCGGGGATCAGGCTCGCAGCAGGTGGCGCAATGCGTACGGCCGGCTGCTCTTCGTCGCCGGCTCCTTCGCATGCGTGACAGGCATATTTCGGCCGGCGATAGCGAATGACCGTGATCTTGGGCGGCTCAATGTCGAGCTTCTCGGTGACCTCTTCGCCAATGCGGGTCAGCTGTGATCCACATGCGCAGTGCTTGTCCGCCTCCGGCAGGTCCAGTTCCACCTCGCGACGCGGCAGTGCCGGGTCGAGGTGCCGGGGCCGCCGCGTCTTGCGCCGAGTATGCGCAGGTACCTCGATCTGCCGGCCAGCCTCATCGGGCGTGGCAAGCACTTCGGCCTCATCAAAGAGGCCTAGGTCCCGCTGCTGTGCCGCAGAGAGCTTCTCGCTCGAGGGGGCGAAAAACTTCGCAAGCACGGCATCCAGTTTCGTCTGCAGGCGCTCGGCTCGCTCGTACTGCTCGCGCTTCTCCTGTTCGAGGACGGCAATGCGTGCTTTCAGCTCGGCAATCGACTCACCCACAGCGGGGCCATCCTATCCGAAGGTCGGCAGGAATTAATACCCCCGTTAGCTTACCCGTTCGTAGGAAAGGCGTTCGTGGGCGTGCCAGAAATCGATGCCGGAAAGGAGCATTCCCAGCCGCTCGGCATCGATCTCACGTACGGCTTGTTCAGCCGTCTGGGGCCACGGGAAGCGGTGTTTCTCCAGTCGTTTGTACCAGAGGCAGAACCCGGTGCGGTCCCACCACAGGGCTTTGAGAATGCGGCGCTCGCGATTGCAGAACAGGAACACCGCCTCGGTGAATGGGTTCATCTCAAGCTGTTGTTCAACCAGCACGGCCAGGCCGTTGACCTGCTTGCGCATGTCCGTGGGCCCGGGACGCACGAATACACGGGCTTGTCCACCGGGGACCGTCAGCATGACCGGCCCTCCAATACGTCGAGCACTCTGGCCAATTCGGCGGCACTGAAGCCGGTCGGCACGCTGACCGAATAGGTCCCAACTGCGACGGTAATCGGTGACGAGTGCTGATCACCTTCACCTCCGCAGACCTCCGGTACCGGAAGTTCGACAAGCGTCGTTGTCGGTTGCTCCGCCGTTGAGCTTGCTGGCTCCCGCAGCCTCGTTCGCCACCACTGAAACGTCGAGAGCGACAACTGTCGCTGTTCACAGTAGCGGCGCTGGCTCAGGCCGCTTTTCTTCCACTCCTCAATCCGCGCCGACCATAGCTTCTCTTTCTTCGTCATGGTTCGCCATTATCGAGCGATCCGGATCACTGCGGTAGGTGGGGATGGGCGGACGCTTACCTCCGATTTTGCTCCAGTAGCAAAAGTCCATGTATCGTACCCTGCGAGTCCATTGCCCCAACCTAGGGCGAGGAACAGAATTCGAGTACATACTGGCAACGGCCGTGACACGGGTAGCGGCTGATACAGGAAAAGGGAGGCAGGACGTGAAAAAGCCAAATATGATTGTTATTCTTGCGGACGACTTAGGGTATGGTGACCTGGGTTGCTACGGCAGCACAGTGAATCACACACCGAATTGCGACGGACTTGCGTCGTCAGGAATCCGCTTTAGAGACTTTCACGCCCCCGCAGCTAAATGCGTCCCAAGCCGTGCCGGATTGCTAACAGGTTGCCATCCCTATCGAGATGATGTGATGCATCGAGATGATGCGATCCCATGGAGGGAGAGACCTTTTCCAGTGAAATCAATGGCCGCCATGCTTCGCGAGCAGGATTACGCAACCGCTCTGATCGGGAAGTGGCACTTGGGGATGGAGAACGGCTGTCATCCCCTCGACCAAGGCTTTGACTACTATTATGGTACTCCGAGCAGCAACGATAACCCTGCGCCTCCAGGTACCATTCACAATCACGAGCTCTTCCGGCGCTGTGAGAAGAAGTCCTTCCCGATCGAGCTTTTTCGCATGCGTGAGCTCGTGGAATGCCCCGCAGACCAAGAGCTCTTCATTCAACGCTATACGAAAGAAGCGGTCGAATGGATCACAACCAACGCGGACAGACCATTTTTCCTCTATCTGGCGCAGAACGCTCCTCATGTTCCGGTCTTCCC
>JAAAOR010000152.1 GCA_009908735.1 Spirochaetota bacterium | reverse complement strand
ATGGAGGGGCTCATTCCGCTTTCTGAGGCGGCCCGCGACTTCCTGCAGAGGCGTGCGGCCGGGCGCGAGATCTACATCGGTCTTGATTCGGCGCTTGGTATCGGTCACCCCACCGCTATCGCGACGGCGCTACTCATGGTGCCGATTACCCTTGCGCTTGCCGTTATTCTTCCTGGTAACCGTGTGCTCCCCTTTGGAGACCTGGCTTCCATCCCGTTCCTGGTGGTCATGATGGTGCCGATCGTGCGCGGAAACGTCGTACGGGCGACAATCACCTCGACTATTGTGATGATCCCGACGATCTATATTATGAACTTCCTCGCGGACGCCCAAACCGCCGCGGCTGAAGCTGCGAACTTCGATTTCCCGGAGGGCGCCGCCACAATTTCCAGTCTCGTCGACGGCGGCAACTTCCTGGCGTTCTTTTTTGCTATCGCCGCACGAAGCTTCTGGATCGGCAACGCTATTATCGTAGCGCTTCTCGTCATCGCTTGGGTTTCCTTCAAGCGCAATCCCGCTCCGTGGCACCGCATCGCCGGATATCGACAGGAGGAAGACGCCTCAGTCGAGTAGTCCGGTATATCACCTGTATGTAATCACATCGGCGTCGTCCCGGCCTTCCGTCGTCCGGGGCGGCGCCTGTCAAGGAGTCCCATCGTGAAGTTTGTCGAGCTTGTCAAACAGGATCTCATCCTCGACGGGGTAGAGTACGCTGATAGGGATGATGCGCTGCGGTCCATGGCGGGGATGTTGGTCGAGCAGGGATACTGCCGCCGACAGTTTGTAGAGGAAATCCTCGAACGGGAGCGTCATCATCCGTCGGGGCTCCCGATGCCGGGGCCAAAAATCGCGATTCCCCACACGGATGCGACATACGTGGAGTCTTCGGTACTGCTTTTCGCGCGACTCAAGACTCCGGTTGAGTTCAAGACGATGGGAAGTCCCGAATCTCCGCTGCAGGTTGGTATGATCTCGATGTTCGCCCTAAAAGAACCAAAAGAGATTGGGGATCTTCTCGAAACGCTCATCAACGTATATCAGGATGTAGAGGTGCTCGAAGCGATAGCACAGGCCTCGTCGAGGCAAGAAATTTACGAGATTCTGCAATCCAACGTGAAGAAGCACGGTGTAGGCTGATGGAAACACTCGAGGGTATTTCAGCCTCGCCCGGTATCGCCGAGGGCGTGGCTGTTGCGTACTTCGAACCTGAAATGCATATCGAGCGGACCTCAGCGGAAGATTCGAGACGCGAGACCGAGCGCCTGCATGCCGCGGTAGCCGACAGCATCTCGGAGCTGGAAGAGATCAAGGAACGGATCCGCGCCGGAGTCGGCGAGGAGTTCGCCCACATCTTTCGCTCACAGCAAACCATCGCTGAGGACGAGTCCATAATCGGCGAGGTGGAAGATGCGATTCGAAACGACGGCGCCTCCGCCGAGCAGGCGGTGAAGACCGTGTTCGAGACATACATCGCAATGTTCGAGGAGCTCTCGGAGGACGACTACAACAAGGCCCGCGTGGCGGACCTCACCGACGTGTATAGGCGACTGTTGCGTCACCTTCTCGGTATCGAGTCGCGTGATCTCGCACGCGTTTCCGACGGCAGTGTTATCGTTGCAGATGACCTGCTACCCTCCGATACGGCGCTGATCGATCCCGACCGGGTGCGAGGTTTCGTCACGGCGCGTGGCGGTTTAACCTCCCACGTTGCTATCCTCGCCAAAAGTCTGCGGATACCGGCGGCCGTTGGCGTGCCAAACGCGCTCGAGCACATCGACGACGGCGCAGAGGTCTTCGTCGATAGCCGCTTGTCGAGCGGGGCAGTCGTCTACGTCGCGCCGGATGCCGACACAGCGGCGAGGCTCCGAAAGGAGAAACGCGCCCACCTCGAGCACCTTGAGGAGCTCGAGCAAGAGAAAGACCTCGAGGCGGTTACGTCGGATGGACGTGTGGTCACTGTTTCCGGCAACATCGGTGCCGACACCGAGATCGCTGAGGCACGAAATCACGGCCTCAGCAGCGTCGGGCTTTTTCGCACGGAGTTCCTCTTTCTGAAGGCAAGCTCGCTGCCCTCGGAGGACCGACAGTTCGAGGCCTACCGCAACGCGGTAGAGTCGCTGGCACCGGGTATGGTGATTTTCCGGACGCTCGATGTCGGCGGTGACAAGCGGATTGACTACCTCGCGCTCCCCGAAGAACAAAACCCATTTCTCGGGATGCGGGCCATACGACTTAGTCTCAAGGATACTGAGTCTTTCAAGGTACAGCTGCGCGCCATCCTGCGTGCTTCGGCGTACGGTACCGCGCGGATCATGTTTCCGATGGTGAGCGGAATCAACGAAGTGCGTCGTTTGAAGGAGATCCTCGCCGAAGTTCGCGAGAATCTGTCCGCCGAGGGTGTACAATATGATCCGGCGATGGAGGTCGGGATCATGGTCGAGATCCCGTCGGCGGTGCTGATGGCCGACGTGCTTGCCAGGGAGGTCGATTTCATGAGCATCGGGACCAACGACCTGACTCAATACCTCCTTGCGGCAGATCGAATGAACGAGAACGTGCGAGAATACTACGAGCCGTTCCATCCGGCGGTGTTCCGCGCGATCAGACAGGTCGCAGATGCGATGCATCGTGAAGGGAAGTGGGTGGGAGTGTGCGGCGAGCTCGGCGGAATGGCGGAGATCATTCCGGTGCTGGTCGGTCTCGGCGTTGATGAGCTCAGTATGACGCCGCAGCTCATTCCCGAGGCGGTTCACACAATTCGGGAAACGACGCTGGCCGACGCAGAGGGTCTGGCCGGGAAGGTACTCGAGACAAGTGATGTGGGAGAAGTTCGGCGGCTGCTGGACGACTATCATCAGAGTCTTACGACCACATAGACAACGAAACACAGGGAGTGGAGGTAGCATAGATGGCGGCACCTAAGCGAATACTCGTGGCCTGCGGCACGGCAATCGCAACATCGACGGTTGTAGCACGAAAACTCGAAGAAGAGCTGGCAAACCGTGGCATAAAAGTGGTCACCGATCAGGCAAAGGCGTCGGAAGTTCCGTCGAAGGCTGAGAACTACGACCTCATCGTCACGACGACCACAGTGGCGGGCGCCGGAGAAACACCGGTTATACAGACGGTCTCGTTTCTGACAGGCATCGGTATCGATCAGGACGTTGAGAAGATCGTCGCGAAGCTATCCGAATAGTTCGCGCGCCGGCACGCTTTCTGCATGGCAAAGGAGCGAGTAAAGCGCATCACTGAGTTACTCAACAAGGTCAAGGTGGAACGGCGTACGACTATCGACGCACTGGCGGGGTTTTTCGGCGTTTCCACGGCAACCGTACGACGTGATCTTAAGGAGTTGCAGCAGCAGGAGGACGTCGTTCAGACGGTCGGCGGTGGGGTAGAGTATCGGGGTGGCTTTGCCGGGCCGGAAACCGCCGACACCATCGATGTCAATGTGCCCGAGAAGATTCGGATCGCGGAGTATCTCACCGAGCTCGTGGGAAGCTTCGATGACCTGCTGATAGGCCCCGGTACGACGACGCTGCTCGCGGGACGGATTCTTTCGGGAATAACCGACAGGCGCTTTCGGATCATAACGAACTCGATCGAGCTCGCGCTCGAGACGATGGGGCTTGCAAACATTGAGACTGTGCTTCTGGGTGGTCGGTTGTGGAACAAGCATTCGCTTGGCTATCCTTATCATCAAGATTACCTAGACCACTGCAACCCGACCCACAAGCTGATCATGTCCGCCGACGGCGTCGATGCAGAGCACGGTGCAACCATTTTCGAGACGGCCTACGTTCCCATTCTCAGAAAGATGATCTCGGTGTCACAAGAGATCATCCTCGCGGCGGACTCGAGCAAGTTCGACCGCGTCTGTTTTACGACTGTGGTCGAGGCTGCGGAGCTCTCGATCGTCGTCACGGATACCGGTGCGCCCGAGAATGCGGTACGGCGGCTCGAATCCCGCGGGGTTCCCGTCGTCCGGGTGTAAGGAGAAATGGATGGTACGGATTTTCTTTGGGACGATCGGCCGCTACGCGTATCAGGTGATTGACCTGTACATGCAGCACCAGCTTGTGCTTAACCTCATCGTAGTGCTCTACGGTCTCGTGGTAGCCGTGGCGCATGTGAACCTAAAGAGGATCGAGGCACTTCTTTCCGAGCGAGCCGGTTCCCATGATGTCCCGGCCGCTGCGGCTGCGTTCGCTCGTGGAGAGCTACAGCTTGAGATGTCGGAGATTCGCGAGGCGGCCATCCTACCCTTCATTGCCTCGCCGTTCTTCTTTGGGGTTCACCGGCTGAGCGAAGCTAACATCGAAATGGTAATACGAAAGAAATACCGCCGCGCCTACCGCCGAAGGCGGACCTCGGCGCCTGAATAGCGGTTTTCACAGACATTTTGCACAGCGGAGGTAGTACGTGAAAGAAACCAGTCTTACCGTGAACAATGAGACCGGTCTCCACTCTCGACCGGCCGATCTTTTCGTCCGCACAGCTAAGCTTCACGAGTCGAATATCTACGTGTACAAGGGCGAGAAGTGGGCAGACGCAAAAAACATCATCAAGGTCATTCTGCTTAATGTCTCACAGGGTGATGAGATTCGCATAACCGCCGAAGGGCCCGACGAAGAGAAGGTGATCGAGGAGCTGCAAACGCTTATCGATTCAGATTTCCAGAAGGTAAACGAAAACGTGACGATCTGACTCGCATGTAGCGTAGCGCGGCTGTCGCTCCGGCAGCCGTCGGAGCCCACGCCCTACACTCCCATCACAACCACCAGCACCGGCACCGTCACAACCGCGAAGAGCGTGCTGAGACTCACGCTCGAAGCCGAAACCGACGAGTCCGCCTCAAAGGCACGCGCGAAGGTCTGGCTGGCAACCGCGGTGGGCATCGCGGCCATGAGCACGACGGTCTCCGCCACGAGCGATGAACTGTCGAAGACCCAGGCCATAACGCCCCATGCCACAGCGGGCATCACCACGAGCTTGATGAGGGCGGCGAGGGCGGCGCTCGGCAGATTGCGGCGGAGCTCCGAAAACGAGAGCGAGAGGCCGAGCACGAGAAGAATGAGCGGCAGGCTCATACGCGAGAGAAGTTCTATCGGGCGGGTGAGCACCTCGGGGAGCGACCATCCGCCGGCGGCAAAGAGGAGCCCGAGCGCGATTGCGATGAGAAGCGGGTTCGTAAGGGTGTGGCCGAGGCGCGCAAGGGGGTGTATGTGTTCCCCGTCCGGCTTGAGAAGGCTCAGCACCAGAACGCTTAGGAGTGTGTTGATAATGACGCCTGAGGCAATGATGATCGCGACGGTACCGAGTACTTCGCTGCCGAGTGTCGTGCTGACGATGGGCAGGCCGAGGTAGGCGAGGTTCGCACGAAAGCCGGCCTGTATTACAGGGCCGCGTCGGTGGAAGGAAAGCGGGAGGGTCGCTGCAAAGCCGATCAGAGCTGACATCGCGACAATGATCGGGAAGGCGATTGCCGCGGTGCCGCCGGCGAGGGCGTCAGGGTCGATCCGGCTTGTCTCGGAGAAGAGAAGCGCCGGCAGGCCGATGAAATACACAAGGCGGTTGAGCTCGTCTACGAACCCCTCCCGGGCAAAGCCCGTCTTGCGCAGAAGATAGCCGACGAAGATGATGATGAAGAGCGGAAGAATGAGCCTCAGTACGTCCATATTTCCGCGAGCTTACGGCGAATCGACGACTGAGGCAAGCAGCAGCGAGTAGGCCTCGTTGATTCGCTGGCAGGCTCTGAGGCCCCGTGGATTTACGTCGGGATGATAGCGCTTCATCAGTTCTTTGTATTGCGCCTTCAGGCGGGAAGCGCTCACGGGGCCGGCTTCGGGCTCGAGCTCCATCACCTCGCGGGCCCGGCGGCGGGAATCCGTAGCGCGGCCACGGTCCCGCCTGTCTCGCTCTCGCCGCTCGCGCTGCTCCCGTGCCCACTCCTCTTCGGGCCGCCGCACCGCGCCTACCTCTCGCGCGATTTCGAAGAGCTCGATGCACACCGCTGCGAGCACGGTCTCCCGCTCGAGAACGTGACGTGAGAAGTAGTGCTCGAGCAAGGCCCGCACGTTCGACTCGGCGAAGTCGGCTTCGGGGTAGACCGCGAGCTCTACGTACTCCCGGGCGGCATCGGCGATGAGGTCGCCTATCGAAAAGTACTCATCGAGGTAGCGCCCACGGGCGCGCCGGTATGAGCCGAGGCGTTCGAGCATTGCTTCGAAGGCTCCCCGGTCGACGGTGTGCGCCGAGGCAGCGTCGCCGGCACGGCGAAGCAACCGGCTCGTAATTTCGAAACGTGTCTCCTGGGAAAAAAAGATACCCTCGCGCTCGAGTTCCCGTTCGGCAACAGGGCCCTCGAAGAGCTCGAGAAGCGTGACAAGCTCTCCGACGTTTTCCTGCCGGAAGCGGGTAGTCGTCATCCCGATCTGCACCATGCGGTTTCCCCCCATGGCCTCCTCGTAGATTCGGCGATAGAAGTCGGCATGGTCCATGCCGATAAGCTCTCGGACAGTGTCGGTGGAGAGCTCCCAGGACCCGGTTTCTCGATGCTGCGCGAGGATGGAGTCTGTGATGGCGCTCATCGGGCGAGAGACCTGAGCTCCTCGTAGAATGCTTTCGGAACGGAAACTCCCTCCGTCTCCGAGCGTCGTCGTGCCGCATACCGCCGGTCGGCCGGGAGGCGGGTTCCCTCCTGGGCGAGTATGCGCTCAAAAAGACGCTCGGCGTGGGCTTGCGCGGCTCCACGGTTGCCGTGGGGGACGAAGCGCTCGGGCGCCATGGCAATGACGAGCTCTCCACCCCGTGGGACGCCGGTACCGGCGCTGTCGACCTCAGTAGCCTCGAAGCTGAAAAGATCACCGAGCAACGCACCCGCGAGAAGCTCGATCATGAGCGCTATCGATGAGCCTTTGTGGCCGCCGAACGGGAGCTGGGCCCCTGCGAGGGCGGCGGCAGCATCGGTAGTGGGTCGGCCCTTGGCGTCGATTGCCCAGCCTTCGGGAATCGTATCTCCGTCGCGCATGCGAACCTGGATCTCGCCGCGCGCGCTTGCGCTCGATGCCTGGTCGAAGACAAGCGGCGGGCGTCCCTTCCGCGGCCACGCGAAGGCCATCGGATTGGTTCCGTAGAGCGGCGTACGTCCGCCGGCCGGCGCCACGTAGGAGAGCGAGGCGGTGAGCGCCATTGCGACGAGGCCGTCGGCGGCAAGGCGCTCTACTTCCGGCCAGAGCGCAGCCACATTGTAGGCGTTGACAACCGACAGGGCGGCGATGCCGGACTCCCGGGCGCGCTCGGAGAGCCGGGGCGTGCCGCGCTCGAGTGCGAGGGGCGAGAACGCGTACCCGCAGTCAGCACGGAGAACCGCCGGTGCGGTCTGTGAGAACGCGGGCTCCGCGTCCGGCGACACACCGGCCTCCTGGAGGGCGCGAACATAAAAGGGGATTCGGAAGAGGCCGTGGGAGACCGCCTGATCGCGCTCGGCAACTGTTACCGTCCGCGCGATCGCCGCCGCGTGGGCGGGCGAGAAACCGGCTTTCAGGCACGCACGCTGTGCGAGCTCGTGCGCCTCATCAAGGCTTACCTGCACCCGATCGTCACTCATGATTTCGGCCCCTCGGGCATCCCGCTGTCGTTGTCGTTGCCGTTGCCACACATGGGACAGGGGGCGGTGGTGTTGCGCCCGGCATCCTTGGCGGCATAGAGGGCCTCGTCGGCCATGCGGACGAGATCGGCGGCCGTATACCCCTCGCCTGGTTGGACCGAACAGTAGCCCGCGCTCACGGTGACCTCCCCGGCCACCGGCGAATCCGGGTATGGGAGGCCGCGATCCTGCACGTGCTTGCGCACCCGCTCCGCAACGCGTGCCGCACCGGCGCAATCGGTGTCCGCGAGAAGCACCGTAAACTCCTCCCCACCGTAGCGGGCCACGAAGTCACTCGAGCGCTCCACGGCGGCCGCGAGAGTGGCCGCGAGGCTCTTGAGGCATTCATCGCCCTGGGGATGGCCGTAGAGGTCGTTGTAGGGTTTAAACGCGTCGATGTCGATCATGATTAGCGCGATTTTGGCACCCAAGCGTCGCGCGGTGTTGAATGTGTCCTGCAGCTTGAGGTCGAAGTACCGGCGGTTGTAGAGGCCCGTGAGCCCGTCTTTAACCGATATCTCACCGAGCGTGCGATTCGCCTGTTCGAGCTCGCTGCGGCGAGAATCGAGCTCCACGACGCGCCTGGCGAGGACCTGTCGCTCACGCAGGCGTACGATGATGAAGAGAATCAGCAGGCCCAGGAGAACGTAGCCGGCGACCGCCCACCACCGTTGCCACGGGGGTGACTGCACGATGAGCTGAACTCGTGCCGGCTCCGCGCTCCACACACCGTCGCTGTTGGCACCTTCCACGATAAAGGTATATCGACCGCCGGGCAGGCGGGTGTAGTTGATGTAATTCCGCGTGCCGCTCTCCGTCCAGTCCTCGTCAAAGCCCTCGAGTTTATAGCGATACGTGTTCTGATCCGGGGATGCGTAGTCAAGGGCGACGAACTCGAATCCGATCGAGCGCTCGAGATGAGACAAGTTGATCCGGCTCCCGTCGAAAGTGACGTCCCGCGGCTCCAGTGATTGCCCCCAGACCGACACATCCATGACGTGCATGACCGGGCGGTGGGTGTTGGGGTCGCGGATGGGTCCGTCGAGCACGGTGATCCCGTGACCGCCGCCGAACCAGAGGGCGCCGTCGGTATCCCGCATTACCCCGCCGGAGAAACCCAGGCCCCCCAGGCCGTCCTCGACGTTGAGATTTCGGAAGTGCTCGCGCGCGGGGTCAAAGACGGAGATGCCGTTCGACGTCCCGAGCCAGAGGCGCTCATCATCATCTTCGAGCATGGAGACCACCGTGTTTGAGGGGAGCCCGTCCGCAGCGGTGTAGTGTTCGAAGGCATCCCGCTCGCGGTCGTAGCGATTGAGTCCACCACCGTTGGTCCCGATCCATAGCGCCCCGTCGCTCGTCTCGTAGAGCTCGCGGCTGGTGTTCGCGCTGAGCGTGCTGCGGTCTTCGATATCGTGGAGGTAGCGGACCCATGAGCGGGTCTCGCGATCGAAGCGGTTCAACCCTCGATTCGTCGCTACCCACACCGTCCCCGTGCTGTCCTTGAGGATGTCGTAGACTAAATTGTCGCTTAGGCTCGTCGGGTCATCGGGGTTGTGGGGAAAGTGTTCCACCATGCCGGTGGATGTGTCCCAGAGAAAGACACCTGCGGAGTAGGTTCCAATCCACAGAAGGCCCGGCGCTTCCTGCTCGAACGCGTAGATGATGTCTGCGGGAATGGAGGCGGAATCGGCCGGGTCGGACCGAAAGGTCTCGAACCGGTCGGCGTCGCGATCGTAGCGGTTTAGCCCGTCGTTCGTTCCCACCCAGAGCGTGCCCGATTCATCCTCGAATATCCCCGTGACGATGTCGTAACTGATCCTTCGCTTCGGATCTGCCGCGTCGGCTCGGTAGTGAATCATGCGGTCGTCCGAGGGGTCGTAGCGATTCAAGCCACCGTTGTAGGTTCCGATCCACAGTATGCCGGTGCTATCGCGCATGATCGCGGTCACATTCCCGCTCGAGAGGCTCCCCTCGCGCTCGGGATCGTGCTTGAAGCGCACGCGGTAGGTGCGGCGCTCAGAAAATCTATTTACGCCGCCGCCATTGGTGCCGATCCACAGCGCTCCGGCCTCGTCGTGGGTGAGCGAGTACACGGTATCGTGTGATAGACCGAAATCCTTCCGGTCCCCGCGGGTGAAACGGGCAATCGCGCCGGTCACGGTGTCGAGGCGGAAAAGCCCGCCGCCCCAGGTGCCGGCGAAGACGTGGCGAGCGTCTGTGCCGGCGACGGTATAGGTCCGCGTGTCGGCAAGCTCGTACGTGCGGAAGTGGTCGGTATCGGGGTTGTAACGAACGAGTCCGGTGTCCCACACGGCGAGCCACATCGACGACGGTCCCGACTTCATAATGTCCATGACAGCCGGCGAGTCCAGGCGGCTCGAGTCGAGGGGCGTACGAAGCTCGGTGCGCTCCGGGTCAAGCACCGAGAGCCCGCCGTAGGTGCCGATCCACAGCTGATTCTCCGAATCTATGAAGAGAGACCTTACGGTCTGGTGTGGGAGCTCTCCCGGCTCGGGAGAAAGACCGATCCGCGCGATCTCCCCGGTTTCCGGATCGAGGCGATTGAGCCCGTCGAGCGTCCCGACCCACAGCACACCGTCCCGATCGCGAATCACCGACGTAACGACGGGGTTCGAGAGTGAGGAGGCATCCTCCTGCGCCCCGTAGTTGGTGAACTGCTCTGTGCGCATATCGAAGCGGGAGAGACCCTGATACGTGCCGACCCAGAGGACCGGATCCCGTGGATCCTCGTAGAGCGTCTGCACGAGATTGTGCGGGAGAGAGTTCTTCTCGAAGGGCATGTGCTCGAACACCTCGACGGACCGCCCGTCGTAGCGATTCAGCCCCGCCTGGGTTCCGAACCACAGAAACCCGTAGCGGTCCTGCACGATGGCCGAGATCGAGGCGTTGGATAGACCGTCCTTGCGACCGAGATGCTCGAAGTACGCGACGTCTGGGGAAACCGCCTGCGCCGGAGCGATAACGGGAAATAGCACGAGGATGAGGGCGGCGAGGGAGTAAAACATGCGCATTGTCCCATTTGCGTCCGCGACCATTGCCGCGGCGCCTTCCTGGTAGTATAGCGCGCGCAGCTTCTGCCGACAACGAGCAGGTTGCCTTTCGCGCCCGCCGGGGCCCGAACCTTTCGCGCCCGCCGGGGCCCGAGCGAGAGCTACCGAGTGACGTTCAGTGATTGTATCCGGTACACAATTGCCTGTCCGAAGACCGACACACCGGAGTTGAGAACCACCAGCCCCAGTGTGCCCATCAAAAACCAGGGCTCACCCGCCGCTTTTCTGATGACAGCCTCGCCTACTATGCTTACGCCCGCACCAACAAGTAAAAGACCGAGAACTGAATAGAGTAACCAGAGTGTTCGTAGCTGCATTCGCCCAAAATAGATAACCCGAAGCCCGGGCGGCAACCGGCACATCGACAGGCGAGAAGTCGACAAGCGGCCCGATCAATGCTACTCTTTTAGAAACCTCCCGTTTAGGAGCTCTTTACATGCAACACGTTGACGTTGCCGTCATCGGTGCCGGTGTCAGTGGTGCCTCGATCGCGCGGAATCTCTCCGCCTACCAGATCGATACCGTGCTGCTCGAAAAGGAGGCCGACGTCTCGTTCGGTGTCTCCAAAGCCAACTCCGGGATCGTGCACGGCGGGTTTCACCATAGTACGAAACACCTCAAGGCCAGGCTCGAGATTCAGGGCAATGTGATGTTCGATCGCCTGGCCCGCGAGCTAGATTTTCCCTTTAAGCGTTCCGGCATCCTCGTCGTCGCATTGAAAAGCGAGGACATGAAGTACATCGATCATCTCTATTCCCAGGGACAGGAGAACGGTGCGATCGGCATTGAGCTCTGCTCTCGGGATCGGATGTTCGAGCTCGAGCCCCAGCTCAACCCCGACACCGTCGGCGGACTTCACGCGCCCTCCGGCGGCATCCTCGAGCCCTACCGATTCGCCTTTTCCATGGTAGAGTCGGCACAGAAGAATGGGGTGGAGCTCATGACCGAATTCGAGGTGTCAAAAGCCGAGCCCCTCTCTACCGGTTATCGCATCCACGCCGCAGACGGGCGGAGCATCGAGGCCGACTACGTGATAAATGCCGCCGGCCTCTACGCCGACCGAGTGTCTGCGATCTTCGGTGCCGAGCAGTTCGATATTCAGCCGCGAAAAGGCGAGTACTATCTCCTCGACCGGCAGACAAAGGCATCGCCGGAAAAGGTGCTCTTCCCCGTGCCGACCAAGAAATCCAAGGGTATGCTCGTCATCCCCACCGCCGAGGGTACGGTGCTGATAGGCCCGACCGCTCAGGAGATCGACGACAAAGAGGATGTGGCAACCTCCGCCGAGGAACTCGATCACATCTTCGACGCCGCACGCAAGATGATGCCCGTGGTCTCCCAAAACGACGTGATTACCTCCTTTGCGGGCCTTCGGCCGACCATGAAATCCGGGGACTTCTACATCGATGTCTCCAACGAGGCGCCCAATTTCATACAGGTGGCCGGCATTCAGTCGCCGGGGCTCACCGCCTCGCCGGCTGTCGGTGAGTACGTGAAGAACCTCCTCAAGAAGGCCGGCGCCACGCTTACCGAGAAGTCGGACTGGGACCCGTTCGTGAGCAAAGTGCCGCGTATTCGAGATGCCGGACCCTTCGATGCCGATCAGCTCGTGCAGCAGCGCCCCGAATACGGCAACGTGGTCTGCCGCTGCGAGGAGATCTCCGAGGCCGAAATCATCGAGGCCATTCGCCGCGGCCACACCACCTTGGACGGTGTGAAGTACTTCACCCGCGCCGGCATGGGCCGATGCCAGGGAGGATTCTGCTCCTACAAGGTCATGAAGATCATCATGAGAGAGACCGGCCTGTCGCATGAACAGATAACCAAGCGCGGCGCGGGTAGCGAGCTGCTGATGGGGACGCTATGAAAGAGCTCGAATACGACGTTGTAGTGATAGGCGGGGGCGGCGCCGGTATGTCGGCCGCGCTCAGCGTGCACGAACAGGGTTTTAGCTGCGCCGTGGTGGAGCGCGAGGCGCATCTCGGCGGCATTCTGCTGCAGTGCATTCATAACGGATTCGGCCTCCAGGAGTTCAAGAAGGAGTTCACGGGGCCCGAGTACGCCGACGAGTTTATTCAGAAGGTGCGTGATGAGGAGGTCGACGTCTACCTGCGCACCACGGTGATGGCGCTCACCCCCTCAGACGAAGGCCACGAGAGCTACTGCTACTCGCCGGAAAACGGGGTGATGCGGCTGACGAGCCGTGCGGTTATACTGGCCATGGGTTGCCGCGAGCGCAACCGAGGCAATATTCGGATTCCAGGCACCCGCCCGGCCGGCGTGTATACGGCCGGTCTCGCGCAGCGCCTGGTGAACATCGAGGGCTACATTCCGGGCAAGGATGTCGTCATCATCGGCTCCGGCGACATCGGCCTCATCATGGCCCGCCGAATGACCTGGGTCGGAAGCAAAGTCCACGCTGTCGTCGAGATTCAACCCTATCCCTCGGGCCTGACGCGAAACATCGTGCAGTGTCTCAACGATTTCGAGATTCCGCTCTACCTCAGCCACGTAGTCTCCAGCATTGAGGGGCATGACCGCGTCGAGCGCGTGGAGGTGACGCCGCTCGTGGACGGCATCCCCGACACCGATCAGAGTTTCCACGTGGAGTGCGATACCGTCTTGCTCTCGGTCGGCCTCGTTCCCGAGAACGAGCTTTCCAAGGCCGCCGGCGTCGAGCTAAATGCTCAGACGGGTGGGGCATTGGTGGATTCGACGATGATGAGCAACGTTCCCGGGATATTTGCCTGCGGAAACGTGCTCCACGTGCACGACCTCGTTGACTTCGTCTCCGAAGAGGCCAAGCGGACCGGCGCCTATGTCGCAAAGTATCTGCGCGGGCAGCGCCCCAAACGGGAAGTCCGCATCAAGGCGGGCGCGAATGTTCGCTACGTCACTCCGACCCGCCTCAATCCTGCGGAGCCCGACAAGCTCTACATGCGCTCTCTCGTGGTAAAGAACCACGCGGAGGTGGAGATCAAGCTCGACAACAATGTCATCAAGAAGACCCGCAAGACGCACGTGCAACCCTCGGAAATGCTCAGCGTGAAGTTGAAGAAGAAAGACATCGAGGACGTCAGGTTTACCGATGACTCCGTGCTGGAGGTGAACATCCGATGAGCGCCAAGAAGGACTATGGCGAGCCCATTCGCGAGATGATCTGCATAAGCTGCCCCATCGGCTGTCACCTCCAACTCTTCAAGGATGAGAGCGATGAGCTTGTGGTGAAAGGTAACCGCTGCCCGCGCGGCAAGGAGTACGCGCAGGAGGAGTACTTCGCGCCGAAGCGCGTTGTCACGGCGACCGCCGCCACTGCCGATCCCGACGTCCCACGGCTGCCCGTGCGCACCGACAAGCCGCTGCCCAAAGAGCATATCGACGACCTCATCGCCGAGGTCTACGCCCTCGAGGTGAAGCTGCCGGTGGACCGCGGGGCGGTGCTCATCGAGAACTACCGGGACACCGGGGTGAATCTGGTATCGTCGCTCACGCTCGGAAAGTGAGCGAGGGGTCGCCGCACCGATGGCTAAGACCGCCGAGACCACCCGTACACGGAGCCGGACCGAGCCCGAGCATCCGGCAATGTACAAGGTGCTCCTCATAAACGATCACTACACGACCGTCGACTTCGTGGTCTGGGTTCTCATGGAAGTCTTCGGGAAGGGCGCGGCGGAAGCCTACAAGATCATGCTCGACGTACATCACCGAGGGAAAGGGCTTGCAGGCGTCTACACCAAGGACGTAGCCGAGTCGAAGGCCGACAGGACGATGAAGCTGGCGCGGGAGCAGGGCATGCCGTTTCGCGCCGAGGTCGAGCCGGAGTAAACGGCGCCGCGGCTGCCGCGCCGCCACTCCCACGGCGGCACCGGCCCCGCGCGGCTCCACAGGCCCCCCCGAGTGTCCCGTGCCTGCTGCTCCGCCCGTCGCAGGGCGGCATCGTCCGGGGCGTAGGTCCGATACCACCAGGCGAGTCCCGCCTCGACAAGCACCTCGTTGAGCGATTTCCCGTCGGGGAGCCGTACGATTCCCACAAGCCGCCCGTAGCGGTCGCGGTCGCGCACCTCGACCACGGTGCCGGTGACGGTCTCAGTCGGCGCGGCGCCCGCGGTGATTGGGAACAGGAGCTGTAGTAGGACGAGGAAGAGTGCGGGGCCCATCGGGGTGCCGGTGCCTACTGCCGCGCCCGCACCCGGTAAATCGTCATCGCCTCATCGATCCCCTTGAGTGTGGCCTTGCCCCGGGAGACCTTCTTTACCCGGGCCTTGAGTGCCTCGGTGACGCCCGGCGTTCGAAAGACTTCGTCGCTCATACATATCTCCCGAGACCTCGAGAGAGACTCAACGCGGGCGGCGATGTTCACGGTGCGTCCGAAGTAGTCGAGGCGGCTGTTCAGCGTCACTACGATAACGGGACCGCGATGCAGGCCGACCTTGAGGTGCAAGTCGTTTCCGTCGCTGCGCTCGGCGTTCGCGTGGTCGAGCGCATCGGTCATCTCGAAGGCCGCCGTGACGGCATCCGCCTCCGAGGTGAAAACACCCATGACCGCGTCGCCGATCGTCTTGATCGGGACGCCGCCGCGGTTGGCAATCGCGCCGAAGACAACGTCGAAGTGATCGCGCACGAGGCGGTAGGCGCGAGCATCACCGAGGCGCTCGTACATGGCCGTGGAACCGGTGATATCGGTGAACAGCACCGTGGCCGACTTGATCTCGAGGCTCTGATCCACCGGCAGGGTATCGTCGCCGAAGAGCTTGCCGAACACGGGGTGGTTCAGCACCTCGACCCCGTGCACCGTCGTCTCGTTCCGCCAATCGTGGTGTCCGCTGGACTGTATGTCGTCGACGATCTTCTGCATGTGGCGCTCTCGAAGCTCGGCCGGAAGCGGTCGAACGGACTCGCTGACGGAGAAGAAGACCTCCACATTTTCATCGAGCGTGTTCCGAAAATCGATCCGGCAGACCGGGCAGAACTCTTCCTCGTGGGTATGAGACAGCTTCAGGCTCTCCTTCGCGACCCCGCCGCAGGTTGGGCAGTGGAATGCCCACTCCAGGTCGAGCACGCCGAAGCCGACGGCCCGCAGCATGACCTCCAGCACCGCATGTCGGTCCATCTGCCAGCTCGCAGCGAGGGCGCCCGGGTCGATGTGGAAGAGATCCTCCGGCGAGGACTCAACGATGAGGTTCCTCAGGTTCTCGATGGCAGGATGCTCTCTGAAGTTGGCCAGTGCCGCGTCGAGGCGTTCGTGGTTTACCGTTGCGTGTGCCGGGCTGCTCATGGTAGGGCTTCTCCTGCTGAGCAAAGATAACTCAGCAGGAGCCGTTTCGCAATCAAGCCCTATCGGCTCATAGCCTCTATGAGAATCCCCTTCGTCGTCACGTCCTCTACCTTCTCGAAATCGATTTTGGTTCCCAGGTATCGCTGTTGATTGAAATCGAGTGCCACCCAGCTGGATGTGATAATTTCGTATGTCGCGCTATCCTCGACGTCGATTTCGCTTGCGTAAAGAAAGTCGCCGGTGCGCTCAGCGACGGGCGTGCCCGCATGCTGATTGCTGCGCTCGAGGATTGTGCGAAGCGTGTCGGCATCGACCTCGGCGCGCATGACGTCATTGTCGAAGCGCATGAACTGGTCGAACCGGTAGGCCGGGAGCTCACCCTCGGGCAGGCCGGAGCCGAAGGATGTGTGGTTCAGAAACGCTGCATCGGCCCCGACGGCATCGCGGACCGTTGCTACCGACCACATCGCCGCCTCCAGGACGCTCATGTCTTCGGGCACGACGCCCACGATCGCGGTATCGGCCTCGTCGAGGTGCTCGGTTCGAACGCGCTCTATGGTGTCGGCCATCCGGGCATCGGGTTCGGCGACATTTGCGCTCAGCACTCGACGAAACACCAGACGAGGCGTCGACGCGCCGAGATACACCTCCGTGACGTTGAACCGTTCGCCGCGAAAGCCGTTGTGCATATAGGTCACGCCTTCGACCTCCTCTCTCAGCACGAGATGATCGTGTCCGCCGACCGCGAAGAGGGTGGATGTCGGCACGCCGGCCAGCAACTCGCGGTCTGCCGCCAGACCGGCGTGGCTCAAGAGTATGGAATAGTCGGCGTCTGCAACCAGGCGATCGTAGTTGTTCTGCGTCCACTCAACCGGATCCGGTATCCCGACGGTTTCTCGGTAGGGCTCGGGAT
Source organism: Spirochaetota bacterium (assembly GCA_009908735.1). Next base: position 1,121 of record JAAAOR010000152.1, on the reverse strand, counting down.
AGGTGTTCATCTGGTTCGTCGCAACACCCACCACGCGTACCACGGTGTGGTCGACCGATAAATCGGTCGTGGCGGGCGCGAGAGGTCGGCCATCGGCATCGGCGATGTTACCTATAACCGTCAGGTCGTGCTCGCGAGCAGCGTCGATGAACTCCCCGGGTGTCATAAAATCGAACTCGTGATTTCCGATGTTGATAATCACCGGACCGTACTCTCGCAGGCGCGAAAGGAACTCCCAGTCCGCTTCGCCTTCCGATTTCAACGCGGCCGCGTTGCCGAGCTCGAAGAGATCGCCGTTAAAGAGAAAGACGACGTTCTGCCCACTGTACTGGTTGGCGAGTCGCTCCACCGCAGTAAGGATGCGAGGATACGCGTCGTAGGCGGAATGCGTATCCGCCATATTCACCACGACGAGCTCGGGTGCCGAGCGCTCCCACTGTCCCTCGGCTTGGACAGTGAGAGGTGTTAGGATGACCCACGCCAAGACGGCGAGAGCCACCATCGATCTTCGAGCGGCTATTCTTTGTTTCATACCATTCCTCCTCGCCCCCTTTTTCGCACGAGATCGTGAGATTTTGATGAAGAGTTGCCGTCGGCCGCGGAAAAACGCTACCCTGTGGGCACGCGCAGCGGAGGCTGTGTCGCAACGTCAGCTCGGAAAGGAGCTCCAGAACCATGCCCCGGCCACCCTATCCATCCGTAACCGTCCCCATCTCGATCCGTTTCAGCGATCTCGACGCCTACCGACACGTCAATAACGCCGTCTTCTTCACCTACCTCGAGGAGGCGCGGATCAAGCTTATCGGCCCGTACTTTCGCTCGGAGATGGGCGAGGAGACCGTGTTCGTAGTGGCCCACGCAGCCTGCAGCTACAAGTTGCCCATCGAGTATGGGGTGGATCTCTTCGTCACGATGACTGTTCGCGAGATGCGCCGCGCGAGCTTCATCGTGGACTACGTGATCAGCGACCGCGCCGGTGTCACATACGCCACCGCGGAGACCACCCTCGTCGGTTTCGACCCCGTAGCCCGCCGAGCCGCGTCGATCCCCGAGTGGCTCGACGCGGCACTCACCGAAGCCGCAGAGAGGTGGGGAAGCGGTGCGCCGGGTCACGACTCCGG
>JAAAOR010000091.1 GCA_009908735.1 Spirochaetota bacterium | reverse complement strand
AGGAAGCCGGCTACATCGAAGAGCTCGAGAACAAGTGGCTGAGGTAGAACGCTCTTCGCAGAAGAACACGAGCATCACGGTCTCAGACGGGATGCTCATTCCCGACCGCGCCGAGAAGAATCTCTTCTCGGCGTGGCGGATTGCCTTCTTCGGCGCGATCGGCCTTTTGATACTGCTGCCGGCGCTCTCACCGTCGCCGTACTGGGACATCATCAAGTTTCTCCCCATGGGGGTGCTTCGAACCTTTCAGGTGACGGTAATCTCCATCGTGATCGCCCTCTTCATTGGGCTCATCACCGGGCTCGGCCGGATCTCGCGTAACACCGTTATCAATCGTATTGCCACGGTCTACGTGGAGGTGATCCGCGGCATCCCCCTGTTGGTGCAGCTGTTTTACATCTACTACGCGCTCGGGGCATTCGTGCAGGTACCGCGGCTGCTCGCGGCCATCATCGCCATGTCGGTCTGCTACGGAGCATACATGGGAGAGATATTCCGCGCGGGAATCTCCTCGATCCCAAAGGGACAGATGGAGGCCGCCCTCGCCCTCGGCATGAATCGCGGACAGGCCCTGCGCCGGGTAATCCTCCCGCAGACGATACGCACCATCCTGCCGCCGGTTGGAAACGAGTTTATCGCGCTGTTGAAGGACTCCTCGCTGGTATCCATTCTCGCAGTCTCCGATTTGCTGCGCCGCGGTCGTGAGTTCGCCTCCACGAGCTTCGAGTACTTCGAGACCTACACGATCGTGGCCCTGATGTATCTCGTCCTAACCCTGTTTTTCTCAAAGCTCGTGGGAGTCATGGAGGACCGTCTTGGCCGAAGCGGAAGCTAGAGTACGGATAAAAGACGCACAGAAGGTATTTGGTCACGTGAAGGCGCTGCGCGGCGTAAGCTTCGACGTGCGGTCAGGACAGGTGGTCTTGGTGATCGGCCCCTCGGGGAGCGGCAAGAGCACCCTGCTTCGCTGCGTCAATCGTCTCGAGACCCTCAGCGGCGGTGAAATCTGGATCGACAACGACAGCGTGACCGACCCGCACGGGGATATCCGCAAGATCCGCGAAGAGGTGGGTATGGTCTTTCAAGACTTTAACCTCTTCCCCCACCTCACCGCCCTCGATAACATCACCCTCGCGCCGCGAACGGTGAAGCACATGTCCCGTGACAAGGCCGAGCCGCGAGGTCGGGAGCTCCTTGCGCGCGTCGGGCTCGCCGACAAGGCCGACGCCTACCCCCGCCATCTCTCCGGAGGACAGCAGCAGCGCGTGGCAATTGCGCGGGCCCTGGCCATGGACCCCAAAGTCATGCTCTTCGACGAGCCAACCTCCGCGCTCGACCCCGAAATGATAAAGGAAGTGCTCGACGTCATGCTGGACCTCGCGAAGGAGGGCATGACGATGATGGTCGTATCTCACGAGATGGGATTTGCCCGCGCGGCAGCCGACACGGTGGTATTCATGGACGAGGGACGCGTGGTCGAGACGGGATCACCCTCAGAGCTCTTCGACAACGCGGGCCACGAGCGCACCCAGAAGTTTCTCAAGCACATCCTGTAGGCGCCGGTCCGCCGCGGCGCCGGCAAGGCGAGCCGCGAGCCCGCCCGTCACCCCCTCGGCAGGCCGATATCAAAGGTCGTGCCCCCCTCGCCGGTGTCCACATCGATCGTACCGCCGTGCGCGTCGACGAATCGTTTCACGATCGCATGAGCTGCTCCCTTCTGTCAAGACAGCCATAGGGGAAATTTAGGTTAGCTGCAGCCGTCCTTTCTTTCTTCTTTTGCTTCTTTTCTTCTTTCTTTGTGGACAGTGTGGATACGTGGACGACGCCGCATGAGCGAGCGCTCTGGGCAGCCCCAGTGATAGCTCGGAAGCCCTGGTAGCCCGGTTCATGGCAAGCTCGCGCTGAAGCTCGCCGAGAAAGCCCCGCGAGGATTGGCTGTGTGCCATTATTCGGCACATGGTGGTGCTTCGATACCTCTGCTAGAGCGGCTGGACAGCGCTCTGGGACTGCGCCCTACGCACCGAGCGCCTGCATTTCGGTGCTCTCGTGGCCACCTGTTTGCTGTGCATAGGCCTCGGCGGGCCTGCGATAGCCGAGTGCCTGGTGAAATCGTCGATGGTTGTAGAAGCGAACGTAACGCTCAATTCCCCGCCGTAACTCTCCCATGGTGGCGTACTGGTTGAGATAGAGGTCTTCGTGCTTGAAACTGTTCCACCATCGTTCGATGTAGATGTTGTCGACCGCACGCCCTTTGCCATCCATGCTGACGCGGATACCGGTGGTCTCGAGGATGGAGATCCAGTCGACGGTGGTGAACTGACTGCCCTGATCGGAGTTGATTATCTCGGGGATCCCATAGCGCTGCAGCGCCCATGAAAGCGGCATGAGCACCAGAAGCGTCTCCATGGTGTTGGAAAGATTCCACGCCAGTACGCGGCGCGTTGCCACATCGATGATCGCACACAGATACACCGTCCCGGCCGGGAGGCGGATATAGGTAATATCGATTTGCCACGCTTCGTTTGCCTTCGTAATTGTTCGGCCGGCAAGCAGATACGGATACGTTGCGTGCGCCGTCCGTGGCGTGCTTGTGGGTGGCGGTAGCTTCAGCGCGCGGATGTTGTTCTCGCGTCTCACCCGCAACATCTGCTTCGCCGAGATATCCCATCCGCGTTCGGCCGCCTCGCAGGCGGCTTTGCGGTAGCCGTAGAAAGGAATCTCGGCGTGCACTTCCTCGGCTACCGCGGCAAGACGCTGCTCATGCTCTTCGCGCCGAGTGTTTCTCCCGCCGCGGTAGTAGTACCATGAGCGCGAGCGCCCAAGCAGCTCACACTGGCGGCCGATCGACAACTGCTCGTGCTCGGGTTCAATGAGATCCCGCGTTATTCGCCCAGCCCCAGTTGACGCGTTTTTTTTTGCAAAAAGGCTTTCTCAACCTGGGCTTGCCCGAGCTGCTTCAGAAGCTCTTCCCGCTCGCTCTCGAGCTCTTTCTCTCGGCTGCCGGTGCCGTTTCGAAACACGTCACCGGCGCTGTCCAATAAAGTGCGTTTCCACTGCGATATCTGGTTGGGGTGCACCCCGTACTTCTCGGCGATTTCCCGTACCGGCTTGTCCTCACGCAGAGCTTCAAGGGCGATCTGTGCTTTTTCTTCCGGGCTTCGACGCTTGCGTCCCATGTATTGCTGCTCCTCTCTCTCCAGACTACCGACCTAACGTGGCAGGTGTCCAGAATTTTGGGAGCAGCATACCTACC
>JAAAOR010000006.1 GCA_009908735.1 Spirochaetota bacterium | reverse complement strand
GAGATCGAGGTCTACGGCGGCACCACTCACGCGTCACAGCGCCTCGAGAGCTCCGGCGGGTTCCTCTGGTCGCTCAATCGCGACGGTAGCGCTACGATGTGGGAGCCGGGGAGCAATGAGGCTACCGGCGACCTTTATTTCTTCAAGGATGGGGGGTGGGCACTCATTACCGTCGCGGGGCGCTTCTACGCCTCATCCGAGCAGGCGGAGCAATTCGTTGCGGCAGTTAACGCAAACACCACCACCGACTCATTCCGGCTTACGCTTCCGGACTGACCGGGTTCAGGTCGAATCGGACGGCGGGTTCTCTCTAACCACGCGGATTGCCTCGGCGACCGCCTCGCGAACCTCGCCGTGGTGCTTCTCGTCAAGCGCCGGTTTGTACACGCGGCCGAGGAGCGTAGCCCGATACAGGGGAGGAACGCTATTGAGGGCGTAGGCCGCCATGTCGAGGACGCATTCTTCGCTTCGACATACGCCTGCGTTTTGCTCGAGCTCGAGCTGACGTTCGAGCTCCTCGACGACCATGCTCTCCGCCTCGTTTTCCAGATAGTCGAAGTTGTACTCGTCTCTCAACGCCATGCTGTCTCCGCCTCCTTCCCGGCACCACGCCGGCTCCCCGCACTCGTCCCTACACGGGCTCCTGGCGGAGTGACTCGAACTTCGTGTATTTCGGCACGAATGCGATTTTCACCGTTCCCACCGGGCCGTTTCGCTGCTTCGCCACCACGAGCTCGGTCTCGACGACGCTGGGGTGCTCCTCGCCCGTGCGATCGCTTCCCCGTTCGCGGTGCAAGAAGATTACCACGTCTGCGTCCTGCTCGATAGAGCCCGACTCGCGAATGCTTGCGAGCGAGGGTCGCTTCCCCTCCGAATCACGGGTCAACTGAGAGAGGGCAATGATCGGCACTCTTAGCTCACGTGCGAGCGCTTTCAGCGACCGCGATATCTCGGCTACTTGCTCGTGCCGAGGGAGATCGGTGTTCCCGGAGGTGATGAGCGTGATGTAGTCAACGAAAAGAACGCGTATGCCTTGCTGGGAAACCATGCGTCGCGCCTGTGCACGCAAGTCGAGAAGCGGGATATTGGGCGTGTCGTTGATCCACAGCGGAGCCTCGTAGATAAGCCCAGCCGCATCGGTGAGGCTTTTAAAGTCCGAGGGCTTGAGCATCCCCGTCCGAATCGTCTGCGAGCCAATTCTCGCCTCCGAGGCGATAAGACGCTGCATGAGCGCCATATTCGACATTTCGGCCGTGAAAAAGCCCACCGGAATATGCTGATGGATTGCGATGTGCGCCGCCATGGTCAGCGCGAGGGCGGTCTTTCCTACCGACGGCCGCGCTCCGATGACAATCAGCTCCGAGTTTTGAAAACCGCTCAGCATATTATCGAGATCCGGGAAACCCGACGGAACGCCGGTGTAGCTGTCCTTGGTCTTGTAGAGGCGCTCAATGGCCTCTACGGTCTCCTGGACGATGTCTTTCGCTTTGCGAAAGTTCTCGGTCTGCTGATTATCGGCAATCTCGAATATGCGCCGCTCGGCCTCTTCGACGACCTTGCGGCTTTCGCGGGTATCGTCGTAGATCGTCGCGATAATCTCGTTCGATACCCGAAGCAGCTTCCGTCTGAGGCTGGATTCCTTGACGATGCGGGCATAGTACTCGACGTTCGCGCTGGTCGGTACCGCCGCCGTCAGGGAGGAGACGTGGGCCGCACCGCCGACGTTATCCAGAGCCCCCTCTGCGCGCAACTGCTGGGTGACGGTGATGATGTCGATTTCTTCGGCTCGCTCGGAGAGATTGAGGATGGCCTGGAAGATGCGAGCGTTGGCGTTACGATAGAAATCGTCGGCCCGTAGGTACACGAGAACGCGCCCCAGGGCCTCCGGATCAAGTAGTATCGCCCCCAGGGTTGCAGCCTCGGCCTCGGTATTATGAGGCGGTACCCTGTCTTTCAGCGACTCCCCGTTCATTGCGCCGAGTGGTTACTCCCGCTCTTCCTCTTCAGCGGCCACCTCTGCAGTTGCGGGTTCCTCGGCCGGCGCCTCCTCGGCTTGCCCAGCCGCGGCATCTTCGGTCGGGGCATCCGCGGCCGGGGCTTGCTCGGCCTCTTCGTCCGGCGTCTCTTCGGCCGTCGTCTCTTCGGCCGGCGCTGATTTCTGACGAGCCGCGCTCTTTTCGTCGGGCTCCACCACGACTTTCAGTTGTGCTTCCTCTTCGGCGTAAAGGCGCACGCGCACAGTGTGAGTTCCGAGTGTTTTAATCGTGCCGTCTTCGATGTCGATCCTCTTTCGCTCCACATCGATCCCACGCTTCTCGAGCTCCTCGGCTATTGCCTGGCTCGTGACAGAGCCAAAGAGCTTGCCCCGCTCGCCCGCGGTCATCCGTATCGTCAGCGGTTCGCCCTCGAGGCGGTCCTTCGCGGTCTTGGCCTGCTCCCGTTTGTCTTCCTTGCGCTTTTCTATGGTCGCGCGCCGGCTCTCGATGAGTGCCAGATTCTGTCGAGAGTACGGCATGACCATCCCCTTGGGGATCAGGAAGTTTCGTGCATAGCCGTCGGCCACGTCCTTTACGTCTCCCTCTTCCCCGAGATTGCCCACATCGTTATTCAAAATGACTTTCATAATTGCTCTAGCTCCTTTCAGTACTACGAAAGTGTATCCATGTCTCGGCCACGCCCAATCCTGGAAGTCCGAGCAACACCAGGAGGTTGGCGCCGGGCACCAGGATAAGTATTGCGAGTCCGACCCCTACGCCAATGCGAAGCCCCCGCGCGATGTCGTAACGGTCAAGCAGCGACCACAGTATTCCCAGTCCCTGCACCCCATATAGGAACAACGCGATAAAGAGCGCGTTCCAGGCCAGATGCTCGAAGACTCCGGCGTTTCCGGCTATGCTAATCAGCGCCGCACCAGATGCACCGACGAGCACCCAGACGAATATATCCGGCAGCCGGAAGTCCCGGATCCGGAACCCCTCCTCACCCTGCGTACGTGCACCGATTACCTGACCCAGGTACCAGTTTCCCGCCAGCACGACGGTATATGCAAACAGGTACGTACTGAGAAGCAGATCAAGCACCGCCTCCATCATGCCGCCGACCGTCGCGAAGCGCCCGAGCCGTTCCGCGTCGCTCTCGCCGCCGGTAAACATCGTGTGCAGCAGCTCGAATTGCTGCTGCAGCGTCTCCATGGCCAAGCTGCTCGAGCTCACCAGGAGGATTGCCGGCACACTTACTGCGCCGGCTATGAGCACCGCCTGTATCAGTCGATACAGACGCCGCACGCCGTACAGCAATTTCGTCTCCAGCAGGTAGAGTCCGCCGAGGAAGACCGCCGGGGGCAGAACCTCCATGAGAAGGATCGCAAAATCCCACTCGATACCGAGCCGTATGAGGCTCGTCGTTCGCGTGGCCGCGACTATGGCGCCCGTGACAAGCGCCGCCATTCCCAGCCAGTCGGCACCGCGCCGGCGACCGAGAGCGGCAAGCGGAACGATGAATACGAAGACGAATAGCGCCGACTGATAGAGAAAGGCGGACACTACGGACAGTATCGCCGCCTCTATCCAGACGTCTCGTGCGCTCATCACCCCATCGGTAACAGGGCCAGATACCGCGCCCGCTTTATCTCACGGATGAGCCGGCGCTGATTCTTTGCGGACGTGCCGGTAATTCGACGTGGCAGAATTTTGCCACTGTCCGTCACGAATCGACGCAGTATCTCCGGACGCTTGTAGTCGATCGTCAGGTTCTGGGTCTTAATCTTGTCGACTTTGCGTCGAAAGAAGACCTTTCCGCGACCGCGATATCCACCGCCGCGACCACCACGGTCGCCGCCGCCACTGCGGCCCCGGTCCCCACCGCGATCGCCTCCACGATCTCCTGGACGGCTCGGACCACCAGGTCGACTTGGAGGGCCCGAGGGTCGACTCGAACCGCCCGTGGGGCGCGAACCACCGTCGGTGCTTCGGCTGTCACCGCTGCGAGCTGGACTGCCGCGGTCGGGACTGCGACTGTCGGAGCTCCGGCTATCGCCGACGCTGCCCTCGCTGCTGCGTGGCGCGCTCGATTCGCGCGCGCCGCTCTGTTCGGAAGATGTGCCGCCGGTATTCTCAGTTCGTGTTTCTTCGTTTTTTGGTGTTTCTTCAGCCATACGAATCCTCCTATCTAGAATGGAACATCGTCGTCGAAGTTGTCGTCATTTGCCGGAGGCGGTCCGAAGTCGGCGCCGTTCCCGCCACCTTGAACCTGATCGGGGCGGCTCTGACCGCCGCCGGAGCCGCCGGCACTTTGCCCGCCGTCTCCGGGCCCGCCGAGAAGCTGAAGGTTGATAGCGTGGACCCTTACTTTGCTTCGGTTCTGGCCATCCTGCTCCCAGCGATCCTGCCTGAGCTCACCTTGGATGCCCACCTGTTTCCCTTTGACCATGAAGCGCTGAATGGACTCAGCCTGCCGGCCGAAGAGCTCCACGTCGAAAAAGCTCGCCTCATCCACCCATTGATCTCCCTGCTTACGCCGCCGATTCACGGCAATGGAGAAGTTCATGACCGAAGTGCCGCTTGAGAGGTAGCGCAGCTCGGCGTCGCGCACCAGTCTCCCGACCAGCACGACTTGGTTGATGTCAGCCATGTCAGTCCTCCTGGCGCACCAGCATGAACCGCAGCATATCGACTTTCAGTTTGAGATGATCTTCTGTCTGCTGGACGGATGAAGGATCCATCTCTACCACGAAGAGGTAGTAGTGGCCCTGGCTCGTCTTCTTGAGGGGATAGGCCAGCGTGCGTCGGCCCATGTCGTCTTCTTTGGTGATGGTAGCGCCCAGATTCTGCAGCTCGGTACGTACCGTATCCCGGCCGGCATTGAACGCTTCATCTTCGGGGCGGAATACGCACACCGCCTCGTAGGTTCTCATGAGGTCCTCCTTGTGGACTCAGTCGACCATCGGAACGATGCCGATGGTAAAGAGGTTCGACGAGAGTACTATGCACGTGCCGGCTGTGTCAAGTACGCAGGCACGGGGGTCGATAATGGTACAGGAATGACCTCGCGAGTCAACTACGACGACAACATATTCTTCGTCCACACCATTGTGAAGTGTATGCGCTCCGGGCTCACACTCGACGTCGACCCGGAGCTATTCAAGGACAAGGTGCTCGAAGACATATTCTTTGTAGACTCAACGCTCATGAAGATTCTCTCCCAGCTGCGGGAGAATCCGAAGTTGATCCGTCGCGCCGAGTACCTCAAGTCGCTGCTTCGCGCCGAAAACGCTTTTCTCGACTTTCTCAGCGATATTATTGCCGCGGAGCGCCCCCTCGCGGAGAGCCTCACCCCATTCTCTCACAAAGTTCGTGCATGTCGTTCCTCCCACCAGACCACCAGGACGGAGCTTCAAAGCCTGCTGCATGGCCCCGAAGATCACGCGCCGGAGGAAGACGTGGTTTCGCGGGAAGAGCTCAACTTCCTGCTGCAGGAAGATGAAGAGAGCGATGGATCGGGCGACTAGGCTTTTTCACCGGTAGAACTCTCGCCTGTTACACGCTATGGTGCACATCTATGGAACGACTGCGGAAGACAACGATCGTATGCACGCTCGGGCCGGCCGTCGATGACCTCGACCGGATGAAAGAGCTCCTCCGAGCCGGAATGAACATTGCCCGGTTTAACTTCTCTCACGGTAATCACGAGGAGCAGGCCCGGCGACTGGAGATGATTCGGCGGGCCGGCGACGAAACGGGTATACCGGTCGGCATTCTCCTCGACACGAAAGGCCCCGAGATCCGTACCGGCGTCATGGCCGGCGACGCGAAGGTAGATCTCGAGGCGGACGACCTCATCACAATCACCACCGACGAGATCGAGGGCACAGCCGAGCGCATCAACATCACCTACAAGCAGCTTCCCGAGGAGGTCGGCGCCGGCAAGCACATCTTCGTCGCCGACGGTTTGATCGATCTCGAGGTGGTCTCCGTTGAAGGCTCCGAGGTGCACTGCGTCGTTCGAAGCGGCGGGACGCTCGGAAGCCGAAAGAACGTCAACATTCCCGGCGTGCGCGTCTCGCTGCCGGCAATCACTGAGAAGGACAAAAAGGACATCGCCTTTGCCATCGACCACGGCATGGACTTCATTGCGGCCTCCTTCGTGCGAAAGCCCTCAGACGTCACCGAGATTCAGCGCATCCTTCAAGAAAGGGACTGCCACGCTCATGTCATCGCCAAGATCGAGGACCATGAGGGCCTCGAGAACATAGAAGAGATCGTTCGCGTTTCGCAGGGCATCATGGTAGCGCGCGGAGACCTCGGCGTGCAGCTGAGCACCGAACAGATCCCCCTTGCGCAGAAACGCATCATCGCGGCATGCAATCGGCAGAACAAGCCGGTCATCACCGCTACGCAGATGCTTGACTCAATGATTCACAACGCCGACCCCACGCGGGCTGAGCTCACAGACGTAGCAAACGCCATTTTCGACGGCACCGACGCCGTGATGCTCTCGGGGGAGACCGCGAGCGGCGCCTACCCGAAGCGTGCGACGGAGACTCTCCACCGTATCGCCATGGCGGTGGAGGAATCACCCGAATACCTCAGCCGCTGCGAGAAGTACTTCTCCTTCCACCAGAGCTCCTCGGATATCGGGCACGCCATCGCCAAAGCGGCATACCTTGTCGCCCGCGACATAGAGGCGAGTGCGATCGTCGCACCAACGATTCGCGGGAACACGCCGCGGCTTCTCAGCAAGTTCCGCCCGCGCCCGAATATCATCGCTGTGACGACCTCCGAAATCACATTCCGTCAGCTGCTCTTGCCGTGGGGCATCTTCCCCATTCTCTCCGAGCACGTGACCGACTCCGAACTCATGATACAGAAGGCGCTGCAGCGCTCGCTGCACCGTGGCTACGTCATGCGCTTCGACAAGGTCGTAACCGCGGCGGGCATCCCTGTGAACTCGCCATTCCCCATGAATACCATCAAAGTGCATTTCCTCGGAAACATCCTCAACCGCGGCCACAAGGCGATGGGCCCCACCTGCTCCGGGCGTATCGTGAAAGCCCGGACGGCCGGGGAGGCCGCAACGGCGATCAGGGGCACGGGTGATGAAATCCTCCTCACACCGACGCTGGAGGACGAGCACCGGCCCCTCCTCTCGTCGGTCATCGGCGTTATCGTCGAGGGGGAAACCTACCTCTCGCCCGATGATGCTCGTGAGACGAATCCCGATCTCGTGCTCATCGCCGAGATTCCCGACGCATACTCGCAGTTCGAAGACAGCCAAATCGTTAGCCTCGATGGAGGCGAGAAGATAATTTACGAAGGGCTACTTTAGGAACAGCACGACACGGAGCCGACACATGACCGAACATTCTACCGTCTCATATCACGGGAAGGTCGAAGAGCTTTCGCTTCTCTTCGAGATAAGCCAGCTCCTCGACCAGAGTATGGAACTCGACCGGGTGATATACCCGGTGCTACAGACGCTCGCAGACCGTCTCGGTATGCGCCATGCGGCCATCACGCTGCTCGACCGCAAGACAGGCGAGCTTTCCATCGAGGCGGCCTACGGCTACTCCTCGACCGAGCAGGCCCGCGGGCGCTATCAGCTCGGAGAAGGCATTACCGGAAAAGTGGTGCAGACCGGCGAGCCACGGGTGATACCACGCATAAACGAGGACCCGCTATTTCTCAATCGCACAGGGGTCCGCAAAGAGTCCGACGATCTCTCCTTTATTTGCGTACCGATCAAGCTCGGAAACGAAACCATCGGTGCGCTGAGCGTGGATTGCGAGCCCGCGGAGGAACGCGAGCTCGAGAGCTCTACCCGGCTGTTGGCCATCGTCACCTCGCTCATCTCACAGGCGGTGAAGCTGCGGCAGAACATCCTCGAGGAGAAACGACAGCTTGTCGAGGAAAACACTCGCCTTCAGAACGAGCTGCGCGCGCGCTTCCGACCGCAGAACATCATCGGAAATTCCCAGGCCATGCAGGAAGTTTTCGATATGATCGCGCAGGTGGCAAAAAGCGAGGCTACGGTGCTGATACGCGGGGAAAGTGGCACGGGCAAGGAGCTCGTTGCTCACGCCATTCACTATAATTCCGACCGAGCCGAAAAGCCTTTTATAAAAGTGCACTGCGCCGCTCTTCCGGAGACCGTGATAGAGAGCGAGCTCTTCGGCCACGAAAAAGGCTCCTTCACCGGAGCCATCAGCATGCGCAAGGGTCGATTCGAGCTGGCCCATGGCGGCACCATTTTTCTCGATGAGATTGGCGACCTCGCGCCTTTGACCCAGGTCAAGTTGCTGCGGGTGCTCCAGGAGCGGCAGTTCGAGCGTGTGGGAGGGAACGAAACCCTCCGCACCAACGTTCGCATAATCACGGCCACCAACCGAAACCTCGAAGAGGCGATGGAGCGGAACGAGTTTCGAGAGGACCTCTACTATCGGCTCAACGTGTTTCCGATCCACATGCCGCCGCTGCGGGATCGCAAGAGCGACATCCTGCTGCTTGCCGACCACTTCGTGGAAAAGTACGCGGAGAAGAACCACAAGGACATTCAGCGCATCTCAACGCCGGCCATCGACCTGTTGTCGAGCTACCACTGGCCGGGGAATGTACGGGAGCTGGAGAACGTCATCGAGCGGGCGGCGGTGCTGAGCATCGACGGGGTAGTCCACAGCCACCATCTCCCGCCGACGCTGCAGTCCGCCGAGTCTACGGGCACGGCGGCCTCGGGGTCCCTGCAGGCACAGCTTGAGAACCTCGAGCGTGAGCTTGTCATCGACGCGTTGAAGTCAGCAAAAGGCAACATGGCGAGGGCGGCACAGCTTCTGCAGATAACCGAACGGATCATGGGACTTCGGGTACAGAAGTACGGCATCGATCCGCGAAAGTATCGCACAAGGTCATAGGGCCGGCCACACGATCCTACATTATCGTAGCTCATCCTCTCGTTTTCTACGTGCATGTAGTATCGTTCGATCCGACGCGGCCGCTGTAGCGCCGGTCCCTCGGAGGCTCTTCTTCAAGTAAAGTACTCCCTCAGCGTAAGTTAATAAGTTTGCTAATTCCGTCGATCCAGTTGGCACTGGAATTGCACTCGGGACGGCAACAGGTAACTTCAAGGAGGGTATGCTTGATGAAAGCACGATTGTTCACCCTGTTCATTATCGCCGGGTTGCTTCTGGGCGGCGGCAGCGCCGTGGCTCAGGATCAGTCCACCGAAGAGATGCTTGCGCTGTATTCTCAGGCGTTCGACATGATTTGGCTGATACTCGCGGCCGCCCTCGTGTTCTTTATGCAGGCGGGCTTCGCGATGGTCGAAACGGGGCTCACCCGCGCCAAGAATGCCGGCAACATCATCATGAAGAATCTGATGGACTTCTCCGCCGGAGCCGTCGCCTACTGGGCGATCGGTTGGGCGCTCATGTACGGCGCTCCGAGCGTCGGAGGGTTCATCGGCAGCAACGGCTTCTTTCTCTCGTACACGCAGGAGACGATGAGCGCTTACGGCGTGAGCGACATGTCGGCGATCTTCCGCGACTGGATGTTCCAGGTCGTGTTTGCCGCCACAGCCGCCACGATCGTGTCGGGCGCCATGGCTGAGCGGACGAAGTTCGTCGGCTATCTCGTCTACAGCGTCTTTATCTCCGGTCTCATCTACCCGATCTCGGGTCATTGGGTCTGGGGTGGCGGATGGCTTGCCGAGCTCGGCTTCCACGACTTTGCCGGTAGCACGGTTGTTCACTCGGTCGGAGCCTGGGCGGCCTTGGTCGGTTCGGCGCTTCTTGGTGCACGACGCGGCAAGTACGTGCGCGTGAACGGCCAGGTGAGCGTGAGAGCCATACCCGGGCATAGCATGCCGCTTGCCGCACTGGGTGTGTTCATCCTGTGGTTCGGCTGGTATGGATTCAACGCCGGAAGCACTCTCTCCGGTACCGACCTATCCATTGCACACGTGGCTACCACGACCACGCTGGCCGCCTCAATGGGCGCGATCGCCGCGATGATCACCTCTTGGATATGGTTCGGCAAACCCGATCCGTCGGTGTCCCTCAACGGCGCCTTGGCCGGTCTGGTGGGTATTACGGCGGGGACCTGGGTCGTGAGTCCCGTCGGCGCGGTCATTATCGGCTTCCTCGCGGGTATCATCGTAGTGCTCTCGGTCGAGTTCCTCGACAAGGTGTTGCATATCGACGATCCTGTCGGGGCGGTGTCGGTACACGGAACCGCAGGTGCCTGGGGCACTATCGCAGTCGGCTTGTTCGCGGACGGCGGCAACGACCCCGGTATCGTGGGCCTGTTCTACGGCGGTGGGGCTGCTCAGCTTGGCGTGCAGGTTCTCGGCGTGCTGGCGGTGTTCGCCTACGTAGTCGTTGCTGCGCTCATCCTGTTCGGCATCCTGAAAGCGCTTGGCATCCTCCGCGTGTCGGAGAAGGAAGAGCTGGAAGGCCTGGACATCGGCGAGCACGGCGTGGAGTCCTACAGTGGATTCCAGATCTTCACTTCGATGTAAAGGAGGTCGAGCAGCATGAAATTGATTATTGCCTATATTCAGCCGCATAAGCTGAATGACGTGAAAGAGGAGCTGTACAAGTCGGAAGTCTACAAGATGTCGGTGACCAACTCGATGGGTGCCGGACAGCAGAAGGGCTACACCGAGCACTACCGGGGCGTCGATATCGAGGTAAACCTTCTCAAGAAGGTACGAATCGAGATCGCGGTGAACGACAGCTTCGTTCAGCAAACAATAGACGCGGTCATAAAGGGAGCGAGAAGCGGGGAGATCGGTGACGGCAAGATCTTCGTCCTACCGCTCGAAGAGACGATTCGGATCAGAAGCGGCGAAAAGGGAAACGACGCCATCGGTTGATGGGTTACGCAGCCATTCATTGCCGGCGGGCGGGGCTACGGGGAAACTCCCCGGGGTCTCGCCCGCCTTTTTTGTGCCTCCTTTTCCGTGCAAGGCCTGTTGAGCTACAATATCTCCCGTGATGGAGGAGTTTCAGTCCCGCCGCCCTACAGTCTCGGAGCTTACCGCCCGATGCCCGGAAGTTGGCGAAGCGCTCATACGACGCTACGTCGAGCGGTTTCCGCAGCATTACTTCGAAACCTTTCAACAGGAGGAGATCGAAGCGCATCTCAGCGCCCTCGCCGCCCTCTCGCCGGAGAATCCCGTCCGCGTACTCATACGGCGCACGCGCGACAGCGCCGAGGTGACCTTTTTATCCTACGATGCTCCCGGAGAGTTCTCCGTGCTCGCGGGATTACTCTCGGCAACCGGATTCGACATCGCTTCGGGTGACGTATATACAGAGGCGAGAACCGTCGCGGGCGCCGACACGGAGGGTGGGCGCGCGGGTGGCGGGACGCACGACGGCGCGGCCGGCGCCACCCGTGGCGCTGCAGGGGGTCGCGGGCGTCGGTCGGGCCACGGCGCGCGATCGTGGTACCGCCGTGCGGGCTCTTTCCCCACGCCGGCCGCAAAGCCGCCGACCCGCTACATCGTGGACCGCTTTCGCGGGACCACGCACGCCCCGTTCGAAACCTGGTCGCAAGAGGTAGCCGCAAAGGCAAGAGAGTTTCTCGGTCTGCTGCACCGTGGCACGCAGGAAAGCTACAGTGAGGTCAAACGACGCATCACGGAGGAGGTTGCCTCGGCACTGGATCGCTTTCCCGTGCGGCAGGAACGCGCCCTCTACCCAGTGGGGATTGATGTCGAGCCGGGCGAAACGACTACGCGGATGCGCGTCACCGGGGTCGACACGCCCTTTTTCCTCTACGCCCTCTCGAGCGCCCTCGTGCTGCATGAAATGTCGGTGGAGAGGGTGGAAATTCACACCCGAGGCGAGCAGGTGGAGGACCTCTTCGATTTCGTGGACTCCTCAGGCCGCGCCGTCACAGACGAGCGCCGGCTGAATCAGATTCGACTCTCGGTGGCGTTTACCAAGCAGTTCACCTACTTTCTCACCGTCGCACCTGACCGCTATCAGGCTTTGCTCAGATTCGAACGGCTCATTCAGGACTTCCTGACTCTCTCCGAACGCGACCGGATGAACGACGTTCTCTCAAGCCCGAAGATCCTCCAAGACCTCGCCCGCCTGCTCGGGGCAAGTGACTTTCTGTGGGAGGACTTCATCCGCATGCAGCATGAGCAGCTTCTGCCCCTCCTCGCGAGCTCCAACGACACGGTGCTGAGCCACCCGCCCGAGGAGGTGTCCGGCCTCCTCGACGCCGCCCTCGAGAAGGCGCAAGGGTTCGAAGAGAAACGGAAGGTTCTCAACGATTTCAAGGACCACGAGACCTATCTCATCGACCTTGACCACATTCTCCGCGGGGAGCTCGATTTCTTTTTTCTGAGCTCCCGCCTCACCGCTCTCGCCGAGGCGGTCATCGAGGCCGCTTATCGCATCTGCTTCGATGCTCTCGCGGCGCGCTACGGCACACCGCGCACCGTGGCCGGGCTCGCAGCTAACCTCGCCGTGATGGGTCTCGGCAAACTAGGCGGGGAGGCGCTCGGATACGCATCCGACATCGAGATGATGTTCGTCTACAGCGACGACGGCAGCACCGACGGCGCCGAACCCGTGCGAAACGCCGAGTTTTTCGCCCATCTCGTAAACGAGATATCGGGCTTCATCCGCGCCAAGCGGGAGGGTATCTTTCAGGTGGATCTGCGCCTCCGTCCCTACGGCGCGGCCGGCGCCAAAGCGTCGAGCCTCGCCCAATTTGCCCGCTACTACTCCGGGGAGGCATCGAGCCTCGAGAAGCTTGCGCTGGTTCGCATGCGCCATGTCGCCGGTCAAAAGGAGTTCGGCCGGCGCGTCGAACGACTGCGCGACGATCTTGTCTACGCCGCCGACAGCATCGACCTTGCCGAGCTCAAGCGCCTCCGGGCGGTGCAGCTCAAGTCCAAGAGCCGGCCGCGACAGTTGAATGCAAAGTTTTCACCCGGCAGCCTTGTGGACCTCGAGTACAGCGTTCAGATCCTCCAGGTGACCCTCGGGCGCACCAACCCGAAGCTGCGCACCCCGCGTATCCACGTCGCCCTGAGCGAGCTCGTGGCGGCCGGGGAGATCGACGCCGCCGAGGCGGACCGGCTCGTGGATGCCTACCACTTTCTGCGAAAGCTCATAAACGGATTGCGGATGCTGCGTGGCAACGCCATGGACCTCTTTCTCCCAGCGGTGGAATCCCTCGAGTACCAACATCTTGCCAGGCGCATGGGGTACTCCGGTAGTGGCGAGCTCGGACCGTCGGAGCAACTGCACGTTGAGTTCGAAACGCGCACTGCGCAGGTCCGGGTCTTCGTCGAGCGCGAGCTCGGCCGCGATGCTCTGCCTGGGGCACCCCTTGGTACGGTCGCGGACATCATACTCTCCGATCATGTCGATGAAGACCGTGTGGCCGACATCCTGAGCTCCGGCGGTTTCCGGGATCCGGAGCGGAGCCTACGCAATCTCCGCAACCTCGCAGGCGACGGCAACAGGCGCTATCTCTTTGCCGAACTCGCCATCCTCGCCTGGGACGTGTTTACGCGAGTGCCCGACGCCGATCTCGCCCTCAACCATTGGGAGCAACTCGTGAGCGCACTCGATGATCCGGAAGCGCACTTCCGCGAGCTCGAACGCCAGCCGCAGCGCCTGGAAATACTGCTGACCATCCTCGCAACCAGCACCTTTCTCTCTCAGGCCCTCTTCCGCGATCCCGAGTTCCTTGCGTGGGCCACCGCGCCCCAGATCATTCGCGGACTGCGCGGTGAGCAGGAGATGGGAGCCGACCTCGCTGAAATTGGCGATGCGTGCGACTCCCACGAGGAGTGGCTCGACGCGGTGCGCCGTTTCCGGCGGCGAGAAATACTACGGATCGGCACACGCGATATCTGTCTCGGCGTAGGTCTGCGCGAAGTGACCGCGGAGCTCTCAAACCTTGCGCGAACCATCGTCGATGCCTGCCTCGAGCGGATACTGCGCGAAACCCCGGATGTGATCCCCGTGCGATTTGCCATTCTCGGATTCGGGAAACTCGGCGGCAACGAGCTCAACTATAGCTCCGACATCGATCTGCTCGCCATCTACGAGCCGGACGCGCAGGCCGATCCCGGGGCGGAGCGAGACGCCTACACCTCGGTGA
Source organism: Spirochaetota bacterium (assembly GCA_009908735.1). The sequence goes on along the minus strand of JAAAOR010000006.1, from coordinate 4,165 downwards.
TGACCCGGCTCAATCAGGATCTCACCTCTCACACGCTGCAGGGCTACCTCTATCGCGTCGACCTCAGACTGCGGCCATTCGGCTCCTCCGGCATGTTGGTCTATCCCGTCTCCGCGGCCATCGACTACTACCACCGGCAGGCAGCCGCATGGGAACGTCAAGCGGCGATAAAGCTCGGCCCAGTAGCGGGAAACCGCGACCTTGCCGCCCGCTTTGTTGATGCAGTCCACGAGAGCATACCCCGCCGGGTCGAGCCGCAGGCGGTTACCGACGGCATACGTCGACTGCGCGAGCAGAAGACGCGCGCGATCGAGAGCGACCCGAACGTAGTGGACGTCAAAGAGGGCCGTGGGGGCATCCGCGACATCGAGTTTCTGGTGCAGGGGTTACAGTTGCTCGATGTGGCAACGCGGGCGACGCACGCCTCGCAGAGCGAACGAGGTGGGGACCGCGGGCGCGCCAAGAACAGCGAACGTGCCGGGGTCCGCGGTGGCGCAGAGGTCAGCGAGAGCTCCGGGCACGGCCGGCGCGAGCCGTCGAGCTCGGTTAACCCCGGCAACGACGAAAGATCACGCCTCGAGGGCAATACCATAGCAGCAATAGACTCACTCTCCGAACGGGGAGTCATCGACGATGCAACGGCGCGGCATCTACGGGAGGATTACGTGTTTTTGCGGAAAGCGGAGCACGTGTTGCAGATTGCCGCCGACCGGCAGGTTCACAGCCTCAAACTCGATGCCGAGGATACCGAGGTGGTTGCCCGACGCATGCAGCAGGCACAAAACATCACCGAAGACTTCTGGCCGCGTCTCTCCCAAACACTCGAGCGCGCCCACAGTCTCTACGAACGGCTACTCAGCTCTCTCGCTCGGAGCGATCGATGATCTCGGGAAACTCGAAAGTTACCCGCCCGTTGTCGTCGAGCTCCATGCGTACGCGAACGTTGTCCACGAGACCCTGAAGTAGCTCTTCGGCGTCTTTGACGTCGACCCCGAGCTCGATGACGACGTCCGAGACACTCAGACGCCCGCCGAGCTTGCTCGCAAGCTGAAAGACGCGAGCCTCCGGACTACGTCCGTTTCGCGGCATACCGTAGATATCGGCAAGGATATCGCTGCCCTGCCGCCCCCGTCCCGAGACGTAGCGGCGCTGCTGCGTATCCCAGGATCGGAAGAACTGTGTTCCCACACGCACCGCAACCGCCGCAACAAAAAACGGGAGGAGGAACATGAACGGGAAGCCAAACCAGAAAAACACCTTACATCACCTCCCCAATAGTATAATGCAGCGAACTGGAATAACAAAGAGAGAATAGTGGGCGGCGCCCTCTGGGCGGCGCCGGCGGCAGAGGAGCGGCGCCCTCTGGGCCGCGCCTCCGGGGCGGCGACGCCGGCGGCAGCGGCGCGGTGGCTACAGATGCGAAAGGCGCTCCACCGCCTCCTGGTAACGCGCGTAGCGCTCGCCGTAGCGCTCGAATGCCTCACGCTCAGGGGAGATGCGTTCGCGAAAGTGCACGATGCGATCGCTTGCCTCGAGAAGGCTGTCGCAAGCACCGATGCCGACGAGGCCGCAGCAGGCGTTACCGACGAGCTCTGCATCCTCCACCTCGGGCACTAGAACATCAACACCGCTCATGTCCGCCTTCATACGGTTCCAAACGGGGTTTTTAGCCTGCCCCCCGCATATGCGGAGCTCGTTCACCTCGCATCCAACCTCTGCGAGGACCTCGAGTGAATGGCGAATCGTAAAGCCGAGAGATTCCACCACGGCCCGGCCGAGCTCGGCCGGGCCGTGGTGCGCGTTGAGCTCGAGGAAGGCGCCGTTTTTGAAGTTCCAGCCGTCGAGCCCCCGTGGTGAGGGGATGAACAACGGCGCGTCGGAGTCCGCGGATCGAATGTCCTCGAGGATATGAACGTAGCCGTTATCTTGCTGCCCGGTGATGCCCCGAAACCACTCGAAAGCGCTCCCGGTGGATTCGAGAATCGCGGCCACGTTGTACATACCGGCGCGGAGGTGGGGAAGCGTCCTCAGGCGCGGGTCCGCCACCGGCGTCCGGGAGCAGTAGTTGATGCCCTCCGAGGTGCCCGCGCGGTCGCAGGTCCTGCCGGGCGCGAGGCTCGCGGTGCCGATAAGGCTCATGAGGAAATCCGAGCCACCCGCAACCACGGGTGTTCCGGCTCGGAGCCCGTAGCGCTCTGCGGCCGGCGCCTGCACCACCCCGATTCTGTCGCCGGTGTGCACGAAGGGCGGGAACAGATCGGGATCGAGACCGTAGGCAGCAATGGCGTCGGCATTCCAGATGTACTGAATGAACTCGTCGGTCGGGGTAATAGCGACGACCTCGCCCGTGAGCAGGTAGTCAATGTACTCGGGTAGCGATAAGAAGTGCCGAGTGCGCTCGTAGACATCAGGTCTTTCCGCAAGCAGCCACGCTGCCTTCGGCAGAAAGAAGGAGGGCTGCTCCGAGACGCGTCGTTCACGGCCATCGTTCCACAGCAGTACCGGCTCGAGGGGTTCTCCGTCGGCGTCTATCGGTACAAGCGTCGGGCCGTGACCACTTACCACCACGACGTCCACTGCTGTAAGCGGACCGAGTTCTCGCATTACATGGACGATGGCGTCGTGGCGCTGATCTCGGTCCCAGACCGATACAGCCCGGGAACGATCGGCCACGCGCTCGGTTGAGATGGTCCGGATGCGACCGTCTCCGTCGACAAGCGCACCCTTTACCGTAGATGTACCAACGTCGATTGCAAGGATGAGCGGCAGGTCGCCGGGCACCGAATCCCCCTGTCCCCTAAAGTGCGGCAAACGGTAGCACATCCCACTACCCCGGTCAACAATTTCCCCGGCGAGTGATATCATGCGAGTATGCGTCACTTCTTCATTGTTCTACTACTTGCGACCATGACAGGACAGCTGCCGCTCCACGGCTCAGGGTCAAACGGGGAGGAGGCCCCCGCAATCGACTACGTCTCGATCATGCTCCCTGATACTGCCGATTCCCATCCCCTCTATCAGATGATCGTTGACGGTGCCCGCGCCGCAGTTGCCGAGCGAGAAGGGTTCGAGGTAGAGGTTGTCACCAGCGTGCGCCGCGGAGATACACGCCTTCGCACGCGGGCAGGCGACCGAAATGTCGCGCTTCTGGTGGTGGGCGGCGGAGCCCTCCTCGAAGACGGATTACAGGCCGCCGCCGATCATCCCGATACCTCATTTCTCATCGTCGACGGCGAGGCACCTACCTTGGCCAATGCGGCGGGCCTCCTCATAAACAGGCGCGAGCAGGCCTTTCTCGCCGGATACATTGCCGGGCTGCGGCTCGAAACCGCAGAGCCGACGGCGGACGCGGGGACGACGACGGCCGTGACGGCCTCTGCCACGGCGGGACTTCTCATCGAGACGGGCCTGTACATGAGCGAGCACGTCGTCCGCCCCGGCTACCGCCTTGGACTCAAGGCAGCCGCCGACGAAAATCGCGAGCGCATCAGACGCCTTCCTCTCGGCGCCTCGGCTTCAGTCCTTCGCTCGCGGATCGAAGACTTCGATGCCGACGGTACTCCGGTGTTGCTGCCGGCCCTCTACGCAAACCGGGCGGTAGCCATGCAGGGTCTTCGGGAAACCAACATCGAGGTCGTGTGGCTCGACAGTGCGCGACCGGAGAGCGGTCGCAACCGTGTCCTCGCCGCCATCGCACTCGAGTTAGAGGATGCCGTCGCTGAGATGATCGCCCGTATTCTCGATGCCGGGCCCGAGGCTACGGAGACCGTGGAGGCAAGTTTCCGTACGGGACGGATGACGCTCAACACGGATTTTAATCGCTTCGAGTCCGCCTTTGATCCCGCCATGCGCCGACGGATCGAGCACATGGCCGAACGCTTCAAGACCGGAGAGCTCAGTCTGCCGACGCCTCAGGCGCCAGCTCCACCCCGTGACCCACAAGATCAGTGACCGCGCGGTCGAGCCGTGCCGCTCGCAGCGCGAGTTGCTTCCCGAAGCCCGCAACACGCTCCCGCGGTGAGGCGAGGTTCAGATTCCCCGGGGAGCCGTCGGCGCTGCGCCGGGCGAGCGCCTCGAGGGGATCCGGCGGCGTGACTGAGTCGAGGCTCGTTCCCACCCGCCGGTAGGCCTCCCGGAAGGGCACGCCGTCGGCCACGAGATCGAG
>JAAAOR010000108.1 GCA_009908735.1 Spirochaetota bacterium | reverse complement strand
TGTTTGCGACCAAACTTGAACAATACGGAGAGAAGCTCAAGCGCGAGGCGCGCAAAGAAGGCCTTGAGAAGGGCCGCGAAGAAAACGCATTGCGTGTCGCTCGACGCCTGCTCGCGCGCTTTTCTGGCCCCGCCCCCGCACGGCCCGCCCCTCACACCTCAAGGGGCACCAGGTCCGCCGTACGGATCCGATCCAGATTCCGCCGCAATGCCTCCGGACCGAACGGCCTCCCGTGCGCCGGATAGACCCGCCGCACTCCCGCCTCGAGCACTCGCCGCCAGGAGGCGTACACCGCCTCCATGTCCTCGTTGAACACCGTCGCGTGCCGCGTGCCGGCCGCGCGCAGCATGTTTGCCGCCGCATCGCCACAGAAGAGATCGCCCTCGTCGGTGAGAAGTGACATGGAGTCCGAGGTATGCCCGGGAGTGCGCACCAGCGTCGCGCCGATCCCGAGTTCAGGCGGCAGCCGCCACTCGTCCTCATCCACCACGATGTCGGCGTCTCGCACCTCGTAGGGCGGGAACCTCAAGTCCCAGCCGGGGCGAAGTCGCCGCATGAGCGAGAAAAGCATCGCCACCCGCCTCGTCACCAGCCCGCCCCCGTTGGCCGTGTTGTTCGCCCCCGCGCGCACCAACGCCGCCGTCTCGCTTCCCATGATCACCCGTACGCCCGGCGTCCGCTGTACCAACTCCGAGAGGTAGCCCGCGTGGTCGTCGTGGTGATGCGTCAGTATGAGGTAGCCGACCTCCGCCGGATCAACGCCCAGCCGCGAAAGCCGCCGGTTCCGCCTCTCCAGGTCCCCGCGGTAGCCCGTGTCGATCTGCACCCACGGCCCCCGGCCCTTGAGCAGATAGGCCGTCGTAATGCCATGCCGGATTGCCTCGATGCGATAGCTCATCGTTTCTGCCATGTCGCCATGCTATCACACATGGTGGATCGGAAGCAGAGAGAAGCGGGGCACGTCCCCGCCGGCGTCACACCGCTGCCGGCGCATGATGTGGGGACGGAGGAACCGGTAGCCGGCTCCGCGCGCCGGTGTCTCCCTGCCTCAGGCGAAAAACACGAGAAGTTCACACCGATTGCAATCAACAGTTCTGTTTTCCCAGTAGCTCCGGGTGTGAGACGAGTGCCAAAGACACGAATCGCAGGGGTCTGCCATATGGTGGCCCGCGGGGACGGAGAAGTCTGCCTGCGGACACATACACTTGCACGATCGCCGCACCCCGCGGCAGGGTTCCTGCACCGTGGGCCCTGAGCACGACAGCCGCTACAAGATGCTGTTCTCACATCCGCTGTTCGTGCAGCGGTTGCTCGAGTCCTTCGTCGATGAGCCGTTCACAGCCGGCCTCGACTATTCCACTCTCGAGCGAGTGAACGCGAGCTTTGTCAGCGAGGAGTTCGCACGCCGCGAGTCCGACATCATCTGGAAAGTCTCCTTCGCCGGGCGGCCGCTGTATCTGTTCATCCTCATCGAGTTTCAGTCCTCAGTCGACCGTCACATGCCCATCCGCTTTCTCCGCTATCTCGCGGAGTTCTATCAGAGCTTTGTTACCGAGCACGGCGTGGGCGAGATACTTCCCGCGGTCTTTCCGCTGCTTCTCTACAACGGTGATGCCCGCTGGAGCGCGGCGGAGTCGGTGGAGGCCCTCATTGACCAAAGCATCCCCGCGCGGTTTATCCCCCACCTACACTACCATCCCGTACTGATAAACGAGATCCCGCCGGGCCGGCTGTCTCGGATTCACAACGCGGTCTCGGCGGTGTTCTACGTGGAGAACACCGACCCCGAACGGCTCGTCGAGACAATCGATGAGGTAATTGCTATACTCAGTGAAGAGGCGCCTGAGGCGGTGGAGCGGTTCAGCCTCTGGCTCCAGAACTTCCTCGCCGGCACCGCCGGCGCAGAGGACACCGCTCGCCCGGTGCGGGAGCTCAGGGAGGTGCGTACGATGTTTGCCACCAAGCTCGAACAATACGGAGAGAAGCTCAAGCGCGAGGCGCGCAAAGAAGGCCTTGAGAAGGGCCGCGAGGAGAACGCATTGCGTGTCGCCCGACGCCTGCTCGCGCGCGGCGAATCCGTCTCCGACGTCGCGGAAATAACTGAGCTCTCCGAGGCACGGGTTCGAGCTCTTCGCGAGGAACACGATACTATCTGATTCTGTCTCTCTTTCCTCGGTGCATGCGGATTCTTTGGCCTCAGTGGCTCTGCGAAATTTCATTCCACCAAGGCAGGGGTACAACATGCAGGCAGAGTTTACGGCCATCGATTTGACCCTGGCAGACCGCATCGAAGATGCCCTTCGCGGTTTGGCGGACGATGCGATCCAGGACACGATAGTCGTCGAATGAAGCGCAAAGGCGGTTCCCCTCTGGACAAACCCCAAGACCGGCGCGGTAGAAGCCGTCCCACACCGTATCGAGATTAAAGATCCTCTCGCAAGAAAGGTTCTGAGCCATGTCGGGTTGGAATAGGGGGGGGGATAACCGTGGCGCGGGTCCGTACGCGAGACGACCTCCTCCGTCCACCTCGCTTTCTCGCCACCCGACTACGTCGCACGTCGCCGGGCGCGCTGATATGCCTCTTTTCGATGAAGGATAGCGAGGACGAACACGGTATTCCCGTCCACTCTGAAGACTACACGATAGTCACCGACCCGCAGCTTCCGGTAGGGCTTCAGGGTCTTGCGCAGCGGCTCGGAGTAGTACTGCGGCGTCTCGCGAAGTCGCGTCTCGATCGCGTGTCGGATTCGCTCTCTGGCTGCACGAGCGATTCCCGGCAGATCGCTCTGCTTGACCTGTGGATGGTAAGAGAGCTCGTAACTCACTGCGACTTCCAAACGTCATCGTGGGAGACGGCCGTCTCCGGCTCGTAACTCACGTCCCGTTCCGCGGCAACCTGCTCCAGCCCGATATCTTCCTGCATCTCAAGAGCATCGATGAGCAAGTCCCGCGCGACAGTAGAACGCGAGCTTCCTCGCCTGGACGCGAGCTCATCGATAGCCTCGAAAAGTGAGTCGTCGAGCACCACGTTGATCCGTCGATTCTTGGTCGGCATATATTCCCCCACCGGCGTAAGTGTACCACTTCTGTAACACCGATTCAACTCGGTTGAGTACCACGCCGGGGACAGCACGCGGGAGCGCGCGGGGACGGAGGAAGACACTCAGGGACCCAGAAGTTCCTCGCCGGCACCGCCCGCACACGGAATACCGCCGGTCCGGGGCGGAATCTCACGGAGGCGCGCACGATGTTTGCGACCAAACTTGAACAATACGGAGAGAAGCTCAAGCGCGAGGCGCGCAAAGAAGGCCTTGAGAAGGGCCGCGAAGAAAACGCATTGCGTGTCGCTCGACGCCTGCTCGCGCGCTAGTCCGGCCCC
>JAAAOR010000154.1 GCA_009908735.1 Spirochaetota bacterium | reverse complement strand
CGTGAGCGGCCGCACACGAAGGACGGCGGCATCTCCGAGGGCGAGGACCGCCTCCGAGGAGAAACTCGTGGAGATCTCGGCGTCGACCGGTATCTCCATGCCCTCCTCGCCTGGCTCCCATCCGTTTCCGGGCAGGCGAACTTCGACGCGACCATCGACCGACTGCAGCACCGCGCGAAACGTCTGTGCCCGGAGTATGCCGGGCGTGGCCAGGAGCACGACGAAGAGTATGCCGGCCAACGCGAGAACCCGGTGCGATGGAATTGCGCGTGCCCCTCGATGATGTATCATTTGGCCCGTGGAGTTGTATGTCACGTTACCCTCTCCTTTACGTATGAACCAGGTTAATGAAAGAAGACCCGGGAGCTCAGAAGCTCGTGCTGAACTCTACTCGTCCATACACCGTTGTGTTTCCCTCCTCGGGAATAAACACTCCCACCTGAACCGAGCCGCCAATGTCGGAGAACGGGCGCATGTTGATGCGGCCCCCGGCCTCGGTGCCGCGATAGGCATCGGAGGCGGTCGGATCCGCCCCGAACACGGCCGCCCCGTACCCCCCGACACCCACGTTTTGAAGCACCTCCGATTCCGCTGCATAGAACGGTCGGAAGGAGTACTCCCCGGAGGCGAGGAGTAGATCAGGCGTCGTGACGGGCGTGAGCGTGATTAGATCCGGCTGCGTTATGGGTGTGTAGGCCTCGAAATCGTCATCGTCTGCGGATGCGTAGACTCCCCGAAGGGAGATGACGGATCGAGCCAGGGCGTCGATGAAGATCCGGAATCGATGTGAACCGGCGAACATCACTCCGGAGGTGTCGACGTCTCGGGTGTCGTCGGTGTACTGCACCCCCCCGATAAGGCCGACTGTCTCGTAGTAGAACCCCGAAAACACTCGTCCACTGAGGGAGAGATACCCGTATTGCGTATCGATGAGGTCCTCATCGCCGGACTGCATATCGAACTGTGCGACGCCGCCGAGGAGCAGATTCTGCCTGAGAACCAGCTCGGGGAACTCAACCTCAAGCTGGGTGATCCAGCGCGGAGGCGCAGTGGTTCGCTGATCATCGAGAAGGTCGGTGAGATCGGCAAAAGACATCTGAATCGACGCGTTTTCCTTGAGTAGCATTCCCGTGTATCCGCCTGCAAGCCGGAGTCCGATCCGCGGATAATCGAGAGACACGGCGAGACCATCCGCGCGATGGTCAACCACCAGGCCCCCGCTATCGGAGAGCTGGTATCGGCCCGCGGTAAGGCCGAGCACCGACTGCGGTCCGAGCACCGCCGGTAGCGCCGCTTTGCCCGTAAAATACTCTAGATCGGCAGCGGCCACATCGTCGACGATATAGAGCACGAGCCCCTCGATGAGCAATTCCGCCGTGGCATCCCCTTCAAGCTCGGGGAAAAGCTTGGCCCACGCCCCCAGGGTGAAACGACCCCGCGGATCCTCGTTCTCCTCAAAGTCACCCTGAGATTGCAGACGCCCGCCGCTGTCGAGCCCGCGCGCGGTTGCGGGTGCGAGAAGGAGGCCGGCGGCGACTATCGTCGCGGCGACTGCGACCGCAGGCACCCGGAAACGAGACGCGTTCATTCGCGGTCCTCCACCGTCTCGAGTATACGCGTTATCATGCGTAGCGCGCGCTCGCCATCGAGGGGCTGCAATGCGTAGTTCTGCCCGTTTACAAGGCCGCGCCAGCGCATCTCGCGCAGTGCGTAGCGGGGCCCCGGGAAGAGCCCATACCAGAAACCGCCGGATAGATCGTGGGAAAGCATGAGCATGTAAGAGAAGTCGCCCAGTGTAGCGTCGGATTCGAGATCCCGCTCGGCGTATCGATCACGGTGCTCGGCGCCAAGAGCGAGGGCGCGCAACATGCCGATAGCCGCCGCCCCATCCTGGCGCGGATCGATCATCTCGGCCGACAGGGTTGCGAGGTAGGCCGCTTCACCGATGCTTAGACCCGGGGATTCGAGAATGGCGTCTATGCGATCGGCGGACTGCCCGAGCGCGATTCCAACGGGGAGAAGAGTAAGCAATACTACCAGAGCCGTAAGCTTCACCCGAGCACTCATCTTCCTGATCATACCGCATAGGCTGGTTCAAGTCAGCAGTTTTTTGCATAAATTCGCGTCGTCAGGTCTTGTTTTTTGCATGCGGCGCGAGCATACTGCCAGCAGAAGTAAAGCGAGCACAAACCGACGCTCGCAGGAGGAGGGATTGGATGGCAAAGAGACGAGTGCTGTTCACGGTTCTGTGTGCGGCGGCGATTCTGCTCCCGGCCGCCGTATCGGCGCAGGGGTTGGAATCAACCGATGCGGAGTTTCGGTTGTTCGGTGTCGAACTGGGCTCGCTTGCAGGATATAACCTGGAAGACGAGGAAGCCGTGATAGGGCGCAATTTTGGTTTGAGCCTTGCAGTAATGGATAACATCCAGGTCGGCCTGGGTGCGGTCGTGTTCGCGGCCGACGGCATTCCTCAGCGTATGTACGCGGGTATGAAATTCGACTACTTCTTTACTGACAGGCTTGCGTTCTCGCTGCTGACCGGTAATGCCGCCGTGGGCCCGGATCCGGCATTCGGCGGTGCGGTCGGTGGACAGTATCTGATTGTGCGTAGTCAGCCGGAAAACGGCTTTTCCTCAGCACTGAAGGTTAAGGTGGACTATTTCATGAACGATGAGGACGGTCCGGACGCGGGCACGGTTGCGATCGGCCTTGCAGGTTCCATCGGGCTGTAACACAGAGCTGCTGCTGAGCGTAATCCAAGGAAATTAGGAGCGTTATGATGAGAAAGATGATCGTCGCCACCACGGCTGCGGTGGCACTACTGCTTTTGGCACCGGCGGTGTTCGCACAGGAGACCGTAACCGACATTTTCGGTATCGAAGTCGGTACCGTCATGGGCTATAACTTTAACACCGAGGATATTGGCGCGGGCGAGTCTATGGCCGTGTCCTTCGGTTTCGGCGAACAGTTCGAGGCGAGCCTGATGTTCATAGATGGCGATGGCACCGACATGCCCGACTTCAGTCTGCTGCGCATGTCATACTACCTGCTCGACGAAGTCGGCTTGGAGATCTCTACCGGAAGTAGTGCGGGAGCGGTAGCAGCCGGTTTCGGTGTGTTTTCTTACCCGATCCGCAGAGAGTTCAACGAAACGCTTACCACGGCGCTGGGCCTTGACCTCAGCTACCTGGTACCGGATATCGCCACGGATCCCGACGAGGGTATCATCGCGTTCGGGTTGAACGCAACGGTAGCCTTCTGAGCTCACGCCTGCGTTCAGATTAACGGGTGCTCTGCTTGCTCGGGAGAGGGCCTGTGGCCCCTCCATGTAACGTAAAGCATGGAGATACGCCCCTACGAGGCCACCCGCATCGGGTGGCCGTATTTTTCTTGC
>JAAAOR010000033.1 GCA_009908735.1 Spirochaetota bacterium | reverse complement strand
GGCCCGTCCCCGCTGGTTCCTCGCTACCGCCATTTTTCCGCCGGAGACCACGGGACACGTCATCCGTGGGGTTTTTCGTGAGATGCTTACCACCGCCGGGGAGCTCGATATCCGCGTCGTCGGCGGGCACACCGAGATAAGTGACGCCGTGCGACGCCCCGTAATCTCCGGCGCCCTCTTCGGCGGCGCCGCCACCGACGGTCTGCTGAACAAGCGGGACATCCGCCCCCATGACCGCATCCTGATGACGAAGCGGCCCGGCGTGGAGGGGACCGCTATTCTTGCGGCGGAGTTTGCCGAGTTACTGAGCTCGAAGGCGGTGAGCCCGTCGGTCACCGAGTCGGCCGCACGCTTCGTCGATCGTCTGGCGATTCTGCCGGAGGCGCGGCTTGCCGCCGAGAGCGGCTTCTCCGTGGCCCTGCATGACGTCACCGAGGGGGGAGTTGCAACCGCTCTCGAAGAGCTCGCTCGAGCTGCCGACGTCGGCGTGGAGGTTGAAATGCAGAGCCTCGCCCCGTATGCCGAAACGGAGACACTCTGTTCGGCACTCGGTGTGGACCCTCTTGGCCTGATCGGCTCGGGCAGCCTCCTCATCGTCGTGCGCCCCGACGGCGCAGCGCCCCTGCTCGACCGTCTCACCGACGCCGGTATCGACGCGCGGGAGATCGGCCGGGTGATCGAAGGGACTGCCGGGCGCAGAGGTGGCGCCGGGAGCCGCGGCGGCGCCGACGAAGTGCCGCCAGTCGGCGTCCGCGGTGGTGGCCTCGGGACCAGCGGGGCCCGCGTCACGGCCCTGCGCGACGGCCGTCCGGTCTCCTTCCCGCAGTTCGAGGTCGACGAGCTCGCGCGGCTGTATCGCGAAGCTCCTACTCACCGATGATCTTCACGAGGGCACGCTTTCGCCGCCCGCCGTCGAACTCCCCATAGAAGATCTGCTCCCAGGGTCCGAAGTCGAGCTTGCCGTCGGTTATCGCGACAACCACTTCCCGGCCCATAATCTGACGCTTCATGTGTGCGTCCGCGTTGTCTTCGCCTACATTGTGCCGGTACTTCGACACCGGCTCGTGGGGGGCAAGCTGCTCGAGCCATTCCTTGTAGTCCTGATGCAGACCGGACTCGTCATCGTTGATGAAGACCGACGCGGTGATATGCATGGCGTTCACCAGCACAAAGCCTTCCTGCACGCCGCTCTCGCGCACCGCTTCCTGAACCTGCGGCGTGATGTTTACGAGGGCGACGCGGGTGTCGGTATTGAACCAGAGCTCTTCTCGATAGCTTTTCATAGATCTATTGTGCAGAGGTCCCCTCTCGCGCGTCAACGGCACGTCAACGGCGCCTTGCATTGAGCGGGCCTGCGGACATACACTCTACGCCATGATTAAACGGGTTTCAGTTCCGACACCTGCGTTAGTCGCGCTGACCGCGCTGGCCGCGCTGGCCTCCTGTACGACCATCCCTCCGGAAGAGCGGATCACCTTTAACGAGTCATGGATTGAGGACGGGTCAAGGATGTTCGCCGAGCGCGTCGAGGTCTCGACCCGTGGCGAAGGGAATGAGTACATGGTCGGCATTCGGGTCGTGTCGGACTCGACCGGGTACCTCTTCTACGCCTCGCGCCGGCAGATAGACCGCGAGCGCGCCCATATCCGGGAGTTCGGCGCCATCTACCGGGTGGATCTGGATAGCCTCGAGCTTGCCCCTGTCGTCGATGCGGCGGCCCGTCAAGAGGCTATCGCGGAGTTCGCCTCCTACCGCGACTTCAGATATTACGAGCCGACGGACGAAGGCCTGTTCAGCGGCTGGAGCCGCGTCTCGAAGATCGCCTACGAGCGGAACTACAGCTTCGATCTCGTCTCCGACACCGGCGGGGAGCGCCTCCCCGTGGCCCTGCGGTGGGTGTACGACGAGGATCCACGGCGCCTCCTGATTAACTTCGGCCGCGGTCGCTCCGCTCACCGCGCGAGCTTTCCTGCCGAGATCTTCGACCTTTCCAACGTGGGCGAGCCCGACTACTGGCGCACCCTCTCGGCCATGCGCTACCGTGCGGACACGAGACACGTCACGTTCTTCGATTCTATCGTCGACATCGACGGCGGTCGCCGAATCCGCCTCATCGAAAATGCTCCGAGCAACTACATCGAGACGATCGCAGTTTCGCCCTCTTGGGAACGCATGCTCGTACTGTACTGGAAGTACCGTGAGACGAAGTACCTGAGCGTCCTCGACGTAAGAGCGCCCGTTCGCTAACGCCTGCGGCGCCGGGCTCGCGGCGCCGGGCTCGCGGCGCCCGGCGTGCTGGTTCCGCTTGCACAGTAGCAGAGCTTTGCGCTAATGTTCGTCCTTGCGGGGGCTGTCATGCCGGCCGCCCGCAGATACCCCGTGCTGTGCTGGAGGAGATTTTTATGCGAACGGTGACTCGACGGACGATTCTTGCGGTGCTCATAGCGGTGCTCTTGGTACCCGGTGCCCTCGCCCAGGACGGGACGGAGGATGCGGCGGAGTCCGGCGGCCAAGCCGTGATTGGTGCCGGCGACATCGACATCGGCCTCACCGGCGGTCTCGGCGGTTTCATATATCCCCACATCGCCCCGGTCGTCGACGTGGGAGTTCTGCCGCTTGGCGAGGTCGTCCTCAGCGCCGGGGGATCGGCGGATTTCGGCTACTGCGTGCTCTGCAGCCTCGTGACCTCCGGAAGCGACTGGAGCGTTAACTCGTACTATTTCACCATTCTCGGTCGCGCGCTAATCCACATCCGAGAGCTGGCCCAGCAGGCCGAACCATCAACTGCCCTCGACCCCTATGCCGGGTTGGTCGCCGGCCCCCGTTTCTACCGCTTCAGGCTCGAGTATGATCCTGAGGGGGATTCGGCCACCTTCAATCTGAACACGGTCATGGTAGGCCCGACCGTCGGCGCCAAGGTGCTGCTCGGTGATGCACGGCGATGGTTCTTATTCGGGGAGCTGAGCTACCTCTTTGAGTTTGGCTTTGAAAGCACCAAGGTCGAAATCGGTGGCGTCACCTACGAGGTGGAAAGCAACGATTACCGCAGCGGCGGAATCGATCTCTCGCTCGGCGGCGGATTTCGGTTGTAGTAGGGCCCTCCGATGAGAGCCGGTTTGACGGCCCGACATTCTCGTAGACAGAATCGCCTCGGTCCCGTTACGCTTTGAGTAGCACACACCCCATTTAAAGGACGTGAACGATGGCGGACCGCTTTTTCGTGACACGAACGCCGGAGCTTTATTTCGGCCCCGGATCCTTGAAGCGAATTCCCGAGCTTCTGCACCGGCTGGGTCTGAAGCGCGCGTTCCTCGTGACGGGCGCCGGGGCCGTCCGTGAGCTTGCCCAGTGGAAGGAGCTCATCGCCGACCTCAAGAAAGGCGGCGGATACGCAGGTGACGCCCGCGTCCCCGGAGAGCCGTCCCCGTCCGATGTCGATGAGATCGCTTCGGTGGCGCGTTTGCGCGTCGCCGAGGTCATCATTGGGGTCGGTGGGGGGAGCGCGCTCGACGCCGCGAAAGCGTCGGCGGTGGCGGTCATGCACGCCGGCTCGATACGCGACTACCTCGAGGGCGTGGGGACTAAGCAGCCGACCCCACGGCGCCTGCCGCTGATTGCATGCCCCACGACCGCCGGAACGGGGACGGAGGCAACAAAGAACGCCGTGCTCCGAGAGCTGGGGCCGAACGGCTTCAAGAAATCGCTTCGCAACGATGCGTACGTGCCGGACATCGCCGTCATAGACTCCGAGCTGGCTCTCGGCGTTCCGCAGCGCGTGACCGCGGCCAGCGGGCTGGACGCCATCACGCAGAACCTCGAGGCCTACGTCTCAACCGGCGCCAACTACTTCACCGACTCGGTCGCACTGAATGGACTGGAGGCGGCCGGCCGCAGTTTCCTGCGCGTGATCGAAGAGGGGGGCGACGTGGATGCGCGGGCTGACATGGCCTGGGCGGCGCATACCTCCGGCATCGCGCTGGCAAACGCCTCGCTCGGCCTGGTGCACGGAGCAGCCGGCCCGGCCGGGGCGATGCATGACATCCCCCATGGCGTGGCGTGCGGCCGACTACTGCCGCTTGTTACTCGGGCCACCATCGCCAAGCTGCGTTCGGCCGGACGAGGGAGTGCCGGCGGGGCGCAAAGGGGTGCCGGGAGCGAGTCCTCGTCCCAGAACGCCGCCGACGCACTCGGGCGCTACGGCCGCGCCGGCGTCGCCATCTCGGGACAAGACCGTGGCTCGATCGAGGCCAACTGCGATCTGCTCGTAGAGACACTCGAGGAACTTCTCCAGGCGGCGAAACTGCCGGACTTCTCGGCGTACGGCTTCACCAGGGAGGAGGTGCGCACCCTCGCCGGGAAGTCGGGGCTGAAAGGCCAGCCCACGGCCTTCGATGCCGGTGAGATAGAGGAGATACTTGCCGACGCGCTGTGACTCTGATATGTGGGGCCCAAACCGGGGACAGCGAAGCCAGGTCGCCATCCCCATAGCAGCCGGCTCGCGCCTATCTCATGTTCTCGATGAGCGCGTCCCCGAACTCGCTCGTCTTCAGTTTTTCCGCGCCCTCCATCAGACGATGGAAGTCGTAGGTGACGCGCTTCTGTGCAACGGTACTGTCCATCGCCGTAAGAATCAGGTCCGCTGCTTCGTCCCAGCCGAGGTGGCGGAACATCATCTCACCTGAAAGGATGACCGAGGAGGGATTGACCTTGTCCTCTCCGGCGTACTTGGGCGCCGTGCCGTGCGTGGCCTCGAAGACGGCATGCCCGCTTCGGTAGTTGATGTTCGCGCCGGGCGCAATACCGATACCGCCCACCTGCGCCGCGAGGGCATCGGAGATATAGTCGCCGTTGAGGTTGAGCGTGGCAAGGACGCTGTACTCCGAGGGACGAGTGAGGATCTGCTGCAGCATGGCATCAGCGATCATGTCCTTGATGATGATCTCTCGGCCGGTGCGCGGGTTTTTAAACGAGAGCCATGGGCCACCGTCCAGCTCGGTCGCCCCGTAATCACGCTTTGCGGTCTCGTAGCCCCAAGCGCGGAACGCTCCCTCGGTGAACTTCATGATGTTGCCCTTGTGCACCAGGGTCACGCTCGGAAGATCACGTTCGATGGCATAATCGATAGCGGCCTGCACGAGCCGCTCCGTCCCTTCGCGGGAGACGGGCTTTATCCCGAGGCCGGAGCTCTCGGGAAAACGAATCCGCTCGTAGGCGTCGGGAAACTGATCTTTCAGCACCGACAGCAGCCGCTTCACGTCCTCCGTCCCCTCCTGATATTCAATACCGGCGTAGATGTCTTCGGTGTTCTCCCGGAACACCACCATATCGATCTCTTCGGGCCTTTTCACCGGCGAAGGGACCCCGGTGAAGTAGCGCACTGGGCGAACGCAGGCATAGAGGTCGAGACGTTGACGAATTGCCACGTTAATGGAGCGGATACCGCCGCCGACCGGCGTCGTGAGCGGCCCCTTGATACCGATGAGAAACTCCCGCAATACATCCTGTGTCTCCTGCGGAAGCCACAGCTCCTCTCCGTACACCCTGTTTGCTTTGTCGCCTGCAAACACCTCCATCCACGAGATGCGGCGCCGATCGCCATAGGCCTTCTCCACCGCTGCGTCGAAGACACGCTGCGAAGCGGCCCAGATGTCGGGCCCGGTTCCATCCCCTTCGATAAAGGCAATAATCGGATTGTCGGGAACAACCAGATTACCCTTATCGAGCCGTACCTTCTCGCCCTCGGGAACCTGAACTTTGTTGTAACTCATAGTAAGGGGGGAGGATAGCAGCTCAAAACTGAATGAACAAGGAGTAGATTGCGGGCATAGACCGGGCTTTGCTCGACGGCGGACCGCCAGGAGCGCGCCAGCGAAGAGGGGTCGAAAAGGGCCGCCGCTTCGCGGCGGCCACAGTGTCGAGTCAGGAACGAGGCGGTACGGCGTGGGCCACTCGCTCCGACCCTGGTGACTCTTCGAAGAGTAATACACGAAACGTGGTTCGTCAATACAGACTCGTTAATTTGGGATAGGATATTAGCTAGGAGGTAGCACGGACAATGGGGGACATCAACGAAGAGCGGGAGCCTGCAACATGGACGTACCTCTCTAATCACTCGCACGTCCTGGTCTGCCTTGCTCGGCGCCCGAACGCACGTATTAGAGATGTCGCACTGGAAGTGCGCATCACCGAGCGAGCGGTACAGAAAATCCTCCAGGATCTTGAGGGAGCGGACGTTCTACGACGCTATCGCGTAGGTCGGCGCAATGTGTACAGGATTAACCCCGACGCACGCTTGAGGCATCCGGTCGAGCGGCACTGCACCGTAGGTCAGCTTCTGACCTTCGTCCTCGGCCCCGATGCCTGGAAAGCGGCAACCAGGGAACCCGAGGTAGGAGGGGAAACACGATGACACGCGACCGAGATCTCAACCGGATGACGTCGTGTGCGTTCAGAGCGACGGGTCGACAAGCGGTCCTCATAGCCCCTCCTCGGATGCCCGCGGCTCAGGCCCGGATCAAGCGGAAAGATGCTCTTCTACCTCGCGCAGATTGTGGAGGAGCGGCATCAGCCCCCACAACCCGAGGTCACGGTACAGCCGCAGCGCATCCTCGAAAATGCCCGCGTGTATTCCAAGCTTCACCGCCTCCATGCAGCGGCGCGGATGATGGTCGATGAAGAGCGTCGTCGATGCGTTTAGAATGCCCTGCGCCAGAAGCTCCCGCAACATCGCTCGGTGATCGTCCGTAGGGGCAGCAACCTTGGGGCGGCCAACCGCGTGTCCGTAGACCTGCGAGACCGCTGACGCTGTCTCCTCGTCGGGGCAAACCGTGGCAAGCTCGATGCCGTCCGCAAGCTCCTGTACGAGCTGAGGCATGAGCCGCACCGGTCTTTCGTCCGTATAGAGGAGTACGCCCGGCGCATAGAAGACCACTGCGGAAATGTCGGCCGCACTCATTCGCCGCCCACCTGTACAACCAGCTTGCGTGTGCGCGGCTCCTCAATCGGATCGAAATCCGCGATCAGAATCTCCTGATAGGTACCGAGCAGCAGCTCACCGTCCACGACCGGCACCGTCATCGACGGGTTGAGGAAGGCGGTGCGAATGTGTGCACCGCCGTTCGCGTCGTAGCCGCGGCGATGATGCTTCCAGTCGGCGTCCATGGGGGCCAGCCGCTCAAACAGCTCTTCGAGGTCCGCGAGGAGTCCGATCTCATGTTCGACCGCAAGAACCGCGCCGGTGGTGTGCCGGTAGAAGACGAGAACGGAGCCCTGCTGCACGCCGGACCGGCTGACCACGTCGCGCACCTTCTCCGTCACGTTCAGAGTAAAGAAGTTGCCCTCGGACTCGAGCTCTATGGTTTCGGTTGTGATCATTATAGTAACGCTCTGCGTCGCGCGGTTGCCGCGGGGGCGGATTACGATCTTCCGTCCATAGTTTAACTCACCGTCTCGACAAACCGCTTGACCCGGACCGTCAACGACTCCTCCGCCGAATGCAACTTCCCGCCCACAAGAAACGCCGAGTCGACCCCGAACTCCTCCCGCAGCTCACCGCCGCGCTCGACGGTCATGCCGCCGCCGATCATCGGTAGAATCTGCTTGAATCCTTGGAACTCATCGCGGCAGCCGGCAACTGCCGCATAGCTGTCTTCCTGCGTAATCGGAAACCGTCCGCCGTAGTTCGCGTATATGCTCGCATCGGCACCGGCGAGCCGGTGCATCTGCCCGTAATAGAGGTAAAAGGAGAAGGGCGCCGATTCCCCGGCCACATAGCCTCCCGAAACGGTGGGATGGCTCATGATCGGAAGCTCGATCCGGCGGTCGGCAGCGAGCATCCGCATTGCGTCGAAGCCGATGATTGCCGGTGCCACCATCAGCATGCCCGCGCCGGCCTCCTGCGCAAAGAGGGCCCGGTCGAGCAGTTGATCCACCCCCGTCGTCACGTTCGCGGCAAATATCGACCTGAAGCCGGTCTTCGCGTTTGCCTCGGCGACGGCCTCCGCGATTCGGGGCACCCGCTCCTCGAACGGCGCATAGGGCAGGTCGGTGATGCCGTGGTCGTCCTTCATGATATCGAGCCCGCCGAGCGCACAGTCGGTGGCCATTTTCGCGAGGCTCTCGACCGAAAGCCCCATGGGCTTGAGCGCGGTACAGAGAAGAGGCCGATCGTGGACTCCGATTCGATCCCGGATGCCCGTAATGCCGAATCTCGGGCCCGGGAAGCGTTTCGCGAGCTCCGGCGTCAGCGTGAGGCGGTCCGCCTGGAGGTTTGGCAGGAGACTTGTGAGGCCGTTCAAGAGGTTGATAAGCTGTGGCAGATCGGTACCCGCGGAGCCCTCCTCGTAGCTGATCGTGGCGCGGTACCGCTGTTCGCCGCCCCGCGGCCCAGCGGCGGGCCGCCCGCCCCCTCCCTCGGCCGGCCGGCCCGCCTCCTCGACGGACTCCACCCGTCCCATCACCTCGTCCCGTATCTGCCCGGGTGGGACGAGCTCCGCCGGGAACTCGACGGTCTGCTCATTTGCGACGATTGCCGCCGTTTTTTCCGCCTCGGCGCGATCGCCGCGGATGATGTATTCGACGGAGAACCGGCGGCCGCTTAGCCCGCGAACGGCGGATTGCTGTGAAACCGTCATGCTTTCATCTTTGAGAGGCCGAACGTGAATGCCAGCGCGGCGACGAGCACGATTCCTTTTATGAAGTCTTGCACGTAGTACTGCATGCCCTGCATCGTCAGACCGTTGAGCAGCATTCCAATGAAGATCGCGCCCACGATAGTCCCAAAGGGATTCGGCCGTCGAACGCCGAGCACCGCAAAGCCGATAAGCGCGGATCCTATGGCGTCGAGCAGCAGGGTACCGCCGGACTGTACGTCGCCCCGGCCTACACGCGATGCAAGCACTATACCGCCGAGACCGGCGATAGTGCCCGAGAGAACGTAGGCCATGATACGGAATCGGTCGACCTTCGCACCAACGAGTCTGGCCGCTTCGGCGTTGCTCCCGATAGCATAGAAGACCCGGCCCCAGCGGCTTCGGCTGAGAACAACGTATACAACGATCGCAATGGCAAGCATGATCAGCACGGGCGTCGGAATAACGCCGAACACGCGGCCCTGCCCGAGGAACAGGAAGGCCTCCGAGAAGCGACCTTCGGCGGTGACGCCGCCTGCAAGGACCGCTCCGCGCCCCACGGATCGTCCCCCGGAAGGGATCAGCTGAAGCCCCTGGGCTATAAACATCATACCGAGGGTAGCCAGAAGGCCAGGTATCTTCACCTTCACCACCAGGATCCCATTGATCAAGCCGATGAGGGACGCCAAGACGAGACAGAAGGCGATCGCGAAAATCGTGCTCGTCTCAATCACGATCATCAGATAAGCCGAGATCATGACGGTCAGCGCAGCGACCCCGCCGATCGACAGATCGGGAACGTCGTCGGCCACCAGTGGAAAAGTAACCCCGAGTGCCAAGATTCCGTAGACGGTCACGCCGAGAAGCATCGAAAAGAGGTTGCCCGGAGTGAAGAACGCCGGCTCGGTCAGACTGAAGTACGCAAAAAGGGCCGCCATGACGATGAGAAAGCCATAGCGAATCGCGAATCGCTTCCACGCTTCTGCGCGTGTGCGGTCGCGCGCCCCTGTCTCGGTGTGGGTACTGGTTGTTGTTTCCATATCTGCTCGCTTACCTCCGATTCAACGGCTCAAATTAGTTTCAGCGTTCACGTGGTCTCGACCGGCTGCGGATTATCGTCCGAAATGAAGTGTAACAGCTTCTCGCGGTCCATGGTCGCATAAAACTGCTCACCCACGATCGCGCTGCCGTTCATGACCAGAATCCGATCGGCAACTTCGATGACCTCGTCGAGGTCGGTAGCAATGACGACTGCGGTACGGTTGCCGATATTGTCCCGCAGATACTGCCCGATATCGTGGCGCGACTTTATGTCGACGCCCTGGAACGGCTCGTCGAGGAGCACGAGCCTGAAGTTTTTCAGAAGCCACCTCGCCACGACGACCTTCTGCTGGTTGCCGCCCGACAGGGCGTCCATGTCGGCCTCTTCCGATTCCGTCTTTATCCCCATGGATTCTATCATGCGCCGCGACGCCTCGCGCTCCTCGCCCACATTCATGATGCCGAGCGTCTGGAAGTCACGCAGGAAGGGCGCCGTTATGTTCTGACGAACGGTGAAGTCGGCAATGACCGCATTATTGGCGCGGTCCTCGGGTACCAGGAAAACGCCCTCCCGGATCGCGTCGTAGACGCCCGCGGGTCGGTACGGCTCGCCTTCGACCAGGATCTCCCCCGACACCGGCGGTCTCGCGCCGAAGAGAACCTCCGCAAGCTCACTCTTGCCCGCTCCAATGAGGCCCGTGAGACCCACGATCTCACCCTCATAGAGCTTCAGGTTCAACGGAGGCTTTCCGGGGTCCACCACGAGGTCGCGAAGCTCCAATCGCACTTTGCGCGTGGAGAGGCTGCTTTGTCGCTCCCGAACCTCGTGCTCGGGCATCTCACCAACCATCGCGGTGACGATCTGCTTTACATCGAAGGGGTTCTCGAGTACGGCCGACAGCTTACCATCCCGGATGACCGCAACCCGATCGGCAGTGCGCTTTACCTCATGCAGGCGATGAGAGACATAGACGATGGACACCCCGGTCGACCTCAGCTTCTCGAGCGTTACGAACAGGCGCTCGGCCTCCTTTTCGGAGAGAGACGAGGTGGGCTCGTCGAGGATCAATAGCTTGGGCTCTGTGGAGACCGCACGGGCAATGGCGATCATCTGCCGATCGCTCTGCCCGATATCCTCGACGGGGAGGTCGAGATCCAGGTTCAGATTCAGCTGACTCTGAATTTCTTCGGCCCGCGCCCTCAACTGCGCTTTGTTGTAGAAGGGGCCTTTGCCGCGGGCAATGAGCTCGCCGAGGGTGAGATTCTCGCCCACCGACATGCTCTGAACGACACCTTGGTTGATGATCTGGTGGACGGTCGCAATGCCGCGCCCGTACGCGTCTTCCGGGCTCGCGAATCTGACAGTCTCGTCGCCGACTACGATGCTACCTTCGTAATCGGTGTGGTATCCGCAAATGATCTTGATCAGCGTGGACTTGCCGGCGCCGTTTGCACCCACGAGGCCGAGGATCTCCCCGCTGTAAAAACTCAGGGAAACGCCGTCGAGCGCGCGCGTAGCCGCAAACGACTTACCGATGTCAACTGCCTGAACAACCGTTTCGCGATCCGCCATAGATTCAGCCCCCCACTCACGTCGCCGACGACGCGGGCACCGCCTGGTCGGCCGGAGATATGCCGGTGGCAAGGTCGGCAACCGCCTCGATGGTGGTGTAATTCGAGTGATTGATGATCAGCTCTCTGCCCATACGAAGGCCCATGCGCTCAACCTCGGCCCGGGCATCCAGGTCCTCAATGTCGGCTATGTCGGACACTTTGGCCAATCCAAGGATGCGTCGGATCATGACGGACCCGGCGATGCCCATTGCGTCGTCGAAGATGCGCGCGATGTTGCGCCTGCGGTATTCCGCGTGCGCTTTCTCGCCGCCGGGGTAATCCCAGAACTGCTCCTTGCCGGCCTCGAAGTGCTCCTTCCAGTAGCTCTCAAACTTGCTGTCGAACTTGTTCCAGGTCTCGCGTATCTGGTCGAGGATCCAGTTCCGGTAGTCCGAGGGGTCGTTTCCAAGCAGGGTCTGACGGTGGGCATGCGCGAAGTAGGCAAGAAACATATTGCCGATAAACAACGCCACGTCGAACCCGGCCGGACCGAAGAAAGCGAACTCCGGGTCGATGACGAAGGTCTTCTCCTCATCGGCCATGATACTGCCGGTGTGCAGATCACCATGGAGGAGGGCTTCGGCGTTGTTCATAAACTTGTACTTAAGCTCCGCCTGGTGGATCTTCAGCTCGTCATCCTCATGAATGAAGTTGATGTCCTTCTCGGTCAGCCGCTCGTTGTATGCGTTGGTGTCACTCTTGCAGAACGGATGGGTAAAAATGAAATCCTCGGTGATCTTGCAGAGGTCGATGTTAATGAACTTTTTCACCATCTCCTTCTTGGTGCGATGGTCGAGATACCAGTCGGAGGTGTAGAACAGGTTACTCGCGAGAAACGTTGAGACGTGCTCGGCGAGGTTCGGGAAGTATTTCCCCTCGTTCATCTGCCCGCGAAGCACCGGATAGTCTTTGAGGTTTTGCATGAGCACGAGCGACATATCGTGACTCGAGTGATAGATTTCCGGCACGTGATCAGGCGTGAGGCCGGCCTCGTTTTCGAGCGCCATAATCTCGAATGTCATCCGTTCCTTCGGCAGCGGCCAATCCTTGCCCACGATCCGCAGGAAAGGCACCGCCTGCTTGAGCACCGCCGTTTGAGTCGGATCCGACTTGTTAGTTATGAAGTAGACGAAGTTGAGGTTGCCGTCTCCGATCTCCCGGATGTCGAGGTTGTCGAGGTCGCCGAGCACCTCTTTCGCCGCCGGCACACTCTTGAGATAATCGACTACACTGTCTTCTGTTAGCTGCTTGTATTCCATACCGTATTACCCCTCCCCGTCGCGCTTCCTGTATGCTCATTGGCTACGCTTTCGCGTAGATTATATCTTTCAGGTTCTCTTTGTAGGGCGCCTGCACCATGCCCCGGTCGGTGATGATCCCGGTAACCAGCTCATTCGGCGTGACGTCGAAGGCGGGGTTTCTGACCTTGATGCCCTCGGGAGCCGTGCGCCGCAAACCGAAGTGGGTGACTTCGTCATCGCCGCGCTCCTCAATGGTGATGTCGGCTCCGGACGGGGTAGCGAGGTCGATGGTGGAGAAGGGCGAGGCCACGTAGAAGGGGATGCCGAAGTGTTTTGCGAGAATCGCCACGCCCATCGTGCCGATCTTGTTCGCCACGTCGCCGTTTGCCGCGACTCGGTCGGTCCCCACGATCACCATATCGACGAGCCCCTGAGACATGATGTGGGCCGCCATGTTATCGGTGATAACCGTCACGTCGACACCCGCCTGCTGCAGCTCCCAGCTTGTCAGGCGCGAACCTTGGAGAAGCGGGCGACTCTCATCGGAGTACACGCGAAACTCCACTCCTCGCTCGTGCGCGAGGTACATCGGCGCGGTGGCCGTACCGTATTCGGAGGTCGCAAGTCGGCCGGCATTACAGTGTGTCAGCACACCGGAGCCGGGATTGATCAGATCGACCCCGTTCTCACCGATGCGCTTACACAGCTGCTCATCTTCGTGATGTATTTCCACCGCCTCATCACGCACCACCTCCAGAAGCTCCGTCCCCGTGCCGGCCGTGCTCTGCGTCGCCTTTGCGACAACCCGCTTGAGGGCCCAGCTCAGATTGACCGCCGTCGGGCGGGCGCTATCGAGGTAATCCGCGCGTTCCTGAAGCTTCGCGAGAAACTGCTCGCGGTCGAGGCCCGTGTCGCCGCGCATCCCCACCACGAGACCGTATGCGCCGGCAACGCCGATCGCGGGTGCTCCCCGCACCTTCAGCTGTTTGATAGAATCCCACACCTGCTCGATCGTCTGCTGCTGTTCAACGACGACATCCACGGGCAGCTGCGTCTGATCGAGGAGGAGCAACTCCTCGTCCACCCATTCAATACTCTTTACACGTGACGGATCACCCACCTGTGGCATTGCACTCTCTCCTGTCTAATAGATTTGTGCCGGGGGAATTGAAGCCGGTGGGCCCGAGCGAAATTGCTCGAGCCCGCCCCGGCGAACTGTCAGGCTGCGAAGTCGATTGACCTAGAACATCTCTCCGGCGCCCATCGGAATCCACGGTGCGGTGGAAACGTCTGCCCTGTTGAACTCGGGGAATGCCTCGCGAAGCTCATCCATGTTGGTAATGTTGTTCTCGCGCAGCATCTCCTGGGTGAAGATTTGTGTGGGAACGAGCACGTCGTCCGGCACATCTTCGCCGGCCATCAGGAGTGCAACGGTACGCACACTTGCCGCGCCCACGGCAGCAGGGTTCACTGCGGAGGTCATGACCCAGGGGCTTCCCTCTTTCGTCATGAGCTCGATGTCCTGCGTGGATATATCGACGCTGTAGATACTGACTTCGTCGGTCATGTCGAGCTCTTCGAGCGCCATCTGAATGCCCTTGGCAAACTCGTCGTACGGCGCAAGATAGACGTCGATGCTGTCATTGGCGCGAAGAACGGCCTTAGCCTGGTCCGCATTCTTGACCGCAATCGGCGACTCGAGCGTACCGGTCTGCTCGACGATCTCCATGCCCGATGTCTCGTTGACGACCTGCTGAACGGTGCTGTCCCGTTTGTCCAGGGGAAGCACGCCCGGCGTGTACACGTAAGCGATATTCGCTTGGCCGTTGTAGTCTTCCCTGATCTGGGTGATCGCGTTCATGCCGTGCTGCGGGTCGTTCTGCGCGATCTGCGGAATGTTGGGGTTGTCCAGATCGACGTCGAACGCAACGACCGGGATTCCGGCGTCGAGCGCGCGCTGGGCGACTCGCTGCAGAGACTCGGGCACGCCGTGCTGAATGACGATGCCGTCGACACCCTGGTTGATGGCCTGCTCGACGAAGTTTGCCTGCGCCTGAGCATCGGTTTGCTTGCCGAGGGTGATGAAGTTCATGTCCATAAGCTCCGTCTGCGCCTCGGCGCCGGCGCGGTACATCTGCATGAACTCGCCCTCGAGCAGATAACCAACGTGTGCGATGGTCAGCTTTTCGGTCCCGTCGAAGGGTGCCGGAGCCCCCTCGAGCATAGTGACGTCGTCGCCTTCACCGCCGCCTTCTCCCTGGCCGCCGGCAAATGCTCCCGACACGATCAGCGCGAACATAAGCAACATCAGCGTGATGTTTCGAAAACTACTCATGCTCACCTCCTTAATTGCGTGCGGTCGGATGACCGCCGTTGATGTAACCCCGCACAGGGAAGATACCGCGCATCCTGTAGAACGCCGCACCCTCCTCTGTGTTGGATTAAGAGCATTATACCATCGGAATTTTTCAGCTGTCAAAGAAAAACGTTGCCATTGTGCCTTAATTTCTGTTGATTGCTGTGGTTTTGATCTACTTCAGGACAGGAGCGCTCGCACGGCAGTCGCGGCTTGATCCAAAGCCTCGCGCGCAGGTAGCTCACCCGAGACGCACGCCGCGAGCTTTTCCGTGACCGCCGGCAGGATAGCGTTCATCCTCGGGTGGCGGGGCAGTCGATCGGCCCGGTCGAGCATCTGCTCTTGGGCTCGGTACCATGGCACCGTATTCCGTTCGGCCGCGTACGTCGCGCTTCGAACGGGGCTACCCGCATACCGCCCAACCTTGGCGTCGATCGCCGGGCTTGACAGATAGCGGAGAAACTCGAACGCTGCGGGAACGTCGGGCGACGCAGCAAGGACGCCGAAGCTCCAAACGACGTTCCACGGTTTCTCGAACGTAGCAACCCTGAGGTCACCGCGAAAACCTCCGTCGGATGCGTAGATGAATCCGGCCTGCCCGCCCCAGCTCGTCGCCATGGCGACAGTGCCGTCACGAAGTGCCCCCGCTATCTGCTCGTTTCCGTATCGGTCGGTGTCAGGCGGTGCAACCTCTCGGAGCGCCCGGTAGAACTCGAGGCTTTCCACACCGACAGTGCCCGCAAACGCAGGCTCGCCGTCGTCGCCCAGGAGATCGCCACCGAACGCCCACAGATACGGAAGCCAGTCAAGGAAGATCTCGCTGGGGTCGGCCTTGAGGGCGATCCCATGGTGGCCTGCCGAATCGTTTCGTCGGGCCAGATCGCCGATCTCCATCGGCGTGGTGAGACCGTTCGCGGGCTCGGTTTCGCCCAGGAGGTCGTGTCGAAAGAAGACCACGTGACCGTCGGTAAACGAAGGCATGAGGTAGTATTCGTCATAGTAGCAAAGTTCGTCCCGGACAAAGGGTTTAAAGTCGTCCCAGTCGGAACTTGGGATTTTCGCCACGAGTGACCCGAGGGGTGCAAGTCGCCCCGCTTCGACGAACTCGGGCAGCCAGAGGTGTCCAGGCAACATGACGATGTCGTACGAGGGTTCTTTCGCCTCGAATTGAAGGCTCAAGCTGCTGAGATACCGGTCCCAGGGAACGATATCAAAGGATACCTTGCCGCCGCCGTTTCGTCGCCACTCTCCAAGAATATCAAGCCCGGCATCGGTATAGGCGTATACCGCCGGATCACCGACACCCAGCACTCGCACCGTCCCCGGCATCGTCACCCCCATGCTTCCTCGACGCAGCTTATGTATTCGATGTTCTTGTTCTGGAAAAAGCGCAACCACTCCTCGCTTACCGGAAGATCGGTAATGACCGTATCGACGTTGTCAAACTCGTCTATGAGGGCGAAGGAGGTGCGATCGAACTTCGTGTGATCGGCGACCAGAATCCGATGCTTCGACTGACTGAGCATCGCCTTGCGCACTTCGGCCTCTCTTTCGTTGGCGTCGGTAATGCCATGGTCGCGGTCTACACCGTCGCAGGAAAAAAACGTCTTATCGGCGTAGTATCGCGCGATGGAATCCTCGGCTGCACGGCCAACGTTTGTAAGGGATGTGCGCCGGAGCGTCCCCCCGATCGTAATGACTTTGACTTCCGGTGCCTCGGCAAGCCTGTAGGAGACTGCCAGCGCATTCGATATCACGATGAGGTTGTGCTTCCCGATGATGCTCTGTCCGACGTGAAGCGCTGTCGTACTGGCATCCAGGAAGATGGTGTCGCCGTGCTCTACCAGCTCGCCACCGCGGCGACCGATGAGCTCCTTTTCGCGGACGTAGGCCACGCTCCGCAACGCGAACGGGACCTCCCGATGCATGCCGTCTTTGATGTAGGCACCACCGTAGGTTTTTTCAAGCAGACCGTCGCCCTCCATCCGCGTGAGGTCGCGTCGGATTGTCTCCTCGCTCACAGCGTAGAAGGCACTTAGCTCTGCCACCGTTATGCTTCCGGTGGCCTTTAATTTCTCGAGAATTCCCCTTCGTCGGTCGACCGCAAGCATGATATCCCTCGAGCGTTCAGTTTGACATGCGCCGGCAGGCATTCCTTATGCGATTGTAGGGGGACATACCACGCCCGTCAACAAAAACCCACATGAACAAACTACACGTCTATGTGGTGAAAACCAACTGGCGGAAGTGTCGCGAATTCTCCACCAGGTCGTCGCCGTGACGATGCAGCCCTCCGCCGATCAGGTAGATCACCTCTTGGCCGTAGACCGAGCGCATTTCGGGAATATTCTTCATGTTCATACCGCCGCCCGGCGTCGGAAAGATCGCACGCATGTCGCCGAACGGCTCACCACAACCCCGCGCAATGCTCGCGCATTCTTCGCGCGTAAAGGAGAAACGCCCTCCGAAGTTGGGATAAATCGACGAGTCGGCTCCGGCAAGCCGCTGCAGCTGCCCGTAGAGCGCATAGTGTGAGAATCCGTTATCGGCAGAGGTCACGAAGCTACCATAAAACGCGGGGTGGCTGATTATCGGAAGGCCAAAATCCTCGTCGTCGGCAAGCGCTCGCATGCCGTCGAAGCCGGCGAGACCCGGTATATAGAGGATAGCGCCCGCACCCTCCCTCTTCGCGAAGCGCGCCCGTTCATCAACCTCGCGGGCCGGGCCTGTTATATTCGGCGCATAGACGGACCTATACCCTGTCTCCTCGTTCGCCCGCGCCACCCCGTCGGTGCACAGTCGTACCCTCTCCTGGAAATCGGCAACCGGCTGGTTTGCAAGGCCGTGATCATCCTTGATGATGTCGATACCGCCAAGAGCGCAATCGTAGGCGATCCGAGCCAGGTTCTCGTTGGAGAGCCCCATTGGCTTGAGTGCCGTCATAAGAAGGGGGCGGTGGTCCACTCCCAAGAGCTCTCGCAAACCGTCGATTCCGAATCGCGGGCCCCGGAAGTTCGAGAGGATGGCCGCGGTCGGCTCTATGCGCTCTACTCGAATCCCTGGGGTCATGCTACTGTTTCCAAAGAGAACGTTGAGAAACTGGGGAAGCTCGTTGCCTGCTACTTCATCGGCGTAGCTCAGCGTAACGTCGTATGCGCCGTCCGCGCGCTCCGAGAAATCCTCGATACGGCCGACAACGTGCTCGTCAATATCTCCGGTGGGAACAAGCTCCGCAGGGAACTCCACCGTCTGCTCGTAACGAAGCCCCTCCGCTTTCGCCTCGGCCTCACGCTCGCCGCCGGCAATCCGATAATGTATGGTAAATCGGCGGCCGGATACGGCTTCAACACGCTCCTGCTGCGGTACAGTCATCCTTTCTCGGCTCCTCTTTCGGTGGCTTCACTGGTCCAAGGCTGTGCCTTTCGGGCCTGTTATTGTGCATTTATTACCGTTTATGCACAGATTCTAAACCGAGTGTGCTGAGAGTGCAACAGAAACCTGGACGGACCAGTGATGCTCCCGCGGGGGGAGCTGCGGACTCTGAAACGCATGGGGCGGGTGCTGATCCCGTTGAGGACGAGCGTGACCTTCGGGCACAAAAAAACGTCTGGCGACGACCTACTCTCCCACCCCTTGCGGGGCAGTA
>JAAAOR010000151.1 GCA_009908735.1 Spirochaetota bacterium | reverse complement strand
CTGTCCTTCGGCAGCATCGCCATACGTCGCGCCGAGGCGCTGAGCTCGCCGCCGTAGTGGTCGGCGAGAAACGTCTCCATGTCGGTGTTGAGCTCGAGCTCGATGCCGAATGCGGTGGCCGCGCCTTGGAGGGTGACGTCGTCGTGGGTGGGGCCGACCCCGCCGGCGCTTATGACATAGTCGTAGCGCATGCAGAGCTCGCGGAAGGACTCGGCGATCATGTCTACCTCGTCGCGCACAATGCGCACCTCACCGAGGCGGTGCCCGGCGCGGCTCAGGGTATCGATCATGAAGGAGCTGTTTTCTTCGCGGATATCGCCGGCGAGGATCTCGTCGCCGATTACGAGCAGTGCGATCATAGGCAGTGTTGTATACCCGATGACAGTTGCCGGTCAACAATTCGGCCGCCGCGCTGCTTGCATGCACGCGAATGTATAAGTATTTTCATCGAGTATGGAAGACGCTTTACAGGATGCCGAGACACGCATACAGCACGGCGACTACGAGGCTGCCATAGGTTTGCTCGAGAATATTCTCGTCGAGGAGCCGGATAATCCACGGGCACTCACGGATATCGGGGTCGCGTATACCGAGTCCGGCGAGAACCGAAAGGCGATGAAAGCACTCGAGTTTTGCTTGAAGCTCGAGCCTGAGAACGTCGATGCCCTCGAGGCAATCGGCTGTTCGTACCTCCGAGAGGCCGACTTCGACCCCGCCCGGCAATATCTCGAGCGTGCACGCGAGAGCGATCCGGCTAATGCTTCGGTACTACGAAACCTCAGCGTGCTCTACAGCCAGACCGGTCTACAGAAGGAGAGTCGGGAGTGCCTGCAGAAGTCCTATGAGATCAACCCCGAGGACTATCTGACCCTTTACGCCCTCTCGTTTTCCTATCTGAACTCCGGCGAGGGTGAGATGGCCGCGGAGACCCTCAACACGCTACTCGGAATGGAAGTGCCTGAGGATATCCGTGCGCTCGCGGAGCAGCAGCTTGAGAGAATACAGAACACACCCCTTTGATGTTCAACGCGACTTTAGAGTAACCTCTCGCTATGCTCACCCCCCATGGTAGACGACGCGTCGTTGTTGACCGGGTGTTCCCGGAAATCGACTGCGGCAGCTTTCCCGTAAAACGCGTTGAAGGTGATGATGTCACCGTCGAGGCGGACGCCTTTGCCGACGGCCATGATGCCGTGCGCATCGTGCTTCGTTATCGCCGACGAAACGGCCGCTGGAACGAGACCGAAATGCAGGCGCTCGGGAATGACCGCTACCGGGCCGCCTTTAGAGTCGCGAAGCCCGGCCGCTACGAGTACACCGTCTGCGGGTGGATCGATCATTTCCGCACCTGGCAGGACGGCCTGGCCAAGAAGCATGCAGCCGGGGTGGAAACCGACGTGGATCTGCTGATCGGTGCCGACCTCGTGGAGGAGGCTGCGGCGCGGGCCGCGGGGCCGCGCACGGCGTCTCGAGCGACGGGAGGCGCATCCCACGCACCGGCATACGGTTCCGACGCGGAACATCTGCAAGCGCTCTCTGCGGCTCTGCGCAACGCGAAGGCGGTTCACGCTGAGCGGGTTCGTACCGGGACCTCCCAGGAGCTTACCTCGCTCATGGACGCCTATCCCGACCGCTCGCTTCAGACCGATTATCCCCGCACTCTCAAGGTTAAAGTCGACCGCGAGCGCGCGGCCTTCAGCGCCTGGTACGAGGTTTTCCCCCGCTCGACATCATCCGAACCCGGCAGGCATGGCACCTTTGCCGACCTGGCCAACCGCCTCGACTACATTGCCCAGCTTGGATTTGACATCGTCTACCTTCCGCCCATCCACCCGATCGGCCATACGAATCGAAAGGGGCGGAACAACGCTCTCGAGACCGCCCCACGCGACCCCGGCTCGCCGTGGGCAATCGGATCGGAGGAAGGCGGCCACACCGCGATCCACCCGGAGCTCGGCAGCCTGGAAGATTTCAAGGCCCTCGTGGAGGCGGCGAAAGGCTACGGGATGGAAATCGCGCTCGACATTGCCTTTCAGTGTTCGCCCGACCATCCCTGGGTGCGGGAACACCCCGAGTGGTTCGTCCGGCGTCCCGACGGGAGCGTGCAGTTTGCCGAGAACCCGCCCAAGAAGTACGAGGACATCTATCCGATCAACTTCGAGACGGAGGACTGGGAAGCTCTCTGGCAGGAGCTCAAAGGCGTTTTCGAGCACTGGATCGACGCCGGTGTGCGCGTCTTCCGCGTCGACAACCCGCATACCAAGGCATACGGGTTCTGGGGGTGGCTCATCGACGACCTCACCGAGCGTTATCCCGACCTCATCTTCCTGGCCGAGGCCTTCACGCGGCCGCGCCGGATGTACGGGCTTGCGAAGCTCGGGTTTAACCAGAGCTACACCTACTTCACCTGGCGGAATGATCCGGCGGGGCTCAGGGATTATCTCACCGCCCTCACCACGACCGAGGTTGCCGAGTACTTTCGGCCGAACTTCTGGCCGAACACGCCCGACATTCTTCATGAGGATCTGCAACTCGGCGGCAAGCCTGCCTTCCTCGCGCGATATGCGCTGGCGGCCACTTTGTCGTCGAACGTAGGCATCTACGGGCCGGCTTTCGAGAAGGTGGAGAATACGCCGCGGGAGGAAGGCAGCGAGGAGTACCTCAACTCCGAGAAGTACGAGATCCGCTACTGGGAGTTGTACGAGACCGGCGACCTGACATCTTTCATTGCGGCGGTGAATCGCGCTCGGCGTGAGAACCCGGCGTTGCACAGGAACCGGAACCTGCGTTTCCACGCCGTTGATAATCCGAATCTGCTTTGCTACAGTAAGAGCACGGATGACGGGAAGAACGTGATCCTTGTGGTGGTCAATATGGATTACCACGCCCCGCAGGCCGGGTGGGTTGAGTTCTCACCGGCTGCGGTCGGCCTTTCCCACACGGCACCCTTTACAGTGCGGGATCTTCTGACGGACACCGCCTACCGGTGGGACGGGTACTGGAATTTCGTACGTCTCGATCCTGCCGGGGTACCCGTGCATCTCTTTCGACTCGAACCTTAGGAGCCGCATCGATGGACCAACAGAACCCGCTCTGGTACAAGGATGCCGTCATCTACGAGCTGCACGTACGCTCTTTCGCCGACTCCGACGGCAACGGGATGGGCGACTTTAAGGGGCTCACCGAACGACTCGATTATCTGCATGACCTCGGCGTAAACGCCATATGGCTCTTACCATTCTACCCCTCGCCCTGGCGCGATGATGGATACGACATCTCCGACTACACCGGCATACACGAGGCCTACGGCAACCTGCGGGACTTCAAGCGCTTCCTTCGTGAGGCCCATCGACGTGATCTGCGGGTGATCACCGAGCTGGTCATAAATCACACATCCATCCAACACCCGTGGTTCGAGCGCGCC
>JAAAOR010000052.1 GCA_009908735.1 Spirochaetota bacterium | reverse complement strand
GGGGGAGCCGTCGCCGAGTCGGTCCCGTTCTCGGTCCTCGCCTCCGGGGCAAACTCGGTGCAGCAGGAGCGCCTCGCGGCAACGGCTACGTCACAGGACGAGCTCGAGGAGCTGTGGTCCCGGGTGGCGCGAACGCGTGTGCCGCAGCCCGACCCGCCGGAGGTGCGTTTCGACTCTCAAACGGCAGTGGCAATCTTCATGGGCCGGCAACCCTCGGGCGGCTACTCGATCGACATCGACACCGCCTGTCGGGTCGATACAAGTGGTACGGTCCACCTCTGCTACACCGCCGACGAGCCTCCCGAAGACGCCATTGTCACGATGGCTCTGACCTCCCCTTACGCCTTCGTCATCATCGACGAGCCCGCAGCTGATGTCGTCGTGCACCGGCGGCGCGCCACGCGATAAAGGCCCCGCCACGCGATAAAGGGCGCGCCACGCGAATAGAGGGCACCCCACGGGCTTGACGCCGCCCCTGCGGTGGCCCCCCGCGGTAGCCGCCGACGCCCCCTGCGCAGTACGTTCGATGTAACGACACGTCACCACGACTCACGATCAGGGGGAAACCAATGCAGTACCGACCACTCGGGAACAGCGGACTCATCGTCTCGCGGGCCTGCCTCGGAACGATGGTGTTCGGAGAGGCGGGGGAGCGTGGTGCCGGTGAGGAATCATCGCTCGAGATGATCGACCGGTTCATCGACGCCGGCGGAAACTTCATCGACACTGCCGATGTGTATGCCGATGGGCGATCGGAGGAGATCGTGGGGAAGGCGCTCTCCCGGGTCGCACGTGATCGCATCATCCTGGCCACGAAGGTTCGAATGCCGGTGGGTGAGGGGCCGAACGATATCGGTCTGTCGCGAAAGCACATAACCGACGGCGTGGAGGCGAGCCTCAGGCGACTCGGTACCGATTACATCGACCTCTACTACACCCACATGTGGGACCCGGTGACACCGCTCGAGGAGACGCTTCGGGCGCTCGATGATCTGGTGCGCGACGGGAAGATCCGCTATATCGGCGTGAGCAACTTCGCCGCGTGGCAGCTCATGAAGGCGCTGTCGGTGAGCGAGGCGCGAGGGCTGGTGCGCTACATCGCGGCGCAGTACCAGCACAGTCTGGTGCTCCGTGATATCGAGCGGGAGTTCGAGGGTCTCTTTACCGACCAGGGAGTGGGTGAGATCCCCTGGGGCGCGCTCGGCGGCGGATTTCTATCCGGCAAGTACCGACGCGGCGAGCGGCCCGAGGAAGGCCGTCTGGCGATGATGCCCGAGGGCGCCGAGGAGGCCTGGAGCCGGCGAAACGTGGAACGAAACTGGCGCACCCTCGATGCGGTCGGAGAAATCGCCGATTCCCGCGGCGCAACCTATTCGCAAGTCGCGCTCGCCTGGCTGCTTCGCCGACCCACCGTCACCTCGGTTCTGCTCGGAGTGCGCACCCCCGACCAGCTCGAGGACAACCTCGGGGCGGTAGATCTGCGGCTTACCGACGACGAATTTTCCCGCCTCGATGAGGTGAGTCGGCCCGAGGCGGGGTATCCCTATCGCATGATCGGCGAGTTCGGTGTACGGCCGTTCGACTGACGCCGGATGTGCGGGAAACGGCCGGCCCGCGGCCTCCATTGTTGACGCTGCAGGTGAGCCGTCCTATCTTATAGTTTGCCCGCAATCAAAAGGAGTTTTTTATGAGAACATTTCGTTTCATGGCGGTTGCTGTATTTCTGCTGGTTCCCGTGCTCTTTGCGGGTGCAACCGGTTCTCAAGAGGAGATGCAGGAACAAAAAGGCCCCGTGACGGTGGCCTCAAAAATCGACACCGAAGGTGCGCTGCTTGGCAGCATGATCGTTCAGCTTCTCGAAGCCGATGGTTTCGAAGTTGAGGACAGCACTCAGTTCGGTCCCACGGATGTCATTCGGAAAGCGATTATCAACGGAGAGATCGATATCTATCCCGAGTACACGGGGAACGGCGCGTTTTTCTACCCTGAGGCGTCATCCCCCGACGTGTGGAAGGATCCCCAAGAGGGCTACGAGACCGTGAAGCGTCTCGACATGGAGAATCACAATATCGTGTGGCTGCAGCCTTCGCCGGCCAACAACACCTGGGCCATCGCTGTGCGCCGGGACCTCGCCGAGGCCGAGGGGCTGGAGACGCTCGACGATCTCGCTGCCTATGTCGAGAACGACGGGGAGTTCAAGCTGGCCGCGTCCGAGGAGTTTGTGACCCGTCCGGACACACTTCCGGCGTTCGAAGATGCCTACGGCTTCGATCTGTCCAACGACCAGCTTCTAACTTTTTCCGGAGGTAACACCGCGACGACCACCCAGGCGGCGGCCCGTGAAACCGACGGCGTCAACGCCGCCATGGCCTACGGCACCGACGGTAACCTCAGTGCGCTCAACCTCAAGGTTCTCGGGGACTCCCGCAACGTGCAGCCGTACTATCGACCGGCCCCCATCGTGCGGCAGGAGGTGCTAAACGAGCATCCTGAAATCGAGTCGATTCTCGAGCCGGTGTTCTCCGCGCTGGACCTCGAGACCCTGCAGACCCTGAATGCCCGCATCGCGGTACAGGGTGAGAATGCCTCGCAGGTGGCCGAAGACTACCTCACCGAAAACGGCTTTCTTCAGTAGCACGAAGGCAGACGGGGGGCGGCTTCCTGTGCAGTCCATACAACTGCGGATAGAGCGGGTCACGATGGCAGGCGCCGCCCTCGCCATCGTGGCTCTTTTTTTTCCATTCGTTCTCCTGAAGCCCAATCGGGTGGCCGAAGGTGAGCTCCACAGTCTCTTTGACTTGCAGGAGCCGCTGCTCATCGGTGCTCTCGCAGGGTTTGCGCTGGTGAGTCTCGTGCTTGCCTCGCTCGGCGAATCCGCGAGGGTTCGCTCTGCGAAGCTCGCGGTCGGACTCGGCGTGTTTACTGTGTCCCTCTTGCTCCTCGCATTCGCCGGCGACAAGCTCATCACCGCAGACACCCCGTTCGCGCGGCTCAGCCCGCAAATCGGATTCTGGTTCCTCATGCTCGCGACCTTCGTCATCATGGACGGGTCGCTGCGAAATGCGCCGTTCCCGGGGGTGACAAAGGCCGGCATCGGGCTGCTGCCGTTTGTCTTGCTCGCGGCGCTGATGGTGACGGGGCTCCTGGACGATCTCGCGGTGCTCCAGGAGTTCTACAATCGCGAGGACAGGTTTCTGCAGGAGCTCGGGAACCATCTCTTCCTTTCCGGGCTCTCTGTGAGCGCGGCTGTGGCCATCGGCGTGCCCCTCGGCCTACTGGCATGGCGCCGCGCCCGGTTCGAGAAGCCGGTCTTCGTGGCGGTGAACGGCATACAAACCATTCCGAGCCTGGCACTCTTCGGTCTGATGATTGCCCCGCTTGCCTTCATCTCCCAGGCGTTTCCCGTCCTGCGACAGCTCGGCATCCGGGGCATCGGAAACGCGCCGGCGCTCATCGCGCTCACGCTCTACGCGCTTCTGCCGATCACGCGGAATGCTTACACCAGCATGGCGGTAATTCCGAACGCGGTCGTTGATGCCGGACGCGGAATGGGGATGGCCAGGAGAGACCTCTTGCGGCTTGTGGAGCTACCGCTTGCCGTCCCCATCATTCTCAGCGGTATCCGCACCTCGGCGGTGCAGGCCATCGGAAACACCGCCGTCGCTGCGCTCATCGGGGCGGGAGGCCTCGGCGCATTCGTGTTTCAGGGGCTGGGGCAGGCCGCCCCGGATCTCATCGTCATGGGGGTGATTCCCATCGTTGCGCTTGCGATCATTGTCGATCGCCTGCTTGGAGTGCTTATCGGCGTAGCCACGCCTCGCGGAATCAGGAATGTAGAGTCATGATTGAATTTCAGGGTGTACGCAAAACATTTGGCTCGGTGGATGCGCTTCGCGATGTTTCCTTCGAGGTTCCAACCGGTCAGGTGACGGTGCTCATCGGTCCATCCGGCTGCGGCAAGACGACCTCGCTTCGGATGATCAACCGGATGATCGAGCCCACCGACGGCGATGTGCTCGTGGACGGGAAGAAAGTGGGTAGCTTCGCCCCTGAAGAGCTGCGGCGCGGGATCGGTTACGTCATTCAGAGCGTGGGCCTCTTTCCCCATATGTCCGTTCGAGACAACATAGGCATCGTCCCGCGCCTCCTCGGATGGGAAAAGTCGCGACGCTACGAGCGGGCCGCGGAGCTTCTGGAGCTCGTGGGCTTGGATCCCGAAGGGTACGGCGGGAAATACCCGCATGAGCTTTCCGGGGGCGAGGCCCAACGCATCGGTGTTGCACGGGCACTCGCTGCCGACCCTCCCGTTATGCTGATGGACGAGCCCTTCGGAGCGGTTGATCCCCTCAACCGCGAGGTGCTTCAGAAGGAGTTCGTGGCGTTGCAGCAGAAACTGCGGAAGACCGTCGTCTTCGTCACCCACGACCTCGATGAGGCAATCCGCCTTGCCGACGAGATCATCCTGATGCGTGACGGCGAGATCGTGCAGATGGGGCCCCCGGAGCGCATCCTCGCCGCGCCGGCGGACGAGTTCGTGCGGAACTTCGTCGGCAACGATCGTGCGCTCAAGCGTCTGGCGTGCTTTCGGGTGGAAGACCACATGCACCGTGCGGCCCTCGTGGCGGAAGCCGACATCGGCACGGTCCACCTCGGGACGGATTCGGGAGGCGGTCGGGACCCCGGGGGCCGCCCGGACGCCGGAAGCGGTCGGCACGTCGGCAACGGCCACGAGAGCTCGGGCCTGTACTGGGTGCATGACGCCAACCATCATCTTGTCGGGGTGCTCGACACCGCCGCGCTTGGCGATGGCTCAGCGTCTGTAGACCACGTTGCCCGGGTTCGGGCGCGAGACGTCTCGGTAAGCCCGCTCTCGGATCTGCGGGAGGCTTTGTCGCGGCTGCTCGGACAGGGGATGCGGGCGGTGCCGGTGCTCGATGACGAGGAGCGGGTGCTCGGCGAGGTTCGCTTGCCGGACATCGAGGCGCTCAATCAGACGGGGTTTGTGAGATGAGCGCTCGCGGGCGGATCGCGACCTACCTCGTGCCGGCGCTCGTCATCACGGCGTTTGCTGTTTTCGTGTTCAGCGAGGCCGTGCAGGAGGTCACCCTCACGAGTCTGTTTCCCGGCGAGCCGGAGCACATCTACGCTCGTTCGGGGCTCCCGCAGTTGCTCCGCGAGCATATCGTGCTTGTTGTGGTCTCAAGCGTCGCCGCGACGCTGGTCGGGATTTCCCTCGGAGTGTTCGTAACGCGGCCACCCGGCCGGGACTTCTTGTCCGTGGTGCAGGACCTCAGCTCCCTCGCACAGACCTTCCCGCCGGTGGCGGTGCTCGCGCTCGCGGTCCCTGCCGTCGGATTCGGATTCCGGCCGACGGTGGTGGCGCTGTTCATCTACAGTATTCTGCCGGTGCTCAACAACACCATCTCGGGGATGGAAGGTATACCCGATGAGCTCACCGACGCCTCTCGTGGCATTGGAATGACAAAGTTGCAGATTCTATTTCTCTCTGAGCTCCCCCTTGCCGCTCGGGTCATCGCGGCGGGGGTGCGCACCTCGGTCATTATCAACATCGGAACGGCCACCGTGGGAGCTGTGGTCGGAGCAGGCGGCTTGGGGGTGATCATCATAGGCGGGCTCGTGCGGGACAACGTTGCCTTTGTGTTCTCCGGCGCAATGACCGCGGCGCTGTTTGCCCTCATCGTAGACTGGGTGTTCTCGCGAGTTGAATCG
This sequence comes from Spirochaetota bacterium, assembly GCA_009908735.1. Next base: position 13,013 of record JAAAOR010000052.1, on the reverse strand, counting down.
CTGTTCTTCGCCCCGCGGGCGCGGCAGGAGGGACCGTGAGCGGGCGTCGCGGCTCTCTGCACCTCGCTTCTCATTGCTGCGGGAACTATGGTAGCGTGTAGATATATGGATGATGTGCAACGCGCCTACGATCTCGCGCGGTCCACGCGCGACCATGCCTACGCCCCGTATTCAGGGTTCCGGGTGGGCGCCGCGATCAAGGTCGCCGGCAGCGATCTCGTTTTCGCCGGTTGCAACGTAGAGAACGCGAGCTACGGTGCCGGTGTGTGCGCCGAGCGAATCGCAGTTTTCAATATGCTTGCCGCGGCTGAGTCTCCGCGTCCGGAATTTCTTGTTGTGGTGACCGATGCCGAGCCCGCGTCAGTTCCCTGCGCCCTGTGCCTGCAGGTTCTCGCGGAGTTCTGCCCGCCGGAGTTTCCGATTCATCTTGCCAACCTCGAGGGTATTCAGCGTACCGTGCGCTTTCGCGATCTTTTGCCGGAGCCCTTTCAACTCGAGCCCCATGAGCACTGATACACGACGCCGGCTCGTCAATACGGCTTTGGCCGTGGGGCATGTTCTCATCCGGATTCCCCGCTACATCGCGCTCATCCCGGTGTACGCCTACCGCCGGCTTATCTCGCCGATGCTTCCCGATACCTGTATCTACACGCCGAGTTGCTCCCACTACACCGTCGAAGCCATTCTCAAGCACGGTGCTGTAAAGGGGCTCGCGCTCGGCAGCGCGCGAGTCGTGCGCTGCACGGGCGGGTTCTTCGACGGCGGACATGATCCGGTACCTGAGCACTTTAGCTTTGCCGAGATTGGCGCAGGCTACCGGCGCCATCGGCGTCATCGGCGGCAGCGCCGGTGACGCCGAGCGAGCGCGCTGTTGCGGTGTTCAAGCGGCTCGATCCCGTTTACCCGGACAAGAAACCGCTTCTTACGTACTCCTCGTCCTTCGAGCTTCTCATCGCAGTGATCCTCTCCGCGCAGACGACTGATGCCCAGGTAAATCGGGTCACTCCCGAGCTCTTTCGCCGATTTCCCACACCGGAGTCGCTTGCTGCGGGCGAGCCGTCGGAGATCGAGGCGCTCATCTTTTCCACAGGGTTTTATCGGTCAAAGGCGCGAAATATTCAGGCAGCTGCACGGGCACTCGCCGAGCGCCACCATGGCGAGCTTCCGTGCAGCATGGAAGAGCTTACCGGCATGCCCGGTGTCGGGCGAAAGACGGCCAACGTCCTTCTCGGCGTGCTCTGTGGCCGGCCGTCGATCGTTGTAGATACGCATTTCGGCCGCGTTGTCCGAAGAGTCGGTTTTACCGCGGCGAAACAGCCGGAGCGCGTCGAACGAGAGCTTTCGGCGGTCGTTCCCGCAGACATCAGAACGGGCCTCTCCATGGTGCTCAATTTCCACGGCCGCTACGTATGTACCGCCCGCAATCCCGCCTGTTTCCGCTGTCCGATCTTCGACCTCTGCCTGTTCGCGGAGAAGTCCGTCGCGCCGCAGGCCGGCGACATTCCTTGATACGAACGGGAGTTAACACTATAGTTGGGTATTCATGAACGGAGTAGCTATCGATGAGCCTATCGTCTGGTAAGGTCCAAAAGCGACTACAGGAACTGACGGTTGAGTTTGCTGAGCAGCTTCCTGAAAGAGTAGCGGAGATGCGAGCTGCAGTGTCTCGCGCGCAGGAAGCCTCCGAACGCGAAGAGGATCTCGAACAGGTGCGAAGTCTCGCGCACAGGCTCGCGGGCTCCGGGTCGACGTTCGGGTTCAAAGATGTTTCGGCCGTGGCGCGCAGAATCGAGCATCAAGCTCGAGTCCTCCTCGATGAGAAAGAGCCTGAAGAGGATTTCGGGGCTCTGATAATCGAGCTTGAGACGGCGGCGCGAAAGCCGCAGGCCTCCACCAAGATGTCGCTCGTCGAAACCGCGACCATGGAAGAGGTGGACGTCCCCGAGAACGGCTACCGCGAGCGGCTCGTGCAGCTTTGGCTGTCCAACGAAGCGACTGCCGGCGACCTGTTTCACCAGTTCGGCTTTTTCGGGTTCCCCGTGGAGCGTATCGAGGGGCCGCACGCGATAGAGGCCAAGGTCGGTGGGGATCAGCAGGTCATCGTCATCATCGACGTGGCAGTGATTGGTGATGATGAAGAGTGCCGGCGCATACTGCCGAAGCTCAAAGATTCCTATAGCGAGTGCCTGAGCATCATCTTCGTCTCCGAAACGGATACCTACGACGTCAGGCTGGAGGCTGTGCGCCTCGGGGGCGATGCCTTCTTTGCCTCGCCGCTCGAAGTTTCCCAGCTCATCGACACCACCGAATCTCTTGCCTCGCGCAACGAGGCGCGACCCTATCATGTGCTCGTGGTCGACGACGATCCCCATCAAGTTTCATACCTTGCGCTGACCCTGCAGAAAGCCGGCATGTTGACGGCGGTGGCAACCGACCCCCGGAACGTGTTTGAGATCCTCGTTGAGGAAAAGCCCGAGCTGATCCTGATGGATATAAACATGCCGGGGGCGACGGGTATAGAGCTCGCGCGGCTTATCCGACAGCAGGAGGCATACGTCGGCATACCGATCATCTTCCTCTCGGAAGAAACCGATCCGCTGAAGCAGTTTCGGGCGATCAGCCAGGGCGGGGACGACTTCATTTCCAAGCCCGCTAATCCCATCGCTCTCGTGAACGCCGTGCGTATCCGCGCTGAGCGCTCTCGAAGCATGCGTTTTTTCATGGAGCGGGACTCGCTGACCGGTTTGCTCAACCACTCGAACCTTCGCGAAAAGCTCGGGCAGGAGCTCCAACGCGCCGAGCGGATGGGCCACAGCCTGTGCTTTGCAATGATCGATCTCGACAATTTCAAGTCCGTGAACGACACCTATGGCCATCTTACCGGGGATCGAGTACTGAAAAGCCTCGCCAGACTGTTGCAGGAGCGGTTGCGACGCACCGACATCATCGGCAGGTACGGCGGTGAGGAGTTTGGAGTGATTCTCTTCGATACAAACGCGAATAACGCGGCGCGCATCATGGGAGAGATCAGGGAAACCTTCAGTCAGGTCCGCCAGCAGGCCGGCGACCGGGACTTCTACGTTACGGTCAGCTGTGGCGTCGCCGGGTTCCCCGCATACGGGACGATGGACGAGCTTACCGAGGCCTCCGACGCCGCCCTCTACGAGGCCAAAGATGCCGGCCGAAACCTCGTCGTGGCGGCCCGGGAGTAGGAGCCGGCCGGGTGCCGCTACCCTCTCTGCTTGCGTAGCAGTCGCCGGGCGACCTCCTCCCATACCACTCGTTCGGGCCCGTCTCCCTGCCACGCGCGAATCTCGATGACCACGAGGGTGAATCTTCGGATAATTGTTCCAGAAACCTCGCCGGTGTCTAGGGGGGCGCCCGCGGCAGCATCCGGGGCGCGATCGTGAGCTTCGGGCACGTGATCGGCTACGCCATGCCCCGGCGGGGCAAGCAGTATCCCCGGCGTGCCGACAGGAAACGGCGGTGTGCCGCGGTGCTCCTTGGCATCCTGAACCTCCCGAACCTCCTCCCGGGACGCCTTTTCGAGATGCCTCGCGAGGTCCTCAAGCGGGCGGCGAGGTAAGAGCCCGAGAAGAATCCCCGCCGTCCCGGTCTCCAGGCCGCCTATGGTGAGCGGGGGAAGCGGTGCGGGATCCACGGCGGCCAGCTCGGGCGGTCTCTGCGTCCACAGCAGGGGCACGAGGGGAGGGAACGCTCGGGCGGAGAGCAGCCCCCGCGCCCGGAAGAGACCGGCTTGTAGATCGGCGAGGCGGCCCTCGATATTTCCCGGCAAGCGCAACGCGGATAACATCATGATTCAAACTCATGATACGGCGGGGCGGGCGAGGTGTTCAACGCGCATGATTTTGCTATAATCGTGGCAATGAAACCCCGAGTCGAGTCAGCCGTCAATCAGATCGTCGGTATCCTCAAACGGTGGGAAGGAGTGGACACGATCTCGCTCGTGGCCCCCGGCTTTGAGGACATCTACGACCCTTACTTTTTTATGAGTCTCGATGTGTACTGCTCCGGTGACATTCCCGATCCTGAGTCCCGACAGGACGCGTTTGCCGACGTCGTTGCCTTCGAGACGCTGAAACTCACCCGAAAGGATCGTTTTCTCCTCGACGATATTCCTTTCCGACTCGAGTACAAGGACATCGAGCGCTTCAACCGGATTATCCAGGGTGCGCGTGGTGCCGGGGGTTCTTTCCGCGACAGCGGTACCTATATGTTCTATCGCCTCAAAGAGGGGCGGGTGCTGCACCGGAAGTCGGATTGGCTAACCGAGGTCCGACGCGATCTCGATGCGTTTTCCCAGGATTTCTGGGATATGCTTCGAGAGGCGTTTCAGGCACGCATGGAGCACTACCTTGGAGATCTTGCCGCCGCGGTCATGAGGGAGGACGACCTGTTCTACCTTATCTCGAGCGCAGGCTTTGTGCGAAGCGCATGCAGCGTCCTCTTTGCCGTAAACCATCGGTTCGAGCCCTCGGGGCGGCTTCTGTACGAGGAAACCCGTAATCTGCCCGTGCTGCCGGAGTCATTTCGGGGGCGCTTCGATAGCCTGGTTCGCACCTCGCAGGCCCTCTCCTCATCCCGTCGCGCCGAGGTTGCCGAGCTGCTTGCCAAGAGCATCGTAGCACTATGATACACAGACGGAAGGCCTCACGCCTGGCTACCCTCTTTGTCGCCGTTCCCGCGCTTGCTCTGTCGAGCTGTGCCGCCGCCGGCCCGCCGATTTCCGTAGACCGCGGAGACGGCGGCGCGGTTTTGGTTGCGGCGGTGGATCGGGACGACCTGGGCGAGGCCCTGGGTGCGGTGTCTCCGATCGGACAAGCGGTGGGAGGCGAAGCTGCGGCGGATGAAGGAGCCAGGTCGCAGGGTCCCTTATACCATTACCTCATCGACCCGCCGCTGTCGGGCGACACGCCGCGGCGCGCGTTACTCGTGTCTACCACCGTGTTGCCCGCCGGCTCTTACTTGCAGCTTTTGGACGGGGACGGAAGAGAAGTCGACTTGTTTCGGCTTGCCGCGGTTCCGGCGGCGGTGGACACGGGTCGCCGTGAGCACGTACTTCACCTCGACGACCCCGCTGCTATTCACGGCATTATTGTCCGCCCGCCCCCGGGATGGGAGCCGCCCGAAACCGCCGAAAGCGGTGCACCGGTCGCGTCGATCGCAGCGGCGACACGTTTTTTCGGCGTGGCGCAGACCGGTGACGCACTGCGATTAGGGTCGGCAACGGGGCTTTCCGTGTCACTCGGATCGTCTCTCGAGTGGACCGTCGAGCTTCCATCCGGTCGGATCGCCTCCCGGGCGTCCGGAAATGGTGCGGGCGACGGGGCTGGCGACGGTAGCGAGCAGACCTCCGCCGGCACGGGTCCCGCGAACGGCAGGTTGGAAATCGACTACGTCACCGACATCGATGCCGATACCGACGGCGCCGCCGCCGAGGAGACCCGCCGGGCGATCATCGATCTTGCAGGCCCCGCGGTCGGCGGATCCGGTGCCGGGGGTGAGCTTTCCGTCTCCTATCGGGTACGGCTCGGCCCGGGCTCGGGAACCATCGCAGTACCCGTCCCCGCGCTCGGCTTCGTGCCGGCGGAGGTGACGGTTCGATCGTCCGGCGTAGGTGTCGCCGTGCGTCGCGTGCAATGGCACGAGACGACCGCCCGCAGCCCGGTAGCCCCTGAAGGCTCCGCAGGCCGTTCCGGCGGGGCGGACCTTAACTCTCCGATCCCGGCCGATCTCTCAACCATCCTTTCCGCCTATCCGCGCAGCGCCTGGCGCCGGAACGAGCTCGAGCTCTTCTCCTGGTCTGCCTACCCCGATATTCTCGTGTTCGACACCGCCGACTACGAAACGCAAGCGCGCCTTTTCAAGCGGCTTGCGTTCTTTGTCGAGAAACGCGGTTTCCGCGGACGCATGTTGTCCGACGCGGAGCTCGCCGAGCGGCACGGGTGGAACGCGCATAACTACCGCCCGGAGGGTCTCTCGAGCTTTTTCACGCAGGCGGAGGCGCAAGCTGTGAAGCTCAACGCCGAGGAAAACCTCCTCCGAGAGCTGCTCCTGGCCAATGGAGTTATCCGCAGGTCCGCCGACAACGGGTATATGCCGGGGAGGGGCGGAGTACTCTCCATCTCGCAGAGCTCTTACCCGCTGCTGCGGGAGTTACTCATCACCCACGAGGCCTTCCACGGTGTGTTCTACGAAGACGAGGCGTTTCGTGACGGAGTGAGAGAGATCTGGGACGGACTCTCGCAGGCGGAGCGATCCTACTGGCGAGACCTTCTGTCCTACATGACCTACGACCCGGCCGATGAGTACCTGATGATAAACGAGTTTCAGGCTTACCTCATGCAGCAGCCCCTCGACCGCGTGCGCGGCTACCTCCGCGGTGTGCTTGCCCCGCGCTTTGCGAGAGCCCGACCCTCGCAACGTGGGCGGATTGAGCGCTTCCTCTCCGAGCACCCCGACACCTTCATCCGGGCGGCCCGCGCGGTGGAGCAGTTGCTGAGCCGCTCGAGCCCCCTGTCCCCCGGCGACGTTCTCCTGCTGCGCCCCGCCGACGGTGAAGCGTAGCGTTTTCACGCCCCTCGATAAGAATTGCAATTGCAAGAATTGCAATTGCCGAGCAGAACAGTTAGGTTGGACTCCGGCGGAGAGCTTCTGCCGAGGAGGCCCCAATGGAGGAGAAAACGTCTTCACCACGACCACGCGGGGCAAAGCCGCAGTGGTTTTACGAGCTTAAGCAGTTTCGAGAGGGGGCCTGGGCGCGCGCCGCCTTTCAGCTCGCAAACACCGTTTTCCCCTACCTGGGGCTTCTCGCCGTAATGGTATACGGCAGCGCACGGGGATGGCCCTACTGGTCGTTGCTTCTCATCGCGGTTCCGGCCGGGCTTTTTCTGGTGCGGACCTTCATCATATTTCATGACTGCGTTCACGGCTCGTTCTTTCCGTCCGCAGGGGCGAACCGCATTGCCGGCTTTGTAACCGGTGTTCTGGCATTTACCCCCTACGAGGCCTGGCGCCGCTCCCACCTCAAGCATCACGCGACGAACGGTCAGCTCGACCATCGCGGTGTGGGCGATATCATGACCATGACCTTCGAGGAGTACCGTGACGCGACGCCGCGGCGAAGGTTGCAGTATCGGCTCTACAGGAATCCCCTCGTGCTGTTTGTCCTTGGCCCGGCGTATAACTTCTTGATCTTCCACAGGTTGACCGGCGTGAACGGCAACGCTGCCGAACGACGAAGCGTGCATCTGACCAACCTGAGCATCCTTGCCCTCGCCGTCGGCACCTCGGTTGCGTTTGGCGTGAGCACGTACATCGGCGTGCAGTTGCCCGTGATACTCATGGGTGGGGCAGTCGGCATATGGCTCTTCTATGTGCAACATCAGTTCGAGCCCGGTTACTGGGCCCGCGACGATTCGTGGAACCAGCTCGATGCAGCCATGCTCGGCGCCTCTGACTACCACCTCCCGCCCCTGCTTCGCTGGTTTACCGGGAACATCGGCATTCACCACTTGCATCACCTCCAACCGCGTATCCCGAACTACCGTCTGCGCCGCGCATACCTGGCGGTTCCCGAGGCGCAGACGGCTGAGCCGCTGACCCTGTGGCGTAGTTTTCGCGCGGTTCGTGCAAATCTCTGGAGCGAGCTCGAGGCACGGTTTTTGAGCTTTCGTGAGGCTCACAGGATGATGCGGCAAGGCGCGCGAACGTAGGGCTGCACGGGCAGGGGCGACGTGATATGATCCTCCGGTAGATGGCACGAACGACGCGCCCTCGGACGAGCGCAGACGATTTTCGCCCCGGCCCGCGCGCCCGTCTCCGCCCCCACCGGCGGCGCGTCCGCCGGGCATCCCCGGCGCGCACGTATTCTCTCGATTACCTTCTCCATCGGCAGCCGAAGTCGCTTGCGAAGCATCCCCACTACGGCCTCATGATCGACCATTATCGCAACTCGACGGCGCTTCGCCGCTTGCGGGTCACTCGTCGTTGCTATTCCCTGCTGCAACACGCGCGCATCGCCCCGCAGAACCTGCAGCACTTCTACCGAACCTATCGTCTTCCCGCCGATCCGTTTTTCCCGCTCTTTTTCGAGATCAAGCGCGCCTACCTGCGGGAGCGCGAGCGGGTGCAGGAGGCGCGAAGGTCCTACATCCTACAGAGGATGCGCGCACTGCCCGAGCCGGTACTCGGGTTTATCAAGTACCTCGGTCGCCTTGAGCAGTACTACAGTGGGGGAGGGCGGTATCCGGTGTGGCGGGCAAACCTCTTTCCCTCGACAAAAAAACAGGCCGACGCCTACAGTCGCTACGATCGGCACCAATGGCTCGACACCTTCCGCGCCCACCTCGATCTCCTCGTCGCGCGTTACCGCGGATTCAACGCGCGGGCACGCGGAAGGCTTATCGCGTGCTTCGTGCTCGAGATCCCGCTCGAGGGGACGCCGCCGCGACGTCCGGCGCCTGCCGAGGTGTCGGCGAGCTACCGCCGTCTCAGCATGCGTCATCACCCCGACCGGGGCGGTGACCCGCGCATGTTCATAGAGCTGCAGCACGCGCGGGATTACCTCGCAGGTAACGGCGAGGAATCCCGGAAGGCTCATTGACAGAGGGGTGATGTCACGCGATACTAACGCTGTGACGGCGCGTGCGACCGATCAGGAACGTCTCGAGCAGGAGCTGCAGTTTCGAACCGCATTGGTCGAGCTCACAAATGAGCTCCTCTCCTCGACGCTGGATCCCACCTTTTATCAGACAGCGCTCGAGCGCACCGTCGGCCTCGTCCCGGACGCCGAGGGCGGGAGTATCGTCATCCGTCACGACGACGGGCTCTACCACTTCGAGGCGACCGTCGAGTTTGACTTTGATGTGCTGAAGCACGTGACCTTATCCGACGAAGAGTTGGGGCCTCGCCACACCGGGCCGAAGAGCGAAACGATCGATATTCACGATTACGATCAGCGTCTCAATGAGGAGAAGGTTGCGGCGTTTCACAGGGCGGGCAAACTCAACGAGATTCGTTCGACCCTTTCTGTCCCTCTGCGGATGGGCGAGGAGACGATGGGGTATTTCAATCTGGACAACTTCCGCAGCGCGGATGCGTTCTCGGGGCCGGATGTCGAGATCGCCGAGGCAATTGCCGCTCAAGTGTCTATTGCGCTGTACCGGCTGTTTTTAGAAAAGCGGCTGCAGCAGGAGCGCCAGCATTACCACCACATGGCCCATCACGACCCGTTGACCGGCCTTCCGAACCGTCGGCTGTTCCTCGATTCTCTCGACAGGGCCCTCTCGGGCGCTTCGCGGCGCCGTTCGCGAGTCGGGCTGCTCTACGTCGATCTGGATGATTTCAAGAAGACGAACGATGAGCACGGCCATGACGCGGGCGATTACCTTTTAATTCAGACGGCCTTGCGCATACAGGCGGCGGTGAGAAAAGGAGACCTGGCTGCACGTCTCGGAGGTGACGAGTTCGGCGTGCTGCTTATGGACCTCCAAACCGTCACAGACGCGTCGTCGGTAGCGGAGAAAATCAGAGTTTCGTGCTCTGAGCCTGTGGGATTCGGGGCGAAAGAGCTTACGGTCGCGGCCAGCATTGGTGCCGCAACCTTTCCGGACCACGCCCGGGAAGCAGAAGCCTTACTCAAGTGCGCCGACAGCACCATGTACGAGCTCAAGACGGCTGCAAGTTACGCCACCTACGACCGTTCGTGAGCTGCGCGAGCCGACTACCGGCGCTCAACCTCGTAACGCACCGAGCCCGCCACCCGGCGGTCGAAGCGGTTTATTGCGAAGCCGGTTGCAACGAGCATTCCCGCGGCCGTGGCAAATGAGCCGAGGGGTTTGAGTGCCTCTCCCGCGTCGGGAAAGAGGACGTAGTAGCCGAACAGCAGCCCCGCGAAAAATGCGAGCAGCGGCAGACCGTAGACTACCGCCGTGAGGCCGAGGACCGAGGTGTTTCGAATGCGCAGCTTTACCGGCTCGCTCGAGCCGAGGCGCCCGGCGCCGACACCGCTCACGTGGTCTCGCGGAACCGAGACTACGCCGTCGTTTCGGTAGCACTGCTCGCGGATCGAGCATGCATCGCAGGCTCCGGTCTGTATTATCTGAAAGACCACCTGCTCGCCGTCGCTGTGGCGGACTATCGCCGATTCCTCAATCATGTTTACTCTTCCTCGGCCGCGGCCGGCTTCTTCACGAAGCGCTCGTAGCGGGTGATGTTGGCACGCGTGGTGTAGGAGTCGGTCGGGCACTTCTCTCCATACTCGGGCTTGGCGGTGTAGCTCTCGGTGTTGACCACCGCGAGGTTCCCCTTCATCTGGACGGCCTCGGGGTTCTCGTCCTTGCCCGCCGCCTTTACGCAGATGCCGCAGGCGATGCACGCCTTCTTGCAGACCTTCTTTGCGATGGGGCCGGGATCCTGTGACTTGCAGAATACGAAGGCCTCGTGATCCACCGGATGGAGCTCGATGAGGTCACGGGGGCAGGCCGCCACGCAGTTGCCGCAGGCGGTACACTTTTCGGCGTCCACGTAGGGGATGCCGGTTTCCGAGAGGTGTATCGCGTCGAAGGGACAGGAGCGCACGCACGAGCCGAGCCCCACGCACCCATACTTGCATCGCTTTGCGACATCCTGTGAGTAGATGGCGGCTGCGCAGTCTTTAATGCCGCGGAAGTCACCGGGGAAGTTCGCCGCGTCCGAGCCGCCCTGGCAGAAAACCACGGCGACGAGTTTTTGCTTGTCTTCGTTCGCGACCTCGATACCCATGACCCGTGCGACGGCGCGGGTGGTGTCTTCACCGCCGACCACGCAGAGATCAACCTCCTCGCCGTTCTCCGCGATGGCCTCCGCGTATGCCGCGCAGGATGGGTAGCCACAACCCCCGCAGTTGACTCCCGGCAGAACGTTCTCTAGCTCGTCGATTTTGGGGTTCGTGTCCACGTGGAACTTGCGGTTTGCGACGCCGAGAAATATGGCAAACAGGAGTCCGAGAACCCCCATGAGCAACGCAGCTTGCAGAATCATGCTAAAAACTCTCCTTCTATTCGGATACGAGACCTACGCGGATACCAGGCCGGTAAAGCCCATGAACGCGAGCGCCAGCACGCCGGCCACGATCAGTGTGACCGCGGCACCCTGAAAGGGCTTCGGCACGTCGGCTGTTTCGAGCTGCTCTCGGATGCCCGCCATGATCACGATTGCCAGGGTGAAGCCAACGCCGGCGCCGAAACCGAAGAAGATCGACTTGATGAAGGCATAGTCGCGCATTGCCTGAACGAGCGCTACGAAGAGGATCGCACAGTTGGTCGTGATGAGGGGCAGAAAGATGCCGAGCGTCTTGTAAAGCGCCGGAAGGGTCTTCTTGATGAACATCTCCACGAACTGCACGAGAGAGGCGATCACGAGAATGTAGGAGACGTACTCGAGGAAGGGCAGCCCGAAGCGAATCAAAACCAGGTTATTGATGAGCCACGTGGCCGCCGCGGTGAGCGTCATGACGAATGTCACCGCGATACCCATCGAGAGCGACGCATCGATCTTTTTCGACACCCCAATGAAGGGGCAGATCCCGACAAAGTAGTAGAGCACGAAATTGTTTACCAGCACCGCCACGAGTAGAACCGCGATATACTCCATGCTACGCCGCCTTCCTGAGAATGAGAGATCCGCCTGCGCGCAGGTGGTTGAATACCGCCATGAGCAGGCCGAGCGCTATGAACGCGCCCGCCGGCAGAATCATGATGAGCATCGGTGTGTAGCCGGGGCCGAAGAGCGAGAAGCCGACGAGCTCGCCGCTTCCGAGAATCTCGCGCACGCCGCCAAGCACCATGAGGGCGGCGGTGAATCCGGTCCCCATCCCGAGCGCATCCGCGATGGAGGGGGCCACCGTGTTCCGGCTGGCGAACGCCTCGATGCGCCCCATGATCATACAGTTCACTACGATGAGTGGCACATAGGGGCCCAGCGCCTCCGAGAGCGGCGGAAAGTATGCCTTGAGCACGAGATCGGCGATCGTCACAAAGGTGGCGATGATGACCGCGTAGACGGGGATGCGCACCTGCCCGGGCACGATCTTGTTGATGATGGACGCGATCGTGGCTGCGGAGACCACGACAAAGGTTGTGGCGAGTCCCATGCCGATGCCGTTTACGACCGAGGTGGTAACCGCGAGGGTCGGGCACATGCCGAGCACCTGTACGAATACCGGATTATTGTCGACGAGTCCCTTTCCGAAATGGGACACGATGCTTGGACTGCTACTCATCTCTGACCTGCCTCTTCGCGGAGTATCTCCACGGCGCGGCCGGCGTCGGCGTTGACGCCGTCGACTACCGCCTCGCTTGATATCGTCGCGCCGGATATTGCCTGAATCTCGTTTTCCTCGGGATCCGGCTCCTCGTTTTTGACGTAGGAGACGGTCTCGGTCGGATCGAGGCCCTCGAATTGGGCGCGAAAACTCTCCTCGGTAATTCGAGCACCGAGGCCGGGCGTCTCAACCTGTTGCACGACCTCCAGGCCGGCAATGGAGGAGAGATCCGGGCTTATGCCGACAAGCAGGCGTATCTCCCCGCCGTAGCCGGTGGCGCTCACGCGCACCGCGTAGCCGAGGAGATCCCCGGCGGTGGACGCCGCACGGTAGATGGTCGGCCCCTCCGTGTCGAGCGTTTCGAACTGCGGTTCCTCGGCGCCCTCGAAGAGCGCGCTTAAGGACCGTTCGAGCGCGGCCTGCTGGTTGGCCTCGATCCTGGGGATGAGACCCGTGTATATGCCGGCCAGCACCACGCCGGAGATCAGCGTGACCAGGCCGAGTACCATGATCATCTTTCTCATGTCGAGGCTCCTTCCCGTGCCTCCACCGAGCCGAAGGTGGTCGTGTTGGTGTAGCGGTTGATGATGGGCGTGACCGCGTTCATCAGCAGGATCGAGTACATGACGCCCTCCGGAAAGCCGCCGAAGAGCCTGATGACGATGACGATGATGCCCGCACCCACGCC
>JAAAOR010000129.1 GCA_009908735.1 Spirochaetota bacterium | reverse complement strand
ACCGCGGCTCCGTTGACCCGGTGCGCCCGCTCGCTTATGCTTGGGCAATGTCGGTGACACAGGCCAGTCATGTTCTCGTAGTTGGCGGAGCGGGCTACATCGGTAGCCACGTCGTACAGGCCCTGCTCGGATCCGGCCGCCGGGTTACCGTCTTCGATAACCTCTCGAGCGGTCTCGAGGAAAATCTCTTCACCGAGGCGGCGTTCATCGGGGGAGACATCCTCGATCCGGCCGGACTCAACGCGGCCCTGGCCCCCCGCCCCGACGGGGCGTCCGGCGAGAGCCGTTTCGACGCGGTAATCCATCTCGCGGCGCTCAAGGCCGCCGGCGAGTCGATGCTCGAACCGGAGCGCTACGCCCACAACAACATCACCGGCACCATAAACCTGTTAAACGCAATGACGGCAGCAGGTATCGGCAAGCTCGTGTTCTCCTCCTCGGCCGCCGTCTACGGGGAGCCACAGTATCAGCCGGTCGACGAGGACCACCCGCAGGCGCCTGAGAACTTCTACGGGTTCACGAAGCTCGAAGTCGAGCGGCTTCTCGCCTGGTACGACAGCCTGCGCGGACTCAGGTCGGTGTCGCTTCGCTACTTCAACGCCGCCGGGTACGACCCCGCGGGGCGTATCACCGGCCTCGAGCAGCACCCCTCAAATCTCCTGCCGGTCATCATGGAGGTCGCCGTCGGGCGTCGTGAGCAGCTGAAGATCTTCGGCAACGATTACGACACCGCAGACGGCACCGGCGTTCGGGACTACATTCACGTCACCGATCTTGCGGAGGCCCACGTCCAGGCCCTTGAGCTACTCGAAGCCGGTGACGGAAGCATGAGCCTCAACCTCGGAAGCGAGGCCGGCATTAGCGTGATGGAAATGGTCGAGGCGGCACGGCGGATTACCGGACGGGACATCCCAGCCCGTCTGGTGGAGCGTCGCCCCGGCGACCCCGCGCGCCTGGTGGCCTCGGCACAGCGGGCACGGAAGATCCTCGGCTGGTCGGCCGGCCGCAGCGACGTGGAGACACTGGTCTCGACGAGCTGGAACGCCTACCGGAAGCTTCTGGGCTAGGAGACCACCTCGCGGGAGGCGAGCCAGGATCGAAAACGGCGATACAGCCCACTCACCCCAAACAGAGAAACCAGAATGAACGTACCGCCGAGAAGTGTTTTCCACCCGAGCGGATCGGCAAAGATCAGGGTGCCGAGCACCGCAGCAAAGACGATCCGCGCGGCCGATACGATTGCCCCACCGGCTGCGCTGATGTAGCGATAGCCTACGGTCAGAGTGAGCTGCCCCCCGAAGGCACAGGCGGCGACGCCGGCCAGGGGGAGCGCGGCTTTCGCCGCCGGCAGAGTGAAGCCTGGTAGCATCACGAGGAAGCTCGCAATGGTCCCGAAAAGAAACAAATGAAACAAAATGAGAAAGGAGCTGTCGTACTTTCGTGCCTCCCGCAGGGCGGAAATCGCCACGGCGGCGGCGCCGGCGGAGGCAAGAGCGAGCAGGTCTCCGGCGTTCGCACCGGAAAAGCCCAGCCCGTCGCGCGGGGAGAGCACGAGCCAGATCCCCACGAGGGTCATCGTGAGAAAGAGATAGTACACACCCGGCGTCGATTCGCGATTGAGGATGGGGGCCACCGCGAACACAAACACCGGATAGGTCATGTTGAGCATGTTTGCGTGAGTCACTGTGGTGAGCTCGAGCCCCGAGAAAAAGAGCACCACAGCCAAAGTGTTGGTCAAAACGCGCAGCGCCACCATGCGGGGTGCTTTCGGCCTAATCGACTTCCGGCCGATCGCGGCATAGGCGGTTACGACCGCGAAGCCGAAGAGAAAGCGGGCGAAGGCGGCCGTACGGCCGGAGATGCCGGCGGTTTCAGCGGAGAGCTTTACGAAGACCGTAGTGCCGGCAAACAGCAGCGCCGAGAGCAGCAGCATGCCGACTCCCAGCAGCGCCTCGCGAGTATGGCGGGCGCTCTCGCTTTCCATAAATCTCCTCCTCGCTTTCCATGAATCTACTTCTCGAGTGGACCGTCTTTGACCCGCTGGGAACGCTCGAAGCGCGGACAGTGCCGCCCGGTACTTTCGTACACGACCTGGCTTGGCAGCCGGTGCGTTTTGACGCCGAACACACGGCACCCGCGCGGAAACTGCGCATCCCACGTGACGAAAAAATGGCGGCACCGCAGGCAATTCGGCGCGCGAGTGGGAAACTTCAAAAACCCCTCAGCCATGATCTCGGAGTATACCGGAAATGCCGCTTGTATTTACAGGACGGCCTGCCTGCCGTACACTAAGAGTAGATTCAACCTAAGGAAACACGAAGAGGCAGTCATGGACATTCGGTATTATCTGTCGGTTTACCCGCTCGAGGCCCTTATCGCATCCCAGCTCTCTCCGCAGGAGTTCGGACGCTACATGGCGACGGGAAAGAAGAACGGGTCGTACGAACGGATCATGTTCATAGAGATCGAAGGTGGTTTTGGCTCCCATTTCGACTGGGACTACGCACGCGAACGCTGCGTTCCACACGAAGACGGTCGCCCGAAGAACTCGGTGTGGATGTCCGTCTATCGCTCGCTCGAACATGTCGAGCTCGACAAACTAATGTCGCTGTACATGACGACCCTCGATGGGCGGACCCTGGAGATTCCGCGAGGGCAGTATCAGGCGCCGGATGAAAGCCAGGGCTATTTCGTCTATCAGGAGATCTGTCCGATCACGCCCCTGGTCGTGAGCCGGCTGAATCCGAGCGATTTCTGCACCTACATGACCGATACCACCAACAAGGTAAGCGTGCCCAAGGTGGTGTTTGCCGATTTGAAAACCATCGACTTCGAGCACCCGGAGAACACGGGAAACATCGGCGCGGCATACGACAGGAACATCCAGCATCTGCAAGACTGTATCGAAGATGTCCGGACACAGGAGAACAAGCCGAACAAAAACGTCGAACGCTCGGTGAGTTCGTTCTCCTACCAGATCGTCAATAGAGGCGTTTACGTGGGGCAGGGGTCAAACCTCGTGGAGTACACGATGCCGAGTGTCTCCGAGCTACGACGCACGCATTACGACTGGGCACGGTCGGCGATGATTATATAGTGGGCAAAGCGACAACCGACGACAAGGCCATCCTCGTCTCGGTCCGACAGGCGCGCACGGGCGAGAATCACCAAGAAGAAGGTCTGGAAGAGCTTGCCGGATTGCTCGCAACCCTGGGGGTGGAGCCTGCCGCGCGTCTCACAGTGAACGTGCGCGCGTACCGCCCACGCTATCTAGTGGGAAGCGGCAAGGCCGATGAGATCATCCGGGCCGCTGAAGACCACGACGCGGAGATGATTGTCTTCGACAACGAGCTCTCGCCCTCCCAGCAGCGGAACTGGGAACAGCGCGCCGAGCGCTCGACACTCGACAGGCAGGAAGTGATCCTCGAGATCTTCGGCCGCCACGCCACCACGCGGGAGGCGCGGCTACAGGTAGATCTCGCACGGATGCAGTACCAGCTCCCACGACTCACCCGGGCGTGGACCCACCTCTCGCGCCAGCGTGGCGGTCAGAAGGGGACGCGAGGCGAGGGAGAGACCCAGCTCGAAGCCGACCGACGGACGGTCCTGGCGCGAATCGATAGCATCCGCCGGAAGCTCTCCGAGGTTGAGCAGCAGCGTGAGGCGCGGCGAAAGCAACGCACCGGCGTGCCGGTCCCCACTGGAGCCATCGTGGGCTACACCAATGCCGGCAAGTCCTCGCTCTTGAATCGGCTCTCCGGAGCCGGGGTGCTTGTGGAGGACCAGCTCTTTGCCACCCTCGATCCAACCACCCGCAAGGTCGAGCTCCCGAACTCCGCGCACGTGCTCGTCACCGATACTGTCGGCTTCATCCGAAACCTCCCGCATCAGCTCGTCGACGCGTTCCACTCCACGCTCGAGGAAACCGTAACCGCCGACTTCCTCGTCAACGTCCTCGACGGCTCCTCACCGCATGTCATGGAGCACCACCAAACCACGATGTCGGTCCTCTCGGAGCTGGGAGCCGGAGAGAAACCCATTCTCACCGTAGTGAACAAGATTGACGCTCCCGGGGGACGCCCCGGCGACACCGACGTGCTCTGCTCGCGCATAGAGGCGACGCTGCACACAACCTGTATCGCCTGCTCGGCGAAAACGGGCGAGGGAGTCGAGACGCTTCGAGAGGCCATGCGCGACCTCGTCGAGGGAGGCTTTGACCGGGCAAACTACCATCTCCCCTACGACCGCTATGATCTCGCCGCGCTGGCTCACCGGACCGGCCGTGTCGTCGCGGAGGAGCACCGCGGCGACGGCATTCACCTCGATGCCTCGGTGCCCCCGCGCACGCGTAACCTCCTCGCCCCCTATCGCGACATGGACTGAGGACTCTACCGCTGCCCCCACGGGTGCTCACGCCCCGCCTACAAGGGCATCTCGTAGATCCGATGGCGCTTGTAGACCTCGCTTCCGAGCCGCTCGAGGTCGCTCTGCATGAGCTCAGTCGACTCCGCTACCTGCGTCACATCGGCATGAGTGAAGTCGCGGCTCTTGGCGGTGCGCTCGAGCTCATAGTAAAGAAGCGCGTTGCCGCCGAGGCGCTGGTACTCAGGCAGGATGCCGGCGCCGTTTATCACGAGGTCCTTGGTCCGTTTGAACTCCCGCATGATGTCGACGAGGGCCCAAGGCGTCAGGCGGCCCCGGGAGCGACGCAGCGCCTCCGAAACATCTGGGAAGGCGAGGAGGAATCCGACGTACTCGCCGTCGTAGGCGAGAATCTTGATGAGCTCGGGGTCGGCAACTTCGAGCAGGTCGGCGGCAAGCTCGTGGAGCTCGGCCTCGGTCAGCGGATAGTTCTGTAGATGCCCCGCGAGGGAACGGTTGAACATCGGCACCACCTCGGCGGCGACGGCCCTGAGCTCGGCCTTTGATGAAAACCGCAGCACCGAGAAGCGTCCCCGCGCGAGAACCTTCTGCGCTACCGAGCGCACTTTCGCGGGGAGCTCGAAGGTCGGAGGATGGAGGCACGAGGAGAGCATGTCGACCCGCTTCACCATCCCCTGCCGTTCGAGGTGGGCGCCGTAGTAGGGGTGGTTGTAACTCATCATCGTCATCGCCGCGCGATGCTCGAATCCGTCGACGAGAACCCCGTGACCGGCAGCACCACCGGATAGCATGGGCCCGGCAATGGCCTCACAGCCACGATCGAGGGCCCACTCGCGGGTTGCGGCAAAGAGCGCGTCGACAGCCCCGGAATCATCGAACGCATCGAAGTAATAGAAATGTGCGTCGCGGCGGCCGTGGTGCTCGTTGTAGCGACGATTGAAAACCACGAGAAGCCGGGCCACCGTGTCCCCGTTTCGCTGAGCAATGAGGAACTGCGAGTCCGCGTGATCGAAGTAGGGGTGCTCGCGCCGGATCATCCGGCGGACCCCCTTGCGGAAACGGGGGACCCACTGCGCACACCCCTCGTAGATTTGATGGGGTAACGAGATAAACTCACGCTCGAGCCTTCGATCGCCGGGAAGAACCGGCAGGACGGTCACCGTGTCGGCCATGCGGCGAAGTATAACTGAGACATTGCGGCTCAGCAAATGGAATATTCTGTCTACCCGCTTTCCTTTTTCCGATCTCGGTGCTATCGTCCTTGGTGAAGGCGTATGGCGAAAAGCACCGAGATTGTCTACACCCATACGTATCCATCCCCGATCGGTAATCTTTACATTGCAGTAAGGCGCAAGGGCACGGTCGTGCGTATCGGCTTCCGACCCGTCAATGATTGGGGAGAGGATTACGTAGCGGTGGATAACAAGTATGCATGCGGTGAGGTCGAGTACCAGCTGGATGAGTACTTCGCAGGGAGGTTGACGCGGTTCACCCTGGAGCTCGAGTTCGAAGGGACCGAATTTCAGCGTCTCGTATGGCAGCGGCTGCGCAAGATCAAGTACGGCGACGTCGTGACCTACGGCGAAATCGCGAGGAAGATCGGCAAAAAGGACGCTGCACGCGCGGTGGGTAATGCGGTTGCCTCCAACCCGATCCCTATCATAGTACCCTGTCACCGCGTCGTTCCGGCATCGGGAAGCATCGGCAACTACGCGTTGCGATCGCTCAACGGAAGCGGCACGGAGGCAAAGCGCTCATTACTCGCTCTCGAGGGTGCGCTCTAGCAGCCGAGGGCGGCCGCCCGGCACCGGCGTGCGCAGGACCACCGCCACCCCGCGGTAGCGGACCGACTAGTCCGCGCCGTCGTCCGGTGCAGATTGCTTTTTCTTTACGTACATCTGCAGGAGTTGCACGAAGTGGTAGGTTGTGCGATAGATCTCGACCATGCGGTCTTTCAGCGGCTCCTCGGTGTATGAATCCAGTTCCTTCCAGTTAAGAAGAAGCTCGCCACTTTTCTTCTCGTGATCCTCTATGAGCGTCTTGAGGTCCTTGGCCATGGTGATGAGCGCCTGCGCCGAGTCCATTATCATCGCTCGAGCCTGCTTGTTCACCTCGTCGAGGGTCTGCTTTAGCAGCTTCGTGGTCGCCGGGTCGCGGTCCTTAATACGGCCCATCCCTCGCTTCACCTTCTGCCCGAGTTCTCCTTCCTCGGCGAGGCTGTCGTCAAACCTCACCACCTGATCGGCAATGGTGAACACCTGATGGAAGGCCTCAGACAGGCGCTGTGAGGTAATATTGTCCGACCACTGCCCGCGAACGATGAGAATATCACGCACGACTTCTCGTACATCCTTTTTCACGTAATCAAGGAGGAACGCCTTGAGGTAGTTGATCGGCTCGGTGTAGGTGTAGCCCGCGAGATTACGCTTGGTGAAAACCAGGTTCGCAGTGTCGGTGTAGTATTTCGTACGCGCAATAGCGGTCGTGCCGAAAACTTTCTGCTTGAGCTGGTCGGCTTTCTCGGTGCGCCGCTCATTTATCAGGCCCTGCACCGTCGACTCGGCCTTTGTTTTGAGGCTCTCGAGATAGGGCTCCACGATTCGCTCGTTGACCTTACGGGAGCTCGGCTGGAACGCAGGGTTCTTGTCGGCGTGCTGGACGATCATCGTCAGAACGTTCGACTTGAGCACATCATCGACCTGCGCAACCACCTTCTTCCACTCCGACCTGGCGATGGTTTCCACCCCCTTGTAGGCGCGCAACGCATCGAACACCGCATCCCAATCCGCCTGCTTATCCAGCGGATATGCGATCTCGAGGAAGTCCTTGAGATCGTCCGAGACGTACTCCGCTTGCAGCGAATCGAACTTGGGCTTGTAGGTGAACTCCCCTTCGGGGAAGTTCGAATCGAACTTGCGCAGCAAAAAATAGTAGTCGAAGCGCACGAAGTTTACGAGCCTGCGGATGTTGCTGTAAGTAGCGTTTATTTCTTTGACGGTCTTGTTATCGAAGGCGCGGTAAAAGCCAATGATGACGTCTTTAAGCTCGTCGCGCAGCTCAGCGGTGCCCTTCACCTTTGCCTGCTCCCGAATACGCTCCTCGTCGAGCGCCTCGCGCTGCTGTCGCTGCGCCTCGGAGAGATGGGTGTCGATGACGATACCACGGAGCGCGGTTGAGGACTCCGCATTCGAGAGCAGGGTCTGGGCAGGTCCTACAGTGCGGTAAATATCGTTGAAAAACTTCGCGAGCGCCGGCTGCACTTCTTCCCCGCGAGGCTTGTAAAACTTGAGGCGGGATTTCTTCAGCGCCTTCGCAATGTTTCTCAGCTGCCGCTTTCGCAGGCGCTCCTCATCCTCACCGCCGAGCAGCGCACCGAAGAGGCGTTCCAAAAGAGACGGCTGGGCATCCTCGCCTGCACTACGCTGGCCCCCAGACCCCTGGTCCGGCGAACTCATGGCGTTACAGTACGATACAAGCAGACGGGTGTCAATTCAGCACTCCGCACCGGGAAGACTCAGCGAAACCGAACTCGCACGCGCGGCTTGAGCTCCGCCCGAATGCCGGGGATGTCGTCCACGAGAGCCTCAATCTGGCTGAGAGAGCCAGGCTCCTGCACGGCGAGGCGCTGCATCACTTCAGGCTCCTCGAGAATGCGGTTGAAATCCATATCGATTAGGGTCACCGTGTTTCCGTCGAGGTGGGTCGCGTTGGAATCCACAACACGTCCGTTGACGACTACCTCGACGCTGATGCGCATGTCGGTGTAGAGGCTGGCCAATCCCTGCATATCCTGCTCGGAAAGCTCGGGCGCCTGCATATCCTCGGACATCGACGGGGAGTCGCTCGGCTCCATTTCGCCTTCCGTGGGCTCGGGCATAATGATCTCGAGCGTGGCGGGATTGCTACCGCTGATCGCGAACTGGATATACTCCACCGCGCTCGGTGTCTCGCCACCCATGCCGCCGCCTTGAGAGGGTAGGTCGTCACTGGGATTCTGGTTGACGCGCAGCTGATTTACGTCTTCGAACGTATAAACCGCACGGTACCCGCTCCCCCAGCCCGTGCTCATTTCCTCGGCACTCTGAAACATCACCCCGTTCCCGTAGTCCGTTGCACCCTGCTGGAGTTCATCACGGTCGAGAAGCGAGAACGACTCGCCCTCGCCCATGCCGGCAAGCATTTGCACCACGTCCTTTTGCATAAGAAACGTCTCTTCAACCGTTCCGGAACCATCCGGGTTGATGGATACCACCGTGCGCGACTGAAGACACCCACTCAACACCAACACTGCCACGAGCGCGACGACACCGATCTTTACCTTCGATACGGGCATGGATCACCTCCGGTCGCCAATCTAACGAGAAAACCGCCGTTTGTCATCGGGGGACGAGGTAACGGCCGATCTCCTGCACCTCCGGAATGCGGCGGTAGACCGGGCGGTCGTTTTTGTGGTCCTGCTCGTCGAGCTCGGCGACACGCGAGAAGAGCTTGTTGGTCAGGTCGGAGAGCAGATTCAAGTTGGAGGCAAAGTTGTTGACCGCCATCTCTCGAAGAATACGCTCGTTCGGACTGTTGCCGCTCGGCCCGCCGGCGCGCTGGAGGATGCTGCGCAGATGAGGCTGGATCTCCCGCCTGGAGTGGTAGACGAAGCGCGCGAGAGCGAGAACCCGTTCATAGAGCTCATCGTAGTGATAGCCCTGCAGCCGGTAGTAGTCGGACTTATCCAGGAGGTTCTCGATGAGTGTCCACGAGCTCTGATCGAGCGCCATAGTGGTGTATGCCTGTCGCAGATACCGGTTGTAGAGGTTGTTGTTGAAGTGATCGGCTATCCGCTCGATGAGGGTCAGTGTCTCGTTGTCCTTTATCTGCTTAGCCATTCCTGTCTGTTACCTCCCGCCTGATACATATCGCGCTCCTGCATATATTGCACGAGCCGCCGTCGAAACTCCTGCTTCCCCCAGAACTCGCGCGGCGCGAGGAGACGGTCGGGGGCTGTGTCACTCGTGATCCGCATAACCACCGTTTCGCGCGGAAGCAGCTCCAGCGCCGCCGCGACACTCCGCATATGCTCGTCAGGGCCCGGCACTTCGAGCTCGCCGCGGCGATACTCATCCGCAAGCGGGGTGCCGTCGACCACATGCATGTTGTGGATCTTTATGCCTTCGACCCGCCGATCGGCGAGAAATCGCACCGTCTCGAGCGCTTCATCGGGACCCTCACCGGGCAGCCCAAAAATAACGTGCGCGGCCACCTTCACCCCCGCCGCGCGCAGCCGTGAGAGGGCCTCGTCGAAGGCCGCCACGTCGTGCCCGCGCCCGATCCGGCGGAGGGTCGTGTCGTGAGCCGACTGAAGGCCGAGCTCCACCCAGACGTCGCTGAGCTCCTCGCGGTAGGAGCCGATAAGCTCGGCCCTCTCCGCATCCACGCAGTCGGGACGGGTGGAGACGATGAGCTCCCGGAAGGGCATGACCGCGAGGCCGGCATCATATATTTCGCGCAGCTTGCCGGCCGGCGCGTAGGTGCTCGAGAAGGCCTGAAAGTAGAGAATGAACTGAGAGGCGCCGTACCGCCGGGAGAGCGCCTGCTGCGAGCGTACGATCTGCCCTCTAAGATCGGCCGCCTCGTGGTCGGCGATGTACGCCGCTCGCGAACCGCTTTCGTCGCAGAAACGGCATCCCCCTGTCCCACGGTCCCGCCCGCGGTTCGGGCAGGAGAAGCCCGCGTCCACGCCGATGCGATAGGTCCTCTCACCGTATCTCTGACGGAGATAAGTGCTATAGGCGTGAAAGGGGAACTCCGTCACAATGTGAGTATAGCACAAAAGGCGGGCCCAACGGCAAACGGCCACCCGCCGCCCAAAGGAGCCTCTCAATGAAAGTCATCGTTACACGAAAGCTACCCTTCGACGTGCGGGACTACTTTTCCGATGTCGATCTCTTCTACCATGAATCGGATGAACCTATTCCCCGTGAGGTGCTCGAGCGCGAGGTCGCGGATGCCGACGGCCTCGTGCCCCTCCTCGCCGACCCAATCGACCGAAGGCTCATCGAAGCCGCGCCGAAGCTCAGGGTGATCGGAAACTACGCGGTCGGCTACAACAACGTGGACCTCGATGCCGCCCGCGAGCGCGACATTCGCGTGTGCAACACCCCCCACGTGCTCACCGAGGGCACCGCCGAGCTCGGCTTCGCCCTCGTGATGGCGGTCGCGAGGCGCATCCCCGACGCCGATCGCTTCACTCGCTCGAGCGGCCATGTCGCGTGGACCCCGACGCTCTACCTCGGTAAGGAGCTTGCCGGGACCACCATCGGCATCTTCGGCATGGGCCGCATCGGCCAGGCGCTCGCAAAGCGGGCCCGGGGCTTCGACATGCGGGTCGTCTACACCAAGCGCCGTCGCGACGAGCACGCCGAGCTCATGCTCCCGGCGGAGTACGTCACCTTCGATGAGATGCTCGAGACCGCCGACGTCATAGTCGTCACCGCGCCCCTCACCGAGGAAACGCGTCACCGCTTCACCCTCGACGCCTTCCGACGCATGAAGCAGGATGCGATCTTCGTCAACATCGGCCGTGGTCCCATCGTCAAGGAGGATGATCTCGTCACGGCGCTCACCGAGGGAGAGCTTTTCGGCGCCGGCATCGACGTGTACGAGTTCGAGCCCGAGATTACCACCGAGCTCCTCTCACTCGACAACGTCGTCGTCCTCCCGCACATCGGAAGCGCCACCTTCCATGCCCGCCGAGAGATGGCCCGCCTCGCCTGCTCGGCGGTGCGCAGCGTTCTCGTCGACGGCGTGAGCCCGGCGAACACGGTGGTGTAACACACCGAGAGCAACAAGGTCGTAGACACCATGGCAGAGGATGGGCGCAATGAGGCTCCCGGTGAGCAGAAAGAGCGCACCGAGATAGACGCCGAGGATTCCGGCGTAGAGCGCATAGAAGGGGGTGATCCAGTGCACGAGCCCGAATAAGGCGGCGGCAATGAGGAGTGCCGCCGGCTCACCAAGCGCCGGCGCGAGCGCCGGCTGGAAAAAGCCACGGAACAACAGCTCCTCCCCCGCTCCGGCGAGGGCGGCAAGGAGCGCGAGGCGGGGGATGCCGAGGGCGGCAAAATGCGGGAGGAGACCGTGCTCGAGGATGCGGCGGATACGCCGAAGCGGCGGCCACTCGGAGCGCAGCGCGCGGAAGAACCCGGCAAGCGGCGGGAGGGTCGCGGCGACGCCGAGGGCCACATGGACCGCCGCCCGCACCGGCCCGCCGAGCGCGGCGACGCCGCCAACCGGGCCTGGGTCCGGGAGGAGCATGCCGATGATGTCGAGGCCTGCGAGTGCCGCCAGCCCAAGCCCCAACAAGCCCAGTCCTCCCTCGACGAGGATACCGATTATGAAGAGGCGAGAGGCCGACAAACTCGACATCAGTGTGGCATCAGTTTCATCAGTTGGTGGAGGGTTTTTGATTCGTGTCGGCGAAGATCCGGTACAGCCCGCCTTTGTCCCTCAGCGCGTCTTTCCAGCCTTCCTCGGGGTTGGGGTGAAACACGATGTGCGGCCGGGCTTTGTGCAGAATCCAGGCGCCCTCTTCGAGCTCGGTCTCGAGCTGCCCCGGCGCCCACCCGGAGTAGCCGAGAAAAAGGAGCACCCTGGGACGCACCGCCGCCGGTATTGCTTTCCAGCCCTCGGCGTGGAAGAGCTCCTGCACCTCCGCGAAGGCCGGCTCGAAAATGACCCCTTCAACCGGCTCGATGGAGGCTTCGCTCGGCTCGTGGTCGGTATAGGGGGAGTGCACGACGAAGAGGAACTCCTGTTGTACCGGACCGCCGACGTAGAGGGGCAGTATCGAGCCGCGGGGATCGTCGAACTCTGGAAGCACGTCGCCGAGTGTCAGGCTGGACTTCCGGTTGACCACGAGGCCGAACGCGCCGTTCTCATCGTGGTTGATGATAAGCACAACCGTGCGGAAGAAGTTGGGGTCCATCATCTCCGCTTCGCTTATGAGGAAGTAGCCTGTCAGAGAGTCGGGATACTCGCTTCTGTCGTAACCCGGGGGGGTCATGAAGTCAGACATCGCCACCTACCCGTAATTGGGGGCAGTATAGCGCATACGTGTTGCCGATTCCAGACCCCTGAGAGTGCAGCCTGGAATTGACAGTGCCCCCTCGCGCCCATACTATGGCCGAACCGTGAACCGCCGCATCTTCCGCGCCGCCCCGGCGCTGATCACCGTCCTACTTGTCATCGCGCTCGCGAGTTTGCTCGCAAGTTGCGAGCGCCGGGGAACCGTGACCGCCACCATGTGGACGGATCGCACCGCTGTGGCCGCCTACGTAGAGATGTATAACGCGCAGCAGGAACGCTACAAGATCGAAGTGGAGTTTACCCCACAGCCCGCCGACGCCCTCCTTGAGCGCCAGCAGCATCCCGACCTCGTACTCGGCGACTTTCTCGCCAACGAAAGCACCTTCGTCCATTTTACGCCCCTCGACGATATCCTTGCCGGCGACGAGCTCGACGCCGGCGCCTTTTACCCCGGCCTGCTCAGCCTCGGCCGCCGAAACGAAGAGACCTACTTGCTACCGGTCGCGTTTGACCTGCCGGCGGCCATGTTCAAGCGCTCCGCGCTCAATGAAGGGCTCGCCCAGTTCCGCTTGCCCGTCGAGCGCCTGCGCGAGGAAGCGGCTGCGTTCAATGAAACCACCGATGGGAGCTATGTGCGAATGGGCTTCTCCCCGCGATGGAGCGGCGAGTTCGTCTACGTGCTGGCTATGAGCTACGGCGCGAACTTCCGCGAACAGGGCCGGCGAAACGCCGTGTGGAACCACGGGGCCCTCGAGGATGCGGTCGCGTATGTGCGCAGCTGGGTGGAGGAGACAAACGGCGGCTTCGACACCGAGCGAACCTTTGAGGAGCGCTACCTCTATGACCCCCCTTACCAACTCCTCCTTCGCGACCGCATCCGCTTCAGCTACACAACGGCAACCCGCTTCTACTCAATGGTGGAGAGCTCGCGTCGCAACGTAGACGTGCGGTGGCTTTCTCGGGACGGAAGCATTCCGGTGCTGGAAAACATCTCCCACGTGGGCATTCCCGCGGAGGCCGAGCATGCCGGGGCCGGGCGTGACTTCATCAGGTGGCTCTTCGACGCGGAAACGCAGGCGGCACTGATCGATGCGATCTCGCGAAAACGTATCGAGCAGTTCGGCATCGCCGGCGGGTTCTCCGCGCTGGTGGCAACAAACGAGGAGGAGCTTCCGCGTGCGTTTCCCGGCATCCTCGGCAGGGTGCCGCCGGCAAGCCTCTTGGATTTCCCGCTGCAGGTACCCAAAAACTGGAATGAGATCAAAGAGAATGTTATCCAACCGTGGCTGAGCCGTGAGCTCACCGATGATGCAACCGCGGAGGAGCTGCGGCGCGAGATACGGGCCTGGGTACTGCAAAAGGGGGACTGACGCCGCGCGTCCTCCTTCGTCGGCGGCGTCAGCGGCGCCGGCGCCGCACGCGCTTCACTAACTCAACAATTGACAACGGCCACAACCCGGCGTAACATGGTGAGCATAAGATAACTCTACTGGAGGTTGCACATGGCAACTGTCAATTTGAAGAACATCACCAAGGTGTACGAAGGCAACGTACTCGCGGTGAAGGACGCCAACATCACGATCAACGACAAAGAGTTCGTTGTACTCGTTGGTCCCTCCGGCTGTGGCAAGACGACCACCCTTCGTATGGTGGCGGGCCTCGAGGACATCACCAGCGGCGAGCTCTCCATTGACGACAAGGTCGTCAACGACATCCCGCCGAAGGACCGGGACATCGCCATGGTCTTCCAGAACTACGCCCTGTATCCGCACATGACGGTGTACGACAACATGGCGTTCGGTCTGAAGATCCGCAAGTTCAAGAAGGAAGACATCAAGTCCCGTGTCGATGAAGCCGCAAAAATCCTCGACATCGGTGAGCTGCTCGAGCGAAAGCCCAAGGCTCTCTCCGGTGGCCAGCGCCAGCGTGTCGCCGTCGGCCGCGCCATCGTCCGCAAGCCCAAGGTCTTTCTCTTCGATGAGCCACTCTCTAACCTCGATGCAAAGCTTCGCGTGCAGATGCGCGCAGAGATTTCCGGACTCCACAACCGCCTCCAGGCGACCATGCTCTACGTCACCCACGACCAGGTCGAGGCCATGACGATGGGTGACAAGATCGTCGTGATGCGAGACGGCCTCATTCAGCAGATCGGTGATCCGCTGACGCTCTACAACTCGCCTGTTAACCGCTTCGTCGCCGGGTTCATCGGCTCGCCTCCCATGAACTTTCTAAACGTCAACATCTCCGAGGAAGGCAAAAAAATCGTCATGGACGAGCCCAACTTCAAGATGGAGCTATCCGGCAAGCCCGCGGAAGTCGCAAAGGACTATGTCGGCAAGCAGATGAGCTTTGGCGTACGCCCCGAGGACCTGCGCTACGATCCCGACGCCAAGGACGGAACCTACATTCCGGCCACCGTCGAGGTCATCGAGCCTCTCGGTGCGGAGACCCATCTCTACCTCAACACCGGTGCCCACCAATTCATTGCCCGCGTCAATCCGAATATCGGCGTATCGGTCGGCGATCAGGTGAAGATCGTGCCTGTCATGGAGAAGGTCCTGCTTTTCGACCAGGAAACCGAGCAGGCGTTGGCGCTGGAGTCTCAGAAGCAGGCGTAAGCCCACCTCGGCGTCGCGCTGCTGCGGTCGAGGCTGAGCACCACAGAATCTACGAAACGCAGAGGGTCGGCCGCGCGCCGGCCCTTTTTTTCGCCGAAAATGGCCGGTTCGGCTTGCGCCGCAGCCTCACCTGATCTATACTCAAAAGGATGGAAAAGGTTAATATCTCCAAGAAAGACGAGCTCATTGAATCACTTCACAATCTGGTTGCAGATACCGAGCGGATCTTTCTCAGCCTCGGAGAACAGTTTCCGCGCTTGCACTCCGAAATGGAGGTGAGTCTCACCGCGTCCTGCGAAGTGGTCGACAGCCTGCGGGCCGGTGACGACCGGCAAGAGGGCGGACGCCTTGCCCGCGTCATCGAGGAAGCGCGGGCTGCGGTGAGCGAGGCGACGGGGTCTTTCGGGGAAATGCATGCTCAGGACGAGCGCTTGTTCTCGGAGCTCGATGGGGGCATCAAGACTCTCGGCGAGCTCGACACGCTCATCGGAGAGATCAAGGAAGATTCCATAGAGATGGAGCTCGTTTCCATCAACGCCATGACCGTCGCCCTCAAGAGCGGTAGCGCAGGCAAGGCCTTTTCCTATATCACGGAAGAGCTCAAACGCCTCTCCAGTCGCACGATTGATCTCACCGACACCATCACCCATCGGGGCGGCACGCTTCTCGAGGAGTTTAGAGAGTTTCGAAACGAGATGGCTTCGGTGAAGGAAAATCAGGACGAGCTCTTCGGCCGATTTCGCGAGCGGCTCTCCGGTAGCTTCGATGCTTTTCTCAGCGGCATCGAGCAGACCGCCACGGTGCTCGAGTCGATCCGCGATAGATCACGCAGCATTAAGCAGCCGCTCTCGAACATCATGCAGGAAGTGCAGGTCCAGGACATCATCAAGCAGTCGGTGGATCACGTAGTTATCTCCCTCGAGGAGCTCCAGGAAGTTGAGGACAGCGACGATGAGGAGCATGTGCTTGATGAGCTGTCCTTTCTCTCGAGCCTGCCCGACCTGTGCATCACCCTTCTCGACGATATTCGCGAGCGCATGAGCGGGAGCCTGCAGGTGTTCCGCGAAAACGCGGAGAGCGCGCGCAACATCATCGAGCAGGCGGAGAAGGACCGAAGCAATTTCGTCTATGAGAGCATGCATGCGGGGACAGAGGAGCGAGAGGGCCTCGATGCGCTGTTTGCCCGCGCGTCACAGATGCTTGAGGAGCTTTTAGCTGACACGCACCACTCGATGGACATGAAGCGGCGCCTTACCCGAGACAGCGAGCAGCTACTCGGCGAGGTATCGCAGATAGAGGCCGATTTCCGCTCCTTCTCGACGCTCATTACGCGGTTTCGCTCCATCGACATCGCCTCGCGCATCGAGGTCGCGAAGCAGGAGGTGCTTCAGCAGATGTCGGGGACGGTGGAGACCATGAACGCCCTCACGCACAAAATCGAGAAGGACGTGAACGTCTCGATCGAATCCACCAAAAACTTCATCAGCGAGACGAGCGAGGTCATAAGCCGCTACCAAAGCGTATTCACCGACGAGGAAAAGCTCGTTTTAGAGTTCGAGACCCGCATGAAGCGTCTCTCCGGAGAGCTCGCCGAGGCGAAGCAGACCCTCGGTGCGCGAATCGAGGGTATGTCGCTATTCAGCGAGCGCTTCGTTCGACTTTTCCGTGAAATGAAGGAACAGCTCGACGAGCTCGAAAAGCTCCTCACTCAGATCGACACCATCAACTCACAGCTGCGTGAGGTGCAGGCAGCCGCCCGAACTCGGATGCAGCCGCTCCTCGAAGCGCGGGGGCTGACCGAGTGGCGAATTAGGAGCGATCGACTAAAGTCGATGATAGAAAGATTCACTATATTTACCCATAAGAAATCCGCAGGTGAGATCGCCGGCTTCGATGTTGAGGACGGCACCCCCTCCGGCGAAATCACCATGTTTTAAAACTGGAATCGTTGTGTATCAGCACTACAACGGCAAGTTCGGCAAACAGGTCTACATCCTCCATCCGGGCGAATACCTCGCATCGGCCGAGCCCATCATGATCTCTACGGTGCTCGGTAGCTGCGTAGGCGTCGCGCTCTACGACTCCAGGCTACGGCTCGGTGGCCTCAACCACTTCATGTTGCCCGGCTCCCTCGACTCTCGGAGCTTTATGACTTCGGAGACCGGCAAGTACGGCATGTTCGCGATGGAGCTCCTGATAAACGATCTCATCAAAATGGGCGCCCGCAAGGAACGGCTGCGGGCCAAAGTCTTCGGCGGTGGCCATGTGCTGCAGAACGAGGTGGGCGAGAACGGCGGCGTGCCGCAGAGTAACATACGCTTTGCCTTCGAGTATCTCGAGACGGAGAGTATTGCCGTGGAGACCTCCGACGTGGGCGGGACCGTGGGCCGAAAGATCTTTCTCGACCCTCAGACCTTCAAGGTGATGCTGAAGCGGATAACCGGCAAGCTCATCGTAGACGTGGAGAAGGAAGAGGAAGAGTACCTCGAAAGCCTCAGAAAGCGGGGGCAGAAGCGCAAAGGCGACGTCACCCTCTTCGAGTGAGCCCCGCGGCTACATCCCGCGGGCGGGGAGTGCCGTCGTGCCCCCTCCGGCCTCCGGCAGCCGCCCTTGGCTCTCGAAAAACAACCGCAGAAGATGTCGCGCGGTGTGAAGGCGCTCCTCGATTATGCGTGAGTCCTCCGACACGCTCGCCGGCAATACCTCGGCGCCAACAACGGTCACCAGCGCTTCGAGCTCGCGAAACAGCGGCTCGAACTCCCGACGAGCCCCCTCGAGAGTGGCCAGGGGCGCGTCGAGCGTGGAAGCGGTGTCGTCGCCGAGCGAGCGCTCGAGGTCGGACGAGCGCATCCAGCCAAGAATGGACGGCTCGGCCCGGACGGCTTCGGCGTGGGCGCTGTCGAACGCTGCCTTGGCCGCGGTATAGAGCCGGCTACGCTCGAGGATTCCCGCGTGGACCTCGCCGGAACCCGCGGCGGCCATGGCCGCGACCATGAGCCGCGCACCGCGCCACTGCCCGATATCCCCTGAGGGAACCGTATTTTCGAAGGCGCGGCGGTCGGGATCTAGGAGCACGGAGCGGTCTTCCCGGGCGAAGAGGCGTGGCGGATCCTCCCCCTCCACGGTGACGCTCGCCCGCCCCTCTATCGCCTCCACCCGAAGTCGGCCGAGCGCACCCCGAGCGACGGTAACAGCGGTATTGCCCGCCTCCACAGCGCCCTCACGCACCAACACAGTAACGTCGCCGCCGACGCCGGTCTCTGCGGAAAGAGAGCCGTAGATGAGCTCGACGACGAGCGGGCTGAGCGTGTGAAGCATGAGTGCGGAGTCGGGATCGAGACGCAGGCGGGTCGTGGATGCCGGCGCAGCCGCCTCTGTTCCGGCGGAGGCGCCGGCCTGCGCCTCCGTCCCCGCCGCGGCGCCGGATTCGGCGACGAGGCGCATTTCGGCGACACCATCGACGCCGGTTTCGATGAAGTCGAAGGACTCGAGCCGAGCGCCGAAGAGCAGCCCCGGTTGCAGCGTGCGGTGCTCGCGCACCACCTCCACCGCTCCCTCGACGTAGCTCAGCGTCGGCTGCTGCTGCGCTACATTCTCCTGCGCTGCCGCCGTGGCCGTTGCAACCGTAAGCAACAAGCCGAGCCACAGAAGGCGGCGTGGGCGTAGTATGTGGCGGCAGCTCATGCGTCCTCCGTCCCCCCGGGCCGTGTCCCCGCGGGCCGCTCGGGTCCCGGCTCCTCCGTCCCCGCGGTCGGGGCCGGCCGTGGGCCTCCGATTCGGCCTCGGGCCGGTACTCCCTTTATCGGCGTAA